>JAYVKL010000287.1:0-15255 GCA_043768465.1 Pyrinomonadaceae bacterium
GGCGTGGCGATAATAAAGTTAATGTAATCTTCGTCTCTGACTTTTGGCGGATTCATTCTTTATTTTTATCAAATAAACTTTCAACTGCGTAACTCCTATACATAATGATCGCCATCGCCACAATTACATCAGGAATATACAAAATGATGCGGTTGATGATTTCGGTTAACTGCGGAATGCCGATGACGTTGGCGGCAGTTGGCACGAAAATCAAAAAGATAAAGTATTTGACGAACGTCGCAATGATGCCGGAAACCGTCATTTGCGTTCCCGACTGCTGAACGAAATTGCCGATGCCCGAATGCGCGACCGCTCTTTCCAGTCCGACGGCTTTCAAACCGCGCTCGATTAATTTTGCCAATAAACCGGCAATAAACCAGCCGACGATTAAAATTATCAACGCCCCGACGAGCGCGGGCAAAAAACTGACGAAACGCATCAACGCTTGATAAAGTGAATAGACGATGGCTTCGCTCGTGTCGCGGAAATTAGTTACTGTTTGTTGAACTTGCATCATAATTTTCTCCTTAAATGTTTCCCTCTAAAAATTCTCTCGTTAAAATCTCTGCCTGTGAAGGTTCAATAAACTTAGCCTTCCAAAACTGACGCTTGGAAATAATAAATTTGATAAGCGCGGGTTTGCCTTTAATTGCTCTTTTCTTCTCGAACGATTGGCGGCAGACCCGCGCCGAAAAGGAAAATCTCACACGAATTTCCCGTTCGCTTCCCCTTGCCCGTTACCCGTTTCGGCGGTTTGCCGTGTTTCCGGTTTTGATTTCGTCAAATTCGACATCGGTTCGTTTGACCGAATCGCGGACGGTTTCGGCGCGTTCGGTGACGTTCTTGTTGATGACGACTTCTTCGACGACGCGCGACTGTTTGCCGACGACGGCTTCTTCCGCTTTGGTCGTAACATTAAAATCGCCTTCTTTGAAGTTTTTCATATCGGCATCGCTGACGGCGCGGTCAGCCGGACGGCGATTCACCGTCACGTTTTCCTCGCGCAAAGTTACCTGTTCTTCGACCGGACGCTCCGTCACCCGCGTATGAACGCGAACGCCGCCGCGCTGCACGACGCGCTTGCCGACGTTCAATTGTTCTTCGATCACCGGCAGCGCGATTTCGCCCTGACCGGCGAAGTTCTTAAACTCGGTTTGCGACTGTTCCGCGTTGTAAAGCGGAGCTTTCGCGTCGTAATTTTTATAACCGGCGGCGCGATACTGCGCCGTGCGGCGGTCAACGTCAACCGCGCCGTTGTCGTTCAAAATATCGGCGGCTCGATCAACCATTTTGTCCTCGACTTTAACGGCGACAGCGACGCTGCCGCGTCTGACCGATTCGGCGTAAACGTCGCTTTCTGCCCGGATTGCCGGATCGTCATTAGTGCCGAACAGATTTCCGAAAAAGTCCGAAATTTTATCGCCGATGCTCGTTCCGGTCGTATAATCTTTCGAGTTCGGACCGCCGTAAGTCGTGTAGCTTTTGCCCGCCGGTTCGTTTCTGGCGATGTGAACGTCGCCCTGTTTGACACCCGCGCCGCTCAACGCTTTGACCGCCGCCTGTGCTTTCGTGAAATCGTCAAAAATTCCTACAATCGTCGTTGCCATAATTTTGTTACTCCTTGTTCGTTATCAATTTTTACTTCCGTCCATCACTCTCAGCGAAAACTCGAAAAGTTATTCCCAGATTCCCGCTCGTTTATCAAGAGTGATGTGGAAAATGACGAATGATTTACCATTTACCGTTTACCACTAAATTTACCGCTCCGGCATTCCCGGTTCGACACTTCCGGTGTCAATCTTTTCGAGTCTGATTTCCTCGCGCCGCAAAGTTACTTCCTGCACGTTGGAAATTTCCTCGCGCCGTTTCGTCAGTCGAATTTCTTCGCGCAGCAGCAGACGTTTTTGCGTCACGATAACTTCTTCCAGAACCGGCACGATCATCACGTCGCCTTCGTAACGAATGGCGGGCGCGGTTTCGACGAATTGATTGACGGCGACGCGCTCGACATCGAGATGCTCGCGGACAATCGGCTCGTCAATCGTCTGCACATCTTCGCGCACCGTTTTGTGAACGCGGACACCGCCGGTTTCAACCGTCTTTTTGCTGATCACAATTTCCTCGGCGATCAGCGGCACGACGATTTCGCCGCGCTCGTTGGTGCGCCCGTCAATCGCCGCTAAATTGCTTTCATCTGAAATTGTTCGCGCCGGATTTGCCGGTTTCTCTTCGCCTTGCTCAAGAACGGCGCGGCGGATTGCGTTCTGAAAACTTCCGTCGAAACGAAATTTATTTGAAGCATTCGCCGTCAGACGTTCCGCCTCGACAAAAACCGTTTCGCCGTTTCCGAGCCGCACGGCAAGCACATTTTCATCTGCCGCCGCATCCGCCGGTTTCGTCGCCAAATCAAGGAATCCGATTTCGCCGCGCTCGTCCACCGCTTCTAGAATTTCCTGTCCTCTGTTCATAATTCTCCCGCCGATAAATTTGTCTCTGCAAATAAACACACGTTCGCCCGAAAAGATTTTCGCGGTCTCGTTTGTATGTTGGATAGATTAAAAAAAAGCGGCGGGCGCGTAACCGTGTAAACACGGACGAAGCATCGGTATTTTCACAGAGAGGTTCCGAATAGTCGGCGTAAACGAAAAAAACACGCCCGTTTAGCGTGTTTTCCTCTTCGTTCAGAGTTCAAACTTCAGTTTGCCGCCGCCGCGCTTCGATGGCGGCAGAACACGCTCAAGCGTGAACTCTGAACTTTCCTCGATTTATCAAACGGCAGTTTGAGCGACGACGTAACGAGCGATTTCGACGCGGTTGGCAAAACCTTTTTTAGAAAGAATGTGCGAGACGTGCGATTCGACCGTGCGCGTGCTGATGTTGAGTCGAGCGGCGATTTCCTTGTTGCTCAGACTTTCGGCGACGAGCGCGGCGATGCGGTCTTCGGCTTCGGTCAGATTATCGGGATTGATATTATTCGGCGAATTGTAATCGGCGACGACGGCTCTCGACGTGCCGGCATTGGCGGCAATGGCGACGCGAGTATGCGTTCGAGAAACGCGCTGCAAAATGTTTTCAATCGTCACGACGAGTTCCTCCGGCTCGAACGGTTTCGTCAGATAAGCGTCAACTCCGGCGCGAATGCCGTTCAGACGATTGTTTCGTCCGTCTTTCGCCGTTAAAAAAACGACCGGGATCAGATCGGTGCGCGGATTCGAGCGCAGATTTTTAACCAGCGAAGAGCCGTCGCCGCGCGGCATCACGACATCGCTGACGATCAAATCGGGAATCGTTTCGGCGATGCGGACAAACGCCTCGCTGCCGTTGCGCGCCGTCATCACCTCGTAGCCTTCCAGTTCGAGACAAATCGCCATCGCTTCGAGCAGCCGCGCGTCGTCCTCAACCGCCAGCAGTCTTTTCTTCGCCGTGTTTCTCGTTTTCGTCAAAACCGTATTCATCGAGCGTATCCTTTTCGTGCCTTTTTTCGTTCCAAATCGGTAAGAAAATCGTAGAGCAATTTTCGCGCCCGACCTCGGAATTAACCGCGATTCGTCCGTCGAGCGCGGTGACGGTTCGCCTAGCTAAATACAAACCCAACCCGACACCCGGCGTTTCGGCTTTCCCGGCGGCATCGTCCAGCGTGCCGTCGGTTTCACGGTCGGCGTTCGGTTTGGCTCCGCGATAAAATTTGCCGAAGATTTTCGGCACGTCGGCGGGCAGAATGCCGCGTCCCGTGTCGCAAACGATAACGGCGATTTCTTCGGTCTTCAACGGTTCAGCGGTCGAAAAATCCACCTGTTTCGGCAAATCTCCGAACATTTCGGCGGCAATTTTTTTGTCCGCTTCGTCATCAATTTTAATTCCGTGATGCGCGACGTGTTTCGCCGTGACGGTAATCATTCCGCCTTCGGGCGTATATTTGACGGCGTTTCCGATGACGGTGCAGAGTGCGCGGCGGATCGCCTTTTCGTCGCCCGCTACCTTCGGCAAAGGCTGTTCGCGCTCGACGCTGAAAATCTGTTCTCTCGATTCGGCGGCGGGACGCTCGATTTTGTCGCACGAATATAAAACGCGGTTGATGTCCACCGGCTCGTTTTTCAAATCAACGTCGCCTTCTTCGAGCCGCGAAACATCCAGCAGATTCAGGATCATATCAATCTGCCGGTCGCATTCGGCGGCGATGGTTTCGAGATGTTTTTGCCGCTCGGCTTTCGATTCGCCGTCGTGCTGAAGAACGCGGACGAGAGTTTTGATCGTCGTCAAAGGCGTGCGAAATTCGTGTGAAACCATTTGCAGAAATTCGTCTTTGGCGCGGCTCGCGTGTTCGAGTTCGACGCGGGCGGCATCGGCATCGCGGCGGACTTCGCGTTCGCTGAACAGCAGTTGCGCCAATTCTTCCTGCGCCTTTTCGCGTTCCGTTTCGGCTTCCTTGCGGTTAGAGATGTCGCGCGAGACGGTTTGCGGTTGGACGATTTCGCCGTCCGGGGCGGCGACGGTTTGCGCCATCGTTTCAAACCAGTAATAATCGCCTTTTTTATCGCGCATCCGGTATTCGATGATTATTCCGGTTTCGCCTTTGAGTAGCCGGGCGTGAGCTTCGTCGCGCAGTCTTTCGATATCCGCCGGATGAATTAAATCACACGGCGACGTGCCGGCGAGTTCGTCCGGCGTGAAGCCGGGCATCGCGGCGGACGACGGCGAAACGTAAAGATATTTCCCGTCCAAATCGTGCAGACAGACGAGATCGCGCATATTTTCGGCAGGTAAGCACCCCAGCAGAAATAAGTTAGACTTTGTAAATCTAGAGCCCTTATAATTATTGGACTTTGACAGATGAAACACTAATCTAATTTTGTTGATGTGCTTAATTTATAGCGATACTCCGATTCACGAACGCGCTCGTCGGCGAAAGTCTGGTCGGTGATGTCGGTGATAAAACCTTCGAGAGCGGGGATTTCCCCGTGCGAATCCTGAACGAAGCGGAAACGGTCGCGGACGTGCCGGACGGAATTATCGCGGGCGACGAGACGATAGGAAACCTGAAATTGCCGGTTGCCGACCGGCGCGTCGCTTTCGATTAACCGCCGCAATTCCGACGAAACGCGCTCGCGGTCTTCCGGGTGCATCAATTCGCGCCAGCTAATCGCCGCGTTTTCGCCGACGATTTCCTCGGCGCGATAGCCGGTCAAATCGAAACAGCCGTCGCTGACGAATTCTTTCGTAAAATTTTCATTAGCGCGACAGCGAAAAACCACGCCCGGCAGATTGCTGATGAGTGTCCGCAAAAACCGCTCGCGCTCGCGCAGTCGAAACTCGATGCTCTGCCGTTCGATTTTATTTTTATCCGTCTTTTCGTCAGCCATTCGCCGCCAATTATCCTCCGTCGAAAAATTTCCCGCATCCGAGTAAACACTGATGCGGCAACCACGTTTTTACGGTTTATGCCGCTTCTGCCGCGTTGTAAAATCATAACACTCCCCTGGCGCAACGGATTGTTCGGTCAACTACAATGATTACAATGATTTTTCGATTTAAGAACAAAGAATATAAGGGCGCGACGGCGGTTGAACTCGTCGAACAGATGCAGCGCGATGACACGGATTTTGTCGTCTCGAACGGCGGCTCGATCCAGGAATTCGTTAGATGGTCTTTGAGAAAATTGAGCGACCGTCTGCCGCCGCGTGAACCCGATTTAAGCCCGCGAGTCAGCGATGAAATTCAAGCGCGCGGCTATCTTTCTCTGCGCCACGACTACGACATCGGCGAACTGGTCGAATAAAATTTCAGGCAGAGCGGTTTGAAAATTTCGGATTCAGCGACGGCGGAGCGGGATGTCGGTCGAAAAATAAAACAGAATTTTTACGATTGCTTTGATAGTCTTTTCATTCAGTTTCGATTACTCACCTTGATACAAACATTTTTTTCTTCGGTAAAAAACTTTAAAGCCTCAAAACCGCCTTCGCGCCCAACGCCGGATTGTTTTACGCCGCCGAACGGCGTTCGCAAATCTCTCAGCAGCCAGCAGTTTATCCAGACGATTCCGCTTTCGATTTTTTCCGCCATTCGATGAGCGCGGGAAAGATTTTCCGTCCAGACGGTCGCCGATAAACCGTATTCGACGCTGTTGGCGTAGCGCGTAACTTCGGCTTCG
Source organism: Pyrinomonadaceae bacterium (assembly GCA_043768465.1). Taxonomy (GTDB): domain Bacteria; phylum Acidobacteriota; class Blastocatellia; order Pyrinomonadales; family Pyrinomonadaceae. The sequence goes on from JAYVKL010000287.1 coordinate 6,149, forward strand.
GTGTCGAAAGGCTGAATGGAAACGACGGCACCGAAAATTTCTTCCTGATTGGTGCGACAGTCGAACGGCAGATTTTCGATGATCGTCGGTTCGATGAACCAGCCGTTTTCACAGCGTCCCGAAACTTTTGCTGATCTGCCGCCGAGCAGGATTGCGCCGCCTTCCGTCTTTGCCAGTTCGATGTAGGAAAGAACTTTTTCGAGATGCTGTTTGGAGACGACTGCGCCGACGTTCGTTTCAGATTCCAGCGGATCGCCGATTTTTAACTGCGAAACTTTTTCGACGAAATCCGTTTTGAATCGCTCGTAAAGCGGACGTTCAACGAAAATCCGCGAACCGCAGAGGCAGATTTGACCTTGATTCGAGAACGACGAAAGCACGGTGGTTTTGAGCATTTCGTCGTAATCGCAGTCGGCGAAAATGATGTTCGGATTTTTACCGCCGAGTTCTAAAGATAGTTTTTTGAACATCGGCGCGGCGATTCGGGCGATGTTTTTGCCCGTTTCGGTCCCGCCGGTGAACGAGATGGCTTTGATGTCGCGGTGCGAAACAATCGCGCTTCCGGCTTTAGTTCCGAGTCCGTGAACGATATTTAAAACTCCGGCGGGCAGTCCGGCTTCGAGGCAGAGTTTCGATAATAAATATGCCGTCATCGGAGTGATTTCCGAGGGTTTAGCGACGACGCAGCAACCGGCGGCGAGCGCGGGCGCGATTTTCCAGGTGAACAGATAAAGCGGCAAATTCCACGGCGAAATGCACCCGACTATGCCAATCGGCTGGCGCAGCGTGTAATTTATCGCTTGTCCAACGGTTTCAAATGCTTCGGTTGAAGTGTGCAGCGCGGCGGTGGCGTAGAATTTAAAATTGGCGACGGCGCGGGGAATATCAACGGCTTTGGCTAAATTTTTCGGTTTGCCGTTGTCAACGCTTTCGGCTTCGGCAAGCGTATCGGTCTCGCGTTCGATCAGCGCGGCGACGCGCATCAAAACGTCGTGGCGCGATTCAGCCGACATTTTTGACCACACCGGAAAGGCTTCGCGGGCGGCTTCGACGGCTGACTCGACATCGCGCTCGTCCGAATCGGGAATCAGCGAATAAACTTCGCCGGTCGCCGGATTGAAATTGTCGAGATATTTGCCGGACACGGGCGCGATTAGTTTGCCGCCGAGGTAGTTTTCGATTTTCAACATAATTTTGCGGGCTATTTTACAATCTTTCGCCGGTTAAAAGCTACCTCAAAAATGACGTTCTTCGTTCAGAATCCACGCCTTCGACGTATTTTTCCGCCAGCGCAGCGCGGCGGAAACGGGCAAAGTGCGTTCCGCGTTCGGACTCTGAACGACGGCGAACCGTCTCTGAGTTGACTGCCGAATAAAACTGAAACGGCGCGGCGTTGCGTCCGTCGGCGCGAGTTGCTAATTTAATAATTGATTGACAATTCAATCGTCATAAAAAAATGAATAAACTTATAATTTTAAGCGTCGCCGTTTCGATTTCAGTCGGTTGTAACAGCGCGGCGCAACAAACGACGAACGCCAATGTCGCCGTCAACGCTTCGACGGTTCAGACGACGACGAGCAATCAGGAGATTGTCTCCAGCCATTCCAATGACGCGGAGAAAACCGCCGCGCCGTCCGGCAACGCGCCGGCGGGCGAATCGCCGATGGCGCAGCCGATTGACGTGGCGGCGATGACCGCCGACATCGAGAAGGCGGAACAGGAATACAAAAAAAATCCGAAGACGAAAAACGCATTGGCGCGGGCTTATTTCGTTCGCGCCACCGCTTTGACCGGCGCGGCGCAGTATCGGGCGGCGTTGGGCGATTATCGAAAGGGTTTAAAGCTCGATCCGACGGACGAATCGGCGAAAACTATGCACGACCGGATTATCGGCGTTTTCAAGCAGCTCAATCGTGAGCCGCCGAAAGAAGGCGAGGAATCCGCGCCGCTGCCGGTTAAATAAGGCAGCAGTAAAAAGGTAAAAGTGAAAAAACATCTTCCGATTTTAATCGTTTTAGTCGTCGTGTTATCGGCTTCGACGGCAGTTTTGGCGCAGACGGCGACGCGGATAAATTTTTATAAGAAAGCGACTGCCGTGACCGTTTCGAGCAGTTTGCAAAATTATAAAGGTAGAAAAGTTTTCGTCATCAAAGTTCGCCGGGGACAGAGCTTGCGAACCGAGCAAGTCGGCGTGTCGTCTTCGCATTACATCACAGTTTTGATAAAAAACCCGGCGGGCGAAACGGTTGGCGAGTCGGATGCTTCGTGCAATAACCGCCGGGAAATCGCGCCGACGGCGGCGGGCGATTACACGATTACGGTGGTTCAATGCCGGAAAGCCGATGCCTGGCGCGGGCGATTCAGACTGAAGGTTGAAGTTAAGTGAATCTATTTTTGAATTTTTAGGATTCGCAGCGGCGGAAAAGTGTCCAATAAGTAGGGAAACGACAATTCGGTTTTCAAACCGGCTGTTTTGAAAACGCTTTCGTAAAATTTGTTGTTTTTGAAATCGGATAAAATCGCCGTGCCGTGCGGCTTCAGGACTCTGACGATTTCACGACACGCCTGCGCCCGACCTTCTCTATCGGGAATGTTGTGCAGACAGAGATTGCTCAGGATAACATCGAAACTCGCGTCGGGAAAACTCATTTTTCGCGCGTCTTCGTTTCTGATTTCTATTTTCGCCGCCACGCCTTCGAGTTCGGCGTTACGCCGGGCATTTTCGATTTTGTTGCCCGATAAATCGGCGGCGTTCCAGATGTCAATGCCGTATGATTTGCCGCCGTCTAATTTTTTCGCCGCGCCGATCATCAAAAGTCCTCTGCCCGTTCCAACATCCAAAACCTGCTCGCCGCCGCGCCACTCGACCATCGCCAGCATTCTGTTCCGGTGGCGAAGTTTGCCGAATCGCGTGTAGAAAATCATCAGCAGAGCCGTCACTGAAAACGACAGGAAAAAGCCGAAAAACATCCAGCGCATTCCGGCTAAAAATTCGGCGGCGTAACTCAAGGAAAACAGGACGATTGCCGCCAATCCGATTAACGCCAAATTTCTGATAACGGGCAAAGCGTCAATGCCGTAATTGATTTTAGATTCGGTCATTTTCTCAATCCTTGAAGGTCAGCGGGTGAAATTCAAATCGCACTACGACTAGACAAACGCGCAAGTTCAAATTTAAACTAGAAACTTTGCAAAACAAGACGAATTTACGACCGACGGAGATTATAAAGTTATGGCACTTTCAGCCAACGACATCAGAAAAGGAATGGTTATTTTATTAGAAGGCGCACCGTGCCGGGTGATGGAATTTCGCCATCACACGCCGGGCAATCTGCGGGCGATGGTGCAGTCGCGGCTCAGAAATCTGCTGACGGGGAATTCCTTCGAGCATCGCTTTCGCTCGAACGATACGCTCGACCGCATCGTTCTCGAACAGCACGATATGGAATATCTGTATTCGGACGGCGAGCATCATCATTTTATGAACACGGAAAATTACGAGCAGGTCTCGCTCAGAGAAGAAGAACTCGGCGACGCGGTGCAGTGGCTGATGCCGAACTTGAAAATTCAGGTTGAATTCTACGACGGAACGCCCATCGGCGTGCAGCTTCCGGCTTCGATGGAACTGCTCGTTCAGGACACCGAACCCGTGATGAAAGGCGCGACCGCTTCCAACTCGAACAAACCCGCGACTTTGGAAAACGGCGTAACCTTATACGTCCCGCCGTTTATCCTGCCCGGCGAAAAGATTCGCGTCAATCCGACGGAATCGAAATATATGGAAAGAGTTAAATGAGTCGAGAGTGAAGAGTCGAGAGTCGAGAGTTTGTATTGAAAAATTTGACTCTTAATTTTTAACCCTCGACTCTCCACTCTCGACTCTCGACTCTCCACTTTCAATGTTCCTACTCTACAGTTTTCTCCTGACCGTCGCGTTCGTCGTGCTTTTGCCGCGTTTTTTGTTTCAAAGAAAATACGCGGCGGGTTTGCGGCAGAGGTTTGGGAAACTGCCCGCGTTTGAAGCGGGTGAACATTCCGTTTTGTGGCTGCACTGCGTTTCGGTCGGGGAGACGAACGCGGCGCGTCCATTGGTAAAAGCCCTTAAGGAAAATTTTCCCGATTGCCGGCTGGTCATTTCCACCACCACGCTGACCGGGCAAACGCTCGCTAAAGAGATTTTCGCCGATGTTGCGGAACTCGTCGTTTATTTTCCGTTCGACTGGAAATTCACCGTTCGCCGCGCTTTAAAACAGATCAAACCGAGCGTCGTAATTTTGATGGAAACCGAACTGTGGTTTAATTTTATCCGCGAATCTCATAAAAGCGGGGCGCGGGTTTTCATCGTCAACGGGCGACTTTCGGAAAAATCGGTGGCGCGTTACGGCTTGATTCCGAAGACGATGCGGCGCATTCTGCATCACGTTGATTTGGCGTTGATGCAGACGAGCGCGGATATGAAGCGTCTGCTCGGTTTAGGTTTACGCGGCACGAAGGTTCGCGTGACGGGAAATATCAAATTTGATCAGGATTTCGACGACAGCGAAAGCGATTTGACCGGCAAATGGCGGACGCGCTTCGGTATCGCCGGAGACGCGCCGCTGATTATTGCCGCCAGCACTCATGCGCCGGAAGAGGCGTGGATTTTACAGGCTTTCAAGGAAACACGGGCGAATTTCCAGGCAAATCCGCCGCGTCTTCTGCTTGCGCCGCGTCATCCCGAAAGATTCGCCGAAGTCGAAAACCTGATTAAAGAAAGCGGTTTTAGTTGGGTAAAGCGTTCGTCGGCGATTTCGGAGAATGATAAAACCGCCGAAATAATTCTGCTCGATTCCATCGGCGAACTCCGCAGTATTTATCCTTTGGCGGAAATCGTCTTCGTCGGCGGCAGCCTGATTCCGCACGGCGGACAAAGCATTTTAGAACCGGCGATCAGTGCCAGGGCGATTATCACCGGATCTTACACGACGAATTTTGCGGAGATCGTCAAGGAATTTCTCGCGCAAAACGCTTTGCTTCAACTGCCGAAAACAGCGGAAAAAGAAGTCGCCGCCAAACTCGCCGCCGTCTTTACGGAATTATTAAAAGACCGGGAAAAGCGCGAACACCTGGCGAAAAACGCCTTCGCCGTAATGAAGAAAAATCGCGGCGCAACCGCCAAAACCGTCGAACATATCAAAGCGGTTTTGCTATCGGACGGCAAGTTGTAGGTTTCAGGTTTCAGGTTTCAGGTTTCAGGTTTCAGGTTTCAGGTTTCAGATTTAAGGTTCAAAGTCTGAAACCCGAAAACCGAAACCTTGAACCTGAAACCTTGAACCTGAAACCTTGAACCTGAAACCCGCCAAATGATTTACGTTTTCTATTTTTTCGCCGCCGTTCTCGTGTTTCTCGGCTGGCAGTCGTGGCGCGGCGGAATTTTGTATCTCGAATTTTTCAGAAAAGAACTCGCCGCACCGCCGTCAAATTACACGCCGTTCTGTTCGATCATCGTGCCGTGTCGCGGTTTGGACGAAGACTTGCACGAAAATCTCGTCGCGCTGTTTCGGCAGGATTTCCCGCGTTACGAAATCGTTTTTGTCGTGGACGACGAACGAGACGAAGCGGTTTCAATTATTAGACATTTGATGTCAGAACCGTTGGCGGCGGCGAATGATTTAACGCGGCGCAAGTCAACCTATTCGCTGCCGCGAACGGTTCTGACAAAACTCGTCATCGCCGGAAAAGCGATCAGTGAAAGTCAAAAGGTTCACAATTTGCGGCAGGCGGTTTTGGAAGTTTCCGAAACATCGGAAGCGTTTGTTTTGGTGGATTCCGATGCGCGTCCGAATGAGAATTGGCTGCGAAATTTGATTGCGCCTTTGCAGAATGAAACCGTCGGCTGCGCGACGGGTTATCGCTGGTTTATCTCGAAGAATACGAGTTTCGCGTCGGAATTGCGTTCGGTTTGGAACGCTTCGGTCGCTTCGGCGTTGGGCGCGAATACGAAAAAAAATTTTTGCTGGGGCGGCTCAACGGCGATTCGGCGCGATGTTTTTGAACGATTAAACGTGCGCGAGCAGTGGCGCGGAACTGCATCAGACGATTTCGCCGTGACGCGAATGATGAAAAACGCCGATCTGCCGATTCGTTTCGTGCCGCAGGCTTTGACGGCGACGGTGGAAAATTGCAGTTTCCGCCAACTGCTCGAATTTTCCACGCGCCAGATGAAAATTACGCGGGTTTACGCCGAACATCTTTGGAAAGCGGCTTTGATCGGTTCGCTGGTTTTTTCGGTGGTTTTTTGGATGGGCGTTGCGCTTTTATTTTTCCTCTCCGGCTTTCATTTCGCGCTGACGCTTTTTTTGGTAACGCTGATTTTCGCGCTCGGCGCGGGCAAGGCTTTTTGGCGATTAAAAGCCGTCAAACTGATTTTGAAAGATTACGAACCGGAGTTGAACCGGCAATTTCTTTCGCACCTGACGCTTTGGACGATCACGCCGCCGCTTTATTTTTATAACTCCGTCTGCGCCTTGTTTTCGAGAAAAATCGTCTGGCGCGGCATCGAATACGAATTGAAATCGGCAACCAAAACCGTTATTTCGACAACTAACCAGTCTTGAAATCAGTGAAAGGTTACGAGATAAAGTTTAAGTTTGAATAATAGAAATAATATGTCCGCTTTAATGAGTTCGAGCTGTTTTCGCCTTTTTCTGTTTTTAACGGTTTTTTCGTGCGCCGCCGTCATTCGGACGATCAGCGGTCAAACGCCGACACCTTCGCCGCTGGCAACGCCCGCGCCCGCCGCCGCGCCGTCGCCCAAACAACTCGGCAAGCCGCCGGTGATCGTCATTCCGGGTTTAATCGGTTCGGAACTCATCAACAAAAACACCGAAGAAACGGTTTGGTTTAGTTTATCGCGGTCAAAAACCGATGATTTACGGCTGCCGATTTCGCCGAATCTGGCGGCGAATAAAGATAATTTAGTCGCGGGCGATATTTTGCGAAACGTCAAATATCTGAAATTTCTGCCGGAAACCGAGATTTATCAAAGCATCGCCGACTCTCTGAAACTGCCGGGCGATTACGAAGAAGGCAATTGGGACGCGCCGACGGCGAACGGTTTTCAGGACGCCTATTACGTTTTTCCCTACGACTGGCGGCGCGATAACGTCGAGAACGCGCGGCTTTTGATCCAGAAAATCAACGCTCTGAAACTCAAACTCAAGCGTCCCGATTTGAAATTCAACATCGTCGCGCATTCGATGGGCGGCTTGATTGCGCGTTACGCCGCGATGTTCGGCGACGCGGATTTGCCTGCCGGGACGCGCCCGATTGTGCCGAGTTGGGCGGGCGCGAAATCCATCGGTAAAATTTTTCTCGTCGGCACACCGAACGAAGGTTCTACGCCGTCGCTGAGCGCGCTGCTCAACGGTTACGGCATCACGCGCTTGAATCTGCCGTTTATTCAGAGCATCACGAAATTCGATATGTTCACGATTCCGGCGATTTATCAGCTTTTACCGGCGAACGGAACCCTGCGGGCGTTTGACGAAAATCTGAAGCCGCTGCGGGTTGATCTTTACAATCCGGCGACGTGGGAAAAATACGGTTGGGCGGCTTATACCGATCCGAAATTTTCCAGAGAATTTACCATTCAGGAACAGGCGCAGGCGAAAGCGTATTTTCGCGTCGTGCTGAATCGGGCGAAGCGTTTTCACGAAGCGATAGACGCGAACATCACCGCGAAAACGCCGGTGGCGATGTATATTATCGGAGCCGACTGCAAGCCGACGCTCGACGGCGTGATTATCGTCCGCGACGGCAAAAAAAATCGCTGGCGAACGATTCTCAACGCCGACGGATTCAAGCGCAGCGACGGCACGAAAGTTTCCGGCAAAGAGGTCGAAGCCGTTATTTACAGCATCGGCGACGGCGTGGTTCCGCAGCGTTCGCTGCTAACTTCGAGTCTGCCGGGCGCGAAAACGCGAGCCAACGGTTTGAAAGGGGCTTTGACGGTGCGCGACACGTCTTTCGTCTGCGAAGTTCACAACAAACTTTTGAGCAATACGGAAGTGCAGAAAAGACTGTTCGCCGATTTAACCGGCAAATGAAACGGGTTGCGGGCAAAGTCGGAATCAAACGCGGATTAAGCGGATGTTCGCCGATTGTTTTCAGTGAATTTCCCGGCGAATCAAATATATTCATCGAATCCGCGTTCACCCGTTAAATCCGCGTTTGTCCTCAGTCAAATTTTCTTTGTCAGTTCAACTCAGAACTCAGGTTGATCTGATTTAATTTCCGACTGCAGCCGGCTTTTCATATTCGTGAAAACCGCCTGAAGGCAGAACTCGTAACATTTCACCCGAAATCGAAAATTTGTTGTAGAATGGCTGAAAAGTTATTTTATGCGGGAGGAAACAGGCGATGAATAAAAACTTTCCTGATGCCGACGACGATTCTTTGATTACAAAACAGCCGTTCGGCGAGCCGGCGGCGGACAAAAACGAGTTTAAAAAATTTGCCGCGCCGTTTTCCGAAATTGAAAACGAAGCGAATCTGCTGGAAATTCCCGAATTAAAAGCCGACGGCGCACCGGTTTCAGAAAGCCCGAAAATTGCCGCTGAATCGGCGAATCCCGAAGCATCGAGCCAAATGCCGGCTGATGAAAGCACCGTTCAAACGACGAACCGCGCGCTTTCCGCCGAAACCGAGAGCGAAGCGGCGAACGCTGAAACGCCCGGCGCGAAAAGCGTTCAAACAAAAGCCGACGATTACGAAATCTTTTCTCAAGGTGCCTATCAAACGGAATCTTCCGACGAAACGATTCGCAAAAGCGGTCTGGCTTATTCGGCGGCGATCATCCTTTTCGGCTCGATTGTTTTCACTCTGATTCTCGGCTGGTTCGCCGATTTGCTGTTCGGAACCGCGCCGTGGGGCAAAGTCGGCGGCATCGTTCTCGGCGCGGTCATCGGCTTCATTCAGTTTTTCAGAACGACTTCGCAAATCCTCAAAAATCGGGAATAAATTTTGAAAATTCGTTATTTTCGGACTACCCCGCAGCAAGCTGACGGGGTAGTCGCCCGAAAATTTTCGCTCAAAGCAGCGAAACCACGAATTTTCTAAGACCAGGA
>JAYVKL010000288.1:0-5226 GCA_043768465.1 Pyrinomonadaceae bacterium
CATCGCAAAAATTGGCGCGGCAGCGCACGAGATTCGGATGCGAAAAAATCCGAACGATGTCGTCACATACATTATTGACCGCAACATCAATTACACGAATGTTTGCAACGTCGTCTGCACGTTCTGCGCGTTTTATCGCCGACCGGGAAAACCCGACACATATGTTCATTCGATTGAAGAAATCGAAAAACGCATCGATGAAACCATCGCACTCGGCGGCACGGGCGTTTTGATGCAGGGCGGACTTCACCCGGATTTTAATATCGAATGGTATGAAAATCTGCTTTCGACTTTGCATAAAAAATATCCGAATTTCCAACTGCACTGCTTTTCGCCGCCGGAGATTCACAACATTTCTTTAATCTCGAAATTGGATTACGAAACGATTTTGCGGCGTTTGAAAGCTGCCGGACTTTATTCGATGCCCGGCGGCGGCGGCGAGATTTTAGACGACGAAGTGCGCCGCCGCGTTTCGACGAAATGCAATACGCAGGAATGGCTCGACGTGATGCGGGCGGTTCACAAAGTCGGGCTGCGTTCGACGGCGACGATGATGTTCGGCATCGGCGACAATGTTTCGCACCGCGTCAAACATCTTCAGCGAATCCGCGACGTGCAGGACGAAACCGGCGGTTTCACGGCGTTCATTCCCTGGACTTTTCAGCGCGAAAACACCGCGCTCGGTCGCAAAATTACGGAGGAGCCGACCGGCATTGATTATCTGAAAATGGTTTCCGTATCGCGTCTTTTTCTTGATAATATTCAGCATATTCAGTCGTCGTGGCTGACGCAAGGACTTCGTTTAGGACAAACCGCGCTTCGATTCGGAGCGGACGATATGGGTTCGATTATGATCGAAGAAAACGTCGTCTCGGCGGCGGGTGCAAACAACGAAGCGAACGAAAAGGAACTCCGCTACCAAATCTCCGAAGCCGGTTTCACTCCGCAGCAGCGCGATATTTTATATGAATACGTTAGCCGCGAAAACACAAACAACTTGGACGAAAGAAAATCAATGCCGCTCAAACAATTGAGCGTGGCTTTTGCCGATTAAGATTTCCTTGCCGCGAATCCCGCGAATTGACACGAATCAATCTTTTTAATTTAAGGTTGGTTCGTGTTATTTTGTGTTTGGCTGAATTGGAGAAAATTATGTCAACGACCGTCGAAGAAATCGAAAAAACCGAGACAAGTAAAGACGCAAAATCAAAACTTCTACTAGACTCGCTCGAAATCAAAGGCTATCGCTGTTTTGAACATCTGACGATTGAAAAACTCGGTCGGGTGAATTTGATTGTCGGGAAAAACAATGTTGGAAAAACCGCTTTGCTTGAGGCATTGCGAATTTATGCCAATCATCGTGATTCTGGAGTTATCCAAGATATAATCTTTGAAAGAAATGAATCCAGTGTTAAAAATAACCTTTCACTAGAATCATCAAAGGAAAGTAGTTTTGCGGCAAGAAATCTTCTTTTTAACCGCCCGGTTTTTTTAGGTAAACTTCTTCCCGTGAAAGATTCTGATTATTTTATTATCACCGAAGCCGGACGCGATTTGGATTACATAAAAGACAGAATGTTAAGTCACGACATTGAAAAAGATGATTTTAATAGTAAGTTTGACCAAGCGGTTGCTAAAGCCGTGGGTGCGAAAACCACTTTAGTTTTCTATGATTACGATACTTCCGATAAAGTTCCTCGGTTACTGTATTTTCCCAAAAAAGACAGGGATATAAATAATCTATTTGTTAATTCAAAAGGCCTAGATACCGAAAAACTTATACAATTTTGGGATTTGATTGCCTTAACTTCTCTAGAGGATGAGGTAATCAAAGCTCTTTCTCCACTTTTTCCGAAATTGAAAAGAATTGATTTTATCGGTTATCCAAACGGTTCAACCCATCGTGTTCCTGTAGTAAGAGTAGATGATGTAAAAGAACGCTTGCCGCTGAAGAGTTTTGGCGAGGGAATGACGAGGCTTTTGGGAATATCTCTTTCTCTAGTTCAATGTGAAAATGGAATGCTATTAATAGATGAAATCGAAAGCGGGTTGCATTATTCGGTTTTGCTTGATGTTTGGCGATTTATTTTCAAAACGGCGCGAGATTTGAATGTCCAGGTTTTTGCGACAACACATAGTTCCGACTGCATAAAAGCCTTTCAAAGAGCGGCGGAAGAAGATAAACAAGATGAAGGAATGTTAATTCGTTTAGTCCGAAAAGGCGATAAAATTAAAGCCGTTTTGTTTGACGAAAAAGAACTCGAAACCGTCGTTGAAAACGACATAGAGGTGCGGTAATAATGGCTGATAATCCCTTACTTATCGTTGAAGGAAAAAATGACGCTTACGTTTTCGGCGAACTTCTGAAAAAGCATAAACTCGTGGTTGTGAAAGACGAAAACGGACAAAAGAACGAAATCGTAATTAGAGAGCAAGGCGGATTTGAAAATCTCAAAAAGAATCTCGGACAAATCATCAAAGCTGCTGATAACAGTTTGGCGATTGTCGTAGATGCCGACGATAAAGACATCGGCGACCGTTGGAAAAGTTTGACGGACAGATTGAAGAATGCCGGATATTCCGCAAAAAACATTCCATCTGCGCCTTTGGCGAAAGGCACAAACATTGACGACGACGAACTGCCAACCATCGGAATCTGGATAATGCCTGATAATTCATCGGCCGGAAAGATTGAAACTTTTCTCAAAAACATTGTTGCTGACGATAAGAGCGATTTGTGGAAATTTGCGGAGGAAACTATCGAGAAATTGCCGCAAACTTTATTCAAAGATAAGGACAAAGAAAAAGCGCACGTTCACACATATTTAGCTTGGCAGAAAGACCCTGGGATTTCTATGGGAACAGCAATTCAAACCAAGTGTTTTCAATATGATAAACCTAACGCAAAGAATTTTGTAGAGTGGATTAAAAAAGTTTTTGATTTATAAATGCACCGCCGAATTATGCGAATGCGTATCTCTCACCAAAACAAATTCTTACATAACTATTACGTTTGCCTTCCCGCCGAACTGCTAATCTGAAACCTGCAAGAATTTTAGCCAATCAAACAAGGGAATTAAATGCAAAACGTCATCGAAATTGAGCAGTCACGCGACGGCATCCACTGGAAAAATCTATCTATCGTCATCGCTTTTCATCTTTTGACCATTCCGGCTTTGTTGATGTTTAGCTGGGCAAATCTGGCGGCGATGCTGTTTGTCAATTGGATCGTCATCAGTCTGGGAATCGGTTTGGGCTATCACCGTCTGCTGACGCATCGGAGTTTTAAGGCTCCGAAGTGGCTCGAATACACGCTGACGGTTTTCGGTTCGATGGCGATTCAGGACGACGCGCCGAAATGGGTGGCGACGCACCGGATTCACCACGCTTTTACCGAAACTGACCGTGACCCGCATTCGACTCGTCCGGGATTTTTCTGGGCGCATCTCGGCTGGATCGTCAAAGGCACGGCGAACGACCACGACGAAGCGGTTTTAAGAAAATATGTTCCCGATTTGTTGAAGGATAAATTTCACGTTTTTTTTGCCAGATATTATTACGTTCCGCTGATTCTTTCGGCTTTTGTGTTTTACGCCGCCGGCGGTTGGGAACTGGTTTTGTGGGGCGTTTTTCTGCGCGTCGTCGTCGGCTGGCACACCACCTGGTTTGTCAATTCGCTGGCGCATCTTTTCGGCGAACGCCCGTTTGCCACCAAAGACGATTCGACCAACAACTGGTTTGTCGCCCTTCTCACGTTCGGCGAAGGCTGGCACAACAATCACCACGCTTTTCCGACTTCTGCCAGACACGGTTTGCAGTGGTATCAACTGGATATGAACTGGCTGACGATTCAACTTTTCAAGCGGTTCGGCTGGGCGAAAAACATTCGGGTCTTCGATGTGGAAAAGTCGCCGGTCGAATTGAGTAAAGCGGCGTAAAAGAGCTATTACAAAACTCTTACAATCGCCGGACAATAAATTTGCTAGGCTTTTCATCAGATGTCGGAGAAATAAATTTTCGCGTAATCATCAACCAAAAAGGGGAACTACAAAATGCAGAACGTCGCTGAAATAAATCAAATTAAATCGGATAAAATTCAATGGGTCACGATATTTTTCGTGACGACTTTTCATATTATGGCAATCGGTGCGCTGTTCACCTTTAGCTGGGCGAATCTGATCGCCGCCGCCATCACCTGGTGGATCGCGGGCAGTTGGGGAATCGGGATGGGATACCATCGGCTTTTGACGCATCGCGGTTTTAAATCTTCAAAAGCAATCGAGTACTTTCTTTCGTTCTGCGGAACACTCGGTTTGCAGTCGGGCGCGATCAATTGGGTAACGACGCATCGAATGCACCACGCCTTCACCGAAACCGACAAAGACCCGCACTCGCCGCACAACGGAACTTACTGGGCGCATATGGGCTGGATTTTTCGCGGCACGGCGCAAAATCAGGACGAAGCGACGCAAAAGCGTTACGCCCCCGATCTGGTGAAAGACAAGGTTCACGTTTTTATGTCGCAGTATTATTATGTCACGCCGATCCTCGCCGCCGTGATTTTACTGGCAGTCGGAACTGCGCTGACCGGCACATTGTTCGGCGGATTTACGATGGTTTTGTGGGGCGTATTTCTGCGCCAGGTGATCGGCTGGCATTCGACGTGGCTGGTTAATTCGGCGACGCATCTCTGGGGAACGCGCCGCTTCGAGACAAGTGATGATTCGCGCAACAACGGTTTAATCGCCGCCTTAACTTTCGGCGAAGGCTGGCACAATAATCATCACGCGCATCCGCGTTCGGCGAAACACGGTTTGACGTGGTATGAATTCGATGTCAATTGGGTGCAGCTCAAAGCGATGGAAAAGGTCGGTTTAATCAGCGATCTTTACGGCTACGAAATCGAAAAGGAAATCCAAGCTGAACCGGTGCGGGAAGCCGCGTAAATTGTCTTTTTAATTTTTATGAAAACGGGGCGGGAAATCTTAGATTTCCCGCCCCGCTTTCATTTTTTTGCATCAATAAAGATCTTGATGACCAGCGGCGATGCTGCTATATCTTGATAAACGGTTTCAAACCAAACGATAGATTTCTTCGGCTACAACGAAGCCGATAATAAATTTTGAGAATTCGTTATTTTCGGACTACCCCGCAGCAAGCTGACGGGGTAGTCGCCCGAAAATTTTCGCTCAAAGCAGCGAAACCACGAATTTTCTAAGACCAGGA
>JAYVKL010000289.1:0-12691 GCA_043768465.1 Pyrinomonadaceae bacterium
TTATTTTATAGATGTTCAAATTTAAACTCACTTATCTTTCCGGTGTTTATTGAGAGACTCTGAAAAGCATTTATAAAATAATTTAGTCTTCTTACTTATTACGGAAAATTGTGTGCTGAATATAGACTGGATTCAGACGATTCCGAAAAACAAACTTCGTGGTTACATTACTCATCTTTCCGATGAAAGAATGCAGGAAGTTTTTGAAGCGATAAAATTCGCCTTCGGCTTCGATAAATAAAGTTATTTTCAATTTGCAGTTCGCGATTGAAAATCATTGAAATTTGATGTTTGCGGTAGCTTGCGAAAAATTGCAAATCGAAAATTCCAACGATGGCAAAAAAAGATTATTACCAAATTCTCGGCGTAAAAAAAGACGCGAAGGCGGACGAAATTAAAAAGTCGTATCGCAAATTGGCGCGTAGATTTCACCCAGATGTTAATCCGAACGACAAATCCGCCGAGGAAAAATTTAAGGAAATTCAGGAAGCCTACGACGTTTTATCCGACGATAAAAAACGCCAGGTGTTCGACCGTTTCGGTTATTACGCCGACAATCTCGATGTCAATTCGCCTTATGGCGCGAGCTACGGCGCGGGTTCGACCGGCGGCGCGGCGAACACGGCTAATTACGATTTTTCGGGTTTTAATTTCGAGCCGGGCGGATCGGGCGGCGGCTCGTCCTTTCGGGACATTTTTTCAGATTTATTCAGCGGCGGCGCAAGCGGCAGCAAAACGGCGCGGGAACCGGAACCGCCGCGAGCGATGCCGAAAAAAGGCGCGGATATTGAAATTCCGTTGGCTTTGAGTTTTGAAGAATCAGTTACTGGTTTGACGACGAATATCACGGTCAACCGAAGCGAGCAGTGTTCGCGCTGTCAGGGCGCGGGCGACACGGGCGGCGCGATTGTCACCTGCCCGACCTGCAAAGGCACGGGACAAGTTCAGCGGCAAGGCGGCAGATTGAATTTCGCGCAGACCTGTCCCGACTGTGAAGGCACCGGACGACGCAGAGAACCTTGTTCTCAATGCAACGGCAAAGGCGTGACACCGAAAACCGAACAAGTTAAAGTTCGCATTCCGGCGGGCGTTGACACCGGCTCGCGGGTGCGGATTCCGAAAAAGGGTCAGGGCGGCAGATTGGGCGCGGAACCGGGCGATTTGTTCATTCTGACCAATGTCGGCAAACATCAATTTTTCACGCGCAAAGGCGATAATATCTATGTTATCGTGCCGATCACCGTGCCGGAGGCGGCTTTGGGCGCGAAGATCGAAGTTCCGACCGTCGAAGGCAAAGCGCAGTTGAAAATTCCGTCGGGAACCGAATCGGGACAAAAATTCCGACTGCGCGAACGCGGTTTTCCGTCTTTGAGAAATCCGAATCTGCGCGGCGACCAGTTCATCGAAGTTAAAATCGTTTTGCCGCGCGTCATCAGCGAAGAAACGAAAGAAGTTTTGCGCCAATTTGAAAAAGCCAACGCGGAAAACCCGCGCCAAGCGATGGGGTTGGAATAATTACGAATTTTAAATTACGAATTACGAATGATTGTCCAGCAAAATCTCGTAATTCGTAATTCGTAATTTCTATGAAGCGGAAAATCAAAACTTACACGATCAGCGCGGTGGCGGAACTCTTCGAGATTCACCCGCAGACGCTCCGTTTGTATGAACGCGAAGGATTGCTCAAACCGTCGCGTTCGGACGGTAACACGCGGCTTTACGAAGATGCGGACATCGAGCGTCTGGAGGTGATTTTGTCCTTGACGCGCGATCTGGGCGTGAATCTGGCGGGCGTGGAAATCATCCTTAATATGCGCGAAAGAATGGATAAAATGCAAAGCGAGTTTGAACGCTTTTTTGAATATCTTCGCACTCACGCCGACGAATTTTCCGGTAAAAACGATTTGTTCGACGAAACCGAAGCCTTAATTCCGATCTCTCGTCTGACCGTCGCCGGATTGTATCGAAAATCGCGCGAAGAATAAATTTCCTGCCCTTAAATCTCCAACCATCAAATCGTCTCTTTACAATTAAACTCTTTTCGGGTAAGAATACTCCGTCCAAAATAATCCACAAACCTGACTTCTCTGGAGAAATAACAATGAGTATTGAATTTGGAAGGATTCTACCTGTCGCCGTGTTCGTTTGTTCGTCCGTCTTCGCTATTTCAAACGCGGTTTCTGCTCAAGACCTCGACACCGCAACTTTCAGCGGAAGAGTCGCTGACTCAAACAATCTGCCGGTCGTCGGTGCGTCGGTAACGGCGATTCAAACTGAAACCGGAAAAGAGCAAACCGTCATCACCGATGGCGACGGTCGCTACAAAATCATCCGGCTTGCGCCCGGAACTTACAACGTTAAAACCACGGCGAGCGGTTTCGGCGGCAAGGAAAATCAGGGCTTGATAACGATTTCGGGGCAAAACGTCCAGCTCGATTTTTCGCTCGCGCCCGGCGATGTCAGAGCCGAGCAAACCGTGATTATCGGCGAGAACGATACTGCGGTGGTGGACACGACGCGGACGGTTGTCGGCGGAACGATTACCGAGCGGGAAATAGAAGAAATTCCAAACAATTCGAGAAACGCGCTCGATTTGGTTTTAACTTTGGGCGGAACGTCCGAGGAAGCCCTTTCGACCAGAGATTTGGCGGAAGACCGAAACGCCGATCCGTCAAATCCACCGACTGAACAAGGCAATTTTTCGCTTTCGGGCGGCGCGTCATATTCCAATAATCTGACGATTGACGGCTTGGATAATAATGACGACCGTTCGGCGGGCGACAGATTTCAGCCGTCCATCGAATCAATCGCGGAAGTTCAGATTGTGACCAACCAGTTTTCCTCCGAATACGGACGCGCTTCGGGCGGACGCATCAATCTGCGAACGAAATCAGGTTCAAATAAATTTCGCGGGCGTGTGTTTATGTTTTATCGAAACAGCGATTTGAACGCCAATAGTTATTACAACAATTTGACGTTTTACCGCGCCGACGGAGTTGTTTTGCGAAATCCTCTGCCGCGTCTGCCGTTGACCGACTACAATCCGGGTTTCACTTTGAGCGGTCCGGTTATCTTTCCGTATTTTTACAACGGCAGAAAAAGAACCTTCTTCTCCGTCGCATTTGAATATGACAGGCTGAACGACACGACGCAGATTGACACCTATCTTCCCGCCGTCGCCAATCCGCGCTTCACTTTGCCTGCCCCGACCGGCGGGGCGCGAAGCTGCGACAACAGTAATACTTCACCCGACAATTCTCTCTGCACCGGCGCGAACGGGACGGCGATCACGGCTGGATTCGTCGTTCCTTACAAGGTCACGCTGGCTTCGCCGAATTCCGGCAGCATCGTTACCGCCAGAGTTGACCACGAATTTTTTAAAGGCAACAATGCCACCTTCGGTTATCAATTCGGGAGAAAAAATAATCGGCGGACGAGAGGCGCGTCGGTTACTCGCGTCGAGGACGCGCTGCAAGTTTTGAATAATAGCTCCGACGCTTTTAACTTTACCGACAATCAGACTTTCGGCGCGAAAGCGGTTAATCAATTCCGCTTTCAGTATTCTCGTTTCGAGCCGAGCTACCAGACGGATAATCCGCTCGCTCCGGTTGTTTTAATCAGTTACCGAAACCCGATTACCAACACCGCCCAGACGTTGACCGCCGGTAATTCAACGTCAAACTCGAATGCGGGTTTCGCCGCCAGCCGCCGGGAAAAAAGATGGCAGTTTCAGGATTCGCTGACTTATATTTCAGGTTCGCACACGCTGAAAGGCGGCTTCGATCTGCAAAACGTCAACTCCGAAGCGATTTCGCTGAACGACGCGACGGGAACTTTTAATTTCGGCAGCGTGTTGTTTTATCAAAACAACATTTTGTCCCGCTTTCGACAGAATTTCGGCTCGGACATCACGGTTAAAAATACCTATTGGGGAATATTTGCGAACGACGAATTTCGACCGGTTTCAAATTTGACGATCAGTTACGGTCTGCGTTATGAAAGAGAAACGGCGGTGTCCGACGGCAATAATTTTGGTCCGCGCATCGGCATCGCTTACGACCCATTCAAAAAAGGAAAAGGCGTAATCCGTTTCGGCGCGGGTTTATTTTACAACCGCGCTCTGCTCCGCACCGTCGGCGATTTTATTCAAAACTCCTCCGGCAATCTATTGCAATTCGATACGAATCTCATCGGAGCCTCCGCCGCCGACAACCGGCGAACAGGGATTCTGACTAAAATCGCCACGTTATTTCCGAACGGTTTTTCTTCGATTGGCGATTTAAGGACTGCCGTCGCCGCCGCCAATTGCGGAACGCCGACTGTGCCGTTAGTTTGTGCCGCAAATTTGGGTTTCGTGAGCAACACTTCCAACGCGGGCAATCCGCTGCGAACGGTTGACCCGAACTTGAAAATTCCCGAAAGCTATCAGTTCAACATCGGCTTTGAACGCGAAATCGGCAGAGGCTTGGTTTTTGAAGCGAATTATACGGTGAACAAAACCGCCAATTTGTGGCGCGAATATAACACGAACGCGCCGGTTGTTCCGGCAGGATTCAGTGATTTTACGGCATATTTACTGGCTAATCCTTACAGATTTACGAACGTCAACGGAACAGTCAGAACCTATACGTTCGTTCTCGGTTTGCCGAACGATTCGAGCGGCGCGGCGACTTCGACCGGCGCAGCTTGTTCGACGACGGCGGCGGTCAACTGCATTGTCAATTTAAACAGCGTGAACAGCACCCGCACACTGCCGTCATCCGCTTCGATGGACGCGAGCAACTCCGTCGGCACGCCGATAGGAATTGCGCTGGCGGCAGTCGCGCAATTCAGACCGAATCAAAATCTTTCGGAAACGGCGCGGGTTTCTTCCATCGGAAACTCGTTTTATCAAGGCTTGATTTTGGAAGTTCGCAGTCGTTTCCGAAAAATCGGCTACGGTTTCGGCTCGACTCTGCGGGCGGCTTACACGCTTTCCAGCACCAGAGACGACGGATTAAACAATACGTCGAACGCGGAAATAAACGGCGATTTCAGTCGGGAAACTTCGCGGTCTTTGCAGGACCGACGGCATCGTTTCGCCTTTTCGGGAACTCTGCAAACGCCCTGGTGGTTCGGCGAATTGAGATTTGCGCCGCTTTTGCGAATCGGAAGCGCGGCGCGATTCAGTTTGGGTTACGGTTCAGACCGAAATCTCGACGACCTCAGCAACGACCGACCGAATTTCAGCGGAAATATAAAAGACATCAAATTCAGAGATTCCGGCACCGATTTTCCGACTGCGCTCGCCGCGCAGTTCACGCTGCCGCCGATTGGCTCACGCGGCGGAAATCTACCGAGAAATGCCGGAATCGCGCCGAACTTGTTTATCTTTGACTTGAGCGTTACGAGAGAATTGAAATTCGGCGAGAGATTCAAACTGCGCCCGATTATCGAGTTCGGCAACCTCTTCAACGCGACCGTTTTCAGTTTCGGCGCGGAGTTTATCAATTTCAACGCTCTCGGAGCCGCGCCGACGGTAACGCAGCAGACGACTGCGGAAAGTTTCCTGATTCCGATCCGAACTTTTCGTCAGCGCACCGTTCGGCTCGGTGTCAGATTCGATTTCTAATTTGAGAAAAATCGTCCGAATTTATTTTCACCGGCGGGCAAACATTTTTCCGTTCGAGCAGTTTTCGTCGGCGCAGTTATTCGCCGTCGGCTTTCAACTGTTCGCTCTTTCGGCGAGTGAATTATTTCGATCATCGCCTTCCTTTTTAACCGCGCAGATTCGCAGTGGTTTTTATCTGCCGGAATAAAATTTTTAATGACTAACTCAATCACCTGTGATAATTTAGAATTGTTGAACAAGTTTGTGCTATCGCAAATTTTCCGCAGGTTTTATGAATGAAGTCGTAACCCAATCCGTCGCCGCGCCGTTCACGGAAAGCTCTATCGAATCGGTTTTGCTCGATGCCGATTTGTTCGTCAAATACCGTTCGCCGGAAAAGGCGTTTTCCCTGCTTCGGGAATGTATGGAGCGCAGTCCGCGTTCGATTGCCCTGCGCGAAAAAATGCGCGAGATTTGTATTTCGCAGAAAAATTTGGACGAAGCCGCCAAACAATGCCTGGCGTTGGTTAATTTATATATCGGGCGCGAAGATTTCGATGTGGCGTATGATCGGCTTCAGGAAGCGAAACTGCTCGACCCGCGAATTTCGGTGGCTCCGGGATTAGAAGCGATTCGCCGCGCCCGCCGACCGGATTTCGCTTCGAGCCGCGACAAAACGCCGCAGAAAATCCGCACCGACGTAACTTTCGCGGGCAATCTCGCTTACGTCAGTATTTTCGATGCCGTGCAGGTCATCGAAAATTCACGGATGACCGGCTTGCTGATTATCAAATCGGATTTGCATCTGGCGAGCGTTTCGTTCAACGAAGGCAAAATCGTTGATTCCGACGCGAACGGTCATAACGGCACGGCGGCGTTCCGTGAAATCATCGAAATCAGCAGCGGAACATTTGAATTTTCCACCACCGAAATTGAATTCGCCGTCGTCATCAACGTCTCCAGCAATACGAATTTTCTGCTTGATGTCTTAACCGAACTCGATCAGGAACGCGCCGAAAAACAGGGCTTGCGGGTTTTGACGGACGAAGATTTTTAAGTGCTGAGTGCCGAGTCCTTATCTTGTAATCAACAGCTAAAACTTCGATAACGAAACAAAGGACTCGGCACTCAGCACTCAGCACTCAGCACTAATTTGACTTAAACCCTTCAAAATCACAAAATATAGTGCGAAACTTCTCCCTTTGCGCTATACGATGTTCAAACTCCAACGTCTCGAAATCACCGGATTTAAATCTTTTGCCGATTACACCGAAATTGTCTTTACGGGCGGCGGCATTACCGCCGTCGTCGGTCCGAACGGCTGCGGGAAATCGAATGTTTCCGATGCCATCGCGTGGGTTTTAGGCGAGCAGAAAGCCAAATCTTTGCGCGGCGAAGAAATGAAGGATGTCGTTTTTCAAGGCACGAGCAAACGCCGCGCTTCGGGAATGGCGGAAGTCGTCCTGCATCTCGTCCGCGACGAATCTTTCGCTGCTTCCGAAGAATCAGAACTCGAAGATATTGACGAAAGCCTCAGCGTCTTGGACGAAAAAGCGGTTACAGTCAATAGTTATCAGTTATCAGTTAGCAGTCAGGAGCGCGAGGCGTTGGGCGGCGGTCAGACGAACGGTTTTCACTCCGAAGAAATTGAAGCCCAACAAGTTCAGGCGGCGCAAATCGGTTCGTTTCAGACGATTCAGACGAGAGCCAAATCTAAAAGACACTGGCGGGCGCGGGCGTTCGCGCTCGATTTCGCGCCGGGCGAAGCCGTGTCTGTCACGCGCCGACTTTATTTGTCGGGCGAAAGCGAATATCTTTTGAACGGCAAAACCTGCCGTCTGCGCGACATTCAGGATTTGTTCGCCGGAACCGGTTTGAGCGGTTCGCATTACGCTTTGATCGAGCAGGGAAGAATCGGGCAGATACTGTCGGCGAAACCTTCGGATCGGCGCGGTTTGGTTGAAGAGGCGGCGGGCATTTCTAAATTCAAAACGCGCCAGCGCGCCGCCGAAACACGGCTCGAATCGGCGAAAATGAATTTGCGGCGCATCTCCGATATTGTCGAAGAAATTGACAAACAAGCCAACTCGCTGCGCCGCCAGGCGGCGAAAACGCGCCGCTATAAAACTCTCCGCGAAGATTTTCGCGGCACCATCAGACAGACTTTTTCCGCCGAAGGAAAGTTTTTATCCGAATCGGTTGAAAATCTCGAAGCGCAATTAAAAGAAGCCGAGAAAGTCGAGCGCGGCGTTTTTTGGGAAGTCGCCGAAAAAGACGATGCGGTGCGCCAAGCGACGACGAACGCGCGGACAGCCGAAGAAAATCTCGCGGAAATTCGCGCCCGCCATTCGGAAAACGCGCTTGAGCGAGATCGCAACCTGCGCGAGAAACAATATAAAACCGAGCAAATCGCCGATTTCAAAAAGCGTTCCGCCGCGCTGAAAAGTGAAATTGCGGGCAGCGAACAACGATTCAAATTGCTTTCGGCGGAACTCGAAAAACTGAACAAAGGTTCGCAGATCGAACGCGCCGCCGCCGAAAAAGCGGAACTCGCCCTGCGCGAAGCCGAGAACGAATACCAGAATAAATCGGCGGAACTGAAAAAAATCGAAACTACACTCGAAGCCGTGCGGCGCGAAGTTTCACAGCACGCGGCGGCGTTCGAGAAATTGACGAGCATCGAGCGGCAGTTGGAAAATTCCATCGAACGCCTCGCCGAACGCGCCGACGGTTTGCGCCGCGAATCGGAACGCGCCGCCGGAACTCTCGCCGAACACCGCGCCGAACACGAAAAACTTACCGGAAAGCTGGCGGCGGAACGCGCCAAACTCGAAAAATTTCACCACGAGAAACAGGCGATTTCCGACGACGCGAAAACGGCGCGGGCGGATTTGCAGTCGAGCAAAAACGCTTGGCGGGCTTTGCGCGACGAATTTTCGCGCAAAAAAAACCGGCTCGAAACTTTGCGGGAAATCGAAGAACGTAAAACGATTTACGCGCCGACGGTGCAGAAACTTTTCGCCGAAAAGTCGAAAATCGGCGTGGAATTTCTCGGAACTTTAGCCGATAAATTAAATGTTGACGAAGCGGTGGAAAAAGCCGTCGAGAATCTTTTCGGAAATTATTTGCAAACGGTTTTAGTCACATCGGAAACGGACGCGCGAAAAACGATTCGCTATTTGAATGAGAATAATCTCGGCAGGCTGTCCGTTTTAGTCGAGATTCCAGATTCCAAATTCCAGATTCCAAATTCCAGGTTCCAAGTTCCAGATTCCAAATCAAAACAACAAAAATTGAATATCGCCAATCTCATCGGCGTTTCCGATGATTTTGCCGAATTGCTGGCGCAGGTTTTCCCGCGTGAAATGGCGGCGAGCTTGACGGAAGATTTCGAGAATGTCGCGGCTCGAAATGACGAAGTTTTCGTTAATACCGATGGCGATTTGAATGTCGGCGGCAAACTTTTCGTCGGGGGAAAGGGAAGTGCAAATGAGAAAAATACTTCGCTGCTGGCGTTCAAACGCGAATTGCGCGAGTTGGAAAAAACGATTGAAAAATTGAACGGCGAAGTCGAAACGGCGGCGAAAGAATCTGAGCAAGCGCGGGAAGTTTTAGCCGAAAAGGAAAACAAACTCGTTGATTTGCAATCGTTCATCGTCAAATTCGAGCGCGAAATTTTAGCCGTCGAAGTGCGGGCGAAATCTCTGGCGCAGGAAATCGAACGCGCCGAACGACATAAAAAGGTCGTCGGCGAAGAAGCGAAACAAATCAAAGGGGAGCTGGCGGAGGTCGAAACGAAACGCGCCGACGCGAAATTGAACGCCGGAAAAGCCGAAAAAGCCCGAAACGCGGCGAGCGAAAATTCGACTGAAATTTCCCGAAATCTGAACGAAGCGCGAAATAAATTAAGCGCGGAAAACGCCGTTCTGAATGAAAAAAGAACGCTGGCGGCAACCGGCGGCGAGCGGCGGCGGGCGGCACTGGCGGCTTTAAAGCGCGTCGAGAACGAGCAGACGGAACTCGAATCACGGCTGGCGCGGCAGAATTTGGAAATTACGGAAACCGAAAATACGGCGAGAGAGTTGGAAAAATCAATCGCCGAAATCGAAGCGAAAACGCGCCGCGCCGACGCCGAACAGACCGGCGAGCGCGACGAACTCGGCGCGGCGACGGCGCATCTCAGATTGATGCGCGACGCGGCGGACGAAACGGCGATTCAACTCGCCGAATTGAATAAAAAATCCGCCGAAGCCCGCAACGAACGGGCGGCAATCGAAATCAGACAGGCGGAAACCGTCACGCGCCTCAAAAATTTGCACGAAAAATCAATGCAGGAATTAAACCTGCCGCTGATCGAACTCGTGGAAAGTGCAGAGTTGACGGCGGATTTCGATTTGGAAAAGTCGAAAACTAAGCTCGAAGATTTGCGCGAAAAACTCGAAAACTTCGGTGCCATCAATATGCTCGCGCTCGAAGAACTGGCGGACGCGGAAGAGAGGTTGACGTTTTTGACCGCGCAGCGCAAAGATATTGTGGACGGCATCGCGTCGGCGGAAACGGCTTTGAGGGAAATAAAAGAGCGTTCACGCGAGAAATTTAAAGCCGCGTTTCACGCGATCAATCGTTATTTTATCAAGTTTTTTCAGGAACTTTTCGGCGGCGGACGCGGCGAGATGACTCTGCTCGAAGCCGAAGACGTGCTGGAAGCCGGCATCGAAATCGTCGCGCAGCCGCCGGGCAAGCGTCTGCAAAGCATTCTGCTTTTGTCGGGCGGCGAAAAGGCGATGACGGCGATTGCGCTGGTGATGGCGATTTTTCAATATCGCCCCGCGCCGTTCTGTTTGTTGGACGAAGTTGACGCGCCGCTCGACGACGCGAACGTCGGACGCTTCGTTGACAAAATCGCCGAAATGTCTGAGAAGACGCAGTTTATCGTCATCACGCATAACAAGCGGACGATGGAAGCGGCGAAGGCTTTATATGGTGTTACAATGCAGGAGGCGGGCGTTTCAAAAGTCGTTTCGGTCAGATTTGAATAATTTGGAGGAGAAAAAAATGAATGCGGCGGCAGCGGAAAATTTCGTGTTGGACAATTTTACGGCGATTGATTTTCTCGCCAACGGCAGAACGGTTTTGCTCAACGATGTTTCGTGGAACGAGTATGAAGATTTTTTGCGGGATTTTGAAAAACGCGCCGGCTGGCGGCTCGCTTACGACGGAGGGAAATTAGAAATTATGCCGCCGACATATGAACACGAATATTACAGTTTTACTGTTTCAGCACGCTAGTAAAAGCTATGCAATTTCATTGCAAGAATTTATTACGATTTCTTTTCTTAATCTGAAAAGAATAAATCAAGTAAATTTCATTTGCGTTTCGATTCTTAAACCTCTGCACTTCCAGTGCAGAGTTGTTTAGTTTTCACGATTTTGTTCGCGCTTATTGCGATGAGCTTGATCTAGAACTGGTTGGCGCACGTTCGACGACATTTCGCCGCGAGTTCTTAAAAAAAGAAGTCGAGCCTGACGAATGTTATTACATTCAAAGCGCGGCAGCGGCAGTTGAAAAGAACTTTTTGACAAAAAATTATCTGGTGCCGGACATCGCCGTCGAAATTGACGTAACCACCGAATCGCTCGATAAATTTCCGATTTACGCGGCGTTGCAAGTTCCCGAAATTTGGATTTACGACGGCGAAACGGTTTCATTTTACAAACTCGAAGCGGAAAATTACCGGCGTATTTCGCACAGTCGCGCTCTGCCGAAACTGACGGCGGAAAAACTGGCTGAATTTCTCAAAATCAGCCGCACGAGCGGGCAAACCTTCGCGCTGAAAAGTTTTCGCGGCTGGCTGCGGCTCGAAGATAAATAATTAAAATCGAAATGTTTAAGAAAAAAAATACGAAAAATCTATTCGTCGGCTTGAGTCTGATTTTGGCTTTGACGTTTTCCGCGTTCACGCAGACGAAACGAAAACCGACGAAAAAGAAACCCGCGAAAAAATCCGTGTCATCCGAAACGCTGTCCGCCGAAGAGTCAGACGCGACGGCAGTCAAAAAAAATGCGCGTCCCGAACCGGAAAATCAACCGGCTGAACAGATGGGCAAAACGACGAAAACAAATGTGCGTCCGACAAATGCCGCCCAAGAAAATAAATCGGTCTATTTCTACGAATTCGCCCAGCCGAATTTCACCGTCTCTAAAATTCGTATCGAACACGATGAGAACGGAAAAGGAAAGATTACATTTTTGAAAAAGGAGTTGAGCGAGGACATTTCCGACCCTTTGCAGCTTTCGGCGACGGCTTTGGAGCGCGTCAAATCCGTTTGGAGCGCGTTGGATTTTCTCGACTCGACGGAGAATTACCAATACGAAAAAGACTATTCGCATCTCGGCAATATGACGTTTACGATGAAGAAGGACGGCAGAAGTCGGGAAGCGAAATTCAATTGGACGGAGAATAAGGACGCGAAAAATCTGGCGGACGAGTATCGCCGGATCGGGCAGCAGTTTATCTGGATTTTCGACATCAATGTGGCGCGTCAAAATCAGCCGCTCGAAGCTCCGCGCCTGGTGGACGCGCTCGATTCGATGATTCGGCGCAGTGAAATTTCCGATGCCGAACAGATGATTCCGCTTTTGAATGAATTGAATAACGACGAGCGAATTCCGCTGATCGCCCGCAATCACGCCGCCAAATTAGTCAAACAAATCGAAAAAAAGAAGTAATTCAGTAGAATAAATTTGCACTACAGGGTCACAGAGAACACAGAGTTCTGAAAAGTTTTAGAAAATCAATACACAATTGCAAAACTGATTATTTGCGTCGCTCGTCATTAAAAACTCTGAAATGCTATAGAACCTGTTTGCAATTAAATGGAAAATCGTTTTTACCCCGTTAATGGCATACACAACTGATTTAACATTGCCGCCGTTCGAGGTTTTAGACCAACTATTGCCCAAGAGCAAAACTCGCGGATACTTAGAGCAAATCCGGATTGAATGTATAGCAGACTAAAGTCTGCCACCGCCGTCGAGAGTCGGGTCTGAGCGAGGCGGCAGACTGAAGTCTGCCATACACTGATTAGCAATCTGCTCTA
>JAYVKL010000290.1:0-12633 GCA_043768465.1 Pyrinomonadaceae bacterium
CGAAGAAAAGACGGAAGTTTCAAAGGCTTTCATCCAACTGGCGATGATCCGTATTATGTTGAAACAACTCGCTTGTTGAAAATTTAAACAGACTCTAAATCATCAAACAAGAGCGAACTCTAAACGATCCGCGCTTAATCCGACGAATAAAAGGAGCAAACTATGATGAGATTTAAGGTTGCGACAGGTTTTTTTTGCCTGGCATTTTTTTGTTTGTGCGCCGGTCTTTCGGCGCACGCGCAGGGCGTAATCGTGCCGATTCCGTGCGATTTTCGCCCGTGCCGCCCGACTCCGCGCCCGCGTCCCGTGCCGCTGCCGAACGCTTTGCCGGTCAAATCAATCGAACTCGATACGAAAATTAACGGACAGGTGGCGACGACGCACGTCACGCAGGTTTTTCGCAACGATTCGCCCTATACTTTGGAAGGAACTTATTTTTTTCCGATTCCCGAAACGGCTTCCATCGTCGAGTTTGCGATTTGGGAAAACGGCAAAAAGCTCGTCGGCGAAGTTCGCAGCCGCGAAGAAGCGCGACGCATTTACGATGAAATCGTCCGGCGGCAGAAAGATCCCGGATTGCTCGAATACGCCGGAAAAGATTTGTTTCAGGCTTCGATTTACCCGATTCCGCCGAACTCCGACAAAAAACTCGAATTAACCTATACGCAGATTTTGAAGGCCGAAAACGGCACGGTCGCCTATCGTTATCCGCTCGGAACCGGGAGAAATCTTCAGGCGCGGCAGCAGTTTGAAAATTCCGGCAGAAACGCGCCCGCGCCGAAAATCGGCACGGTTTCCGGGAAAATCGAAATCGTCGGCAAAGAAGCGTTGCGGAATATTTATTCGCCGTCGCATCAAATTGATGTCAAACGCAAAAGCGAAACCGCGTCGAGCGCTTCGTTTGAAACGAACGGCAATGACAATGATTTTCAGCTTTTCTACGGTTTATCGAAAGACGATTTCGGCCTGTCGCTTCTAACTTACCGGGAGGCGGGCAAAGACGGTTATTTTCTACTTCAGCTTTCCCCGAAAGACGATTTATCGGAAAGGGAATTGGTTAATAAAGACATTGTTTTCGTTCTCGACACGTCGGGTTCGATGGCGGAGGAAGGCAAGCTGGAAAAGGCTCGCGCCGCGCTTTTGTTCGGCATCCGCAGTCTGCGCGAAGGCGATAAATTTAACGTGATAAATTTCGCGGGCGAAGAGCATTTGATGGAAAACAATTTAATCGCCGCCAACGGTTCGGGCAAAAAACGCGGCGAAGATTTCGTCAATAAACTGAGACCGAGCGGCGGCACCAACATCAACGACTCCTTGATCGCCGCGCTCAAACAGTTCAGTTCGTCGCCGCGCCCGAAAATGCTGGTTTTTATGACCGACGGACTGCCGACGGTCGGCGAATCGAACGTCGAAAAAATCGTCGCCAACGTCAACCGAGCCAAATCGCAGGATGTCAGATTGTTCACCTTCGGAGTCGGCTACGATGTCAACACGACTCTGCTCGACAAACTGGCGGCGGAAAATTCCGGCGCGGCTGATTACGTCGAACCGAAGGAAGATTTGGAAATCAAGGTGTCGAACTTTTTCACCAAAGTCAGCGCGCCGGTTTTGTCGGATTTGCAGATTGATTTCGCCAACCTCGAAACCGATTTCGTTTATCCGCGCAAAATCACCGATTTATTCAAAGGAGCGCAGCTAACTTTGATCGGGCGTTATAAAAACGACGATGATTTGCGTAACATCACGCTGCGTTTAACGGGAAAATCGGGAGCGGAAAATCGAGCGTTCAATTATCAGAATCTGGATTTCCCGCGCCGCGCCGAAGATAATAATTTTCTGCCGCGACTCTGGGCGACGCGTCGCGTCGGTTGGCTGCTGGAACAAATTCGAGCCAACGGCGAAACGAAGGAACTGCGCGACGAAATCGCCGAACTCGGAACCCGTTTCGGCATCGTCACGCCCTACACTTCTTACCTGGCGACCGACGGCAGTTTTGTTCAGCGGGAAAGACGGGAAAATGATTTTGCACTGGACGGAACGGATGATAAAAAAGTTTCGCGGGACGTTGCCGAAAAGAGCGGCAGAGGCGCGGTCAGTTTAAGCAAACAGCAGAGCGCGCAGCAATCGAATGCGTCGCTCGCGCCGTCGAGCAAAAGCGTTTTGGTGGCGAACACTTTGAGCAATCAATTTGTCGGCACGAAAAATTTTTATAATCAAAAGGGCGTTTGGCAGGATGCCGAATTCAAATCGGACGCGAAACTGCCGGAGCAAAGTATCAAATTCGGCAGCGATGAATTTTACGCTCTGCTCAAGCGGGAAAAAGAGTTGGCGCAGTTTTTCGCGCTCGGTGAACAAGTCGTCGTCGTCTGGAAAGGCAGTGTTTATCGCGTCATCAAATAAAAACGGCGGGGCGATTTCTGATGGTCGCCCTATCCGCTGCCGACCGGCGAACGAGCGGCTGACGAAAGCCGGAGAGGTGACTTTTGGCGCGATAAGTTGTATCTTAATCCGTCAAACAGTCACCTTTTTATTATTTTAAACTTTATGATGAAAGCAATTTTTACAGTCGCCTTAAAAACCGTTTTGTTCAGTATTTTTGTATTGTCGGCGGCGCGGACGCTGCCCGCTCAAGCCGGCTGGCAAATGGTGAACAGCGGTAATTCGAGCGATTTGGTGGCGGTTTATTTCACGTCCGCCGAACGCGGTTTCATCGCGGGCGACAAGGGATATTTCGCGCAGACGACGAACGGCGGCAAAACCTGGACGAAGCAATTTATATATACCGAAGAAGACATCAACGAGATTTATTTCCGCAACGAAAAAAACGGCTACGTCGTGGCGGGCAAAAAAATGTTTTTGACCGACGATGCCGGACGTTCGTGGCGCGAACTAAAAATATACGACCCGAAAAATTTCCGCAGCGCGACCCCCGAATTTCTGAGCGTTCGCTTTGCCGATAAAAAACGCGGCTTCATCGTCGGTTCCCTGATCAATAAAGACGGCGAAATAATTGATTCGCTCGTTTTCCGAACCGACGACGGCGGCGAGAGCTGGGCGCGAATCATCGTGCCGTCAAAACTCGAATTGTTTCACCTGGATTTCGTCAACGGTTCGCGCGGCTGGATTGTCGGCGACAAAGGCTTGATTTTGACGACCGAAGACGGCGGCGTAAATTGGCGCAAGCAGGATTCGGGGACGACGAACACGCTGTATAATGTTGATTTCCGCGATTCGTCCGAAGGCTACGCGGTCGGCGGCAAAGGCACGATTCTGCGAACCGAAAACGGCGGCGACAATTGGGAACCGGTCAAAACAAATTTTCCGAATACGTTTCTGCGCGTGGACTTCGCCGACGACAAAAACGGCTGGATCGTCGGTTACGGCGGCACGATTCTCCGCTCGTCAGACCGGGGCAAAACGTGGATCAAACAGGAAGGCGGAACCAAAGAAAACCTCTACGGGCTATTTATGCTGAAAAAATACGGCTGGGCGGTCGGCGCGAAAGGCGCGGTCATTCATTATCAAAGGTGAATTTTGAAGGCGGCGCGACGCAGAAAGCGCCGCCGCCGCTACCCCGATTATTTACTCGAATCATAAAGTCGCCGTTGTTCCGGCGACTTTTTATTTTTTTGAATGGTCGGACGGCAAAATAGCGGGTCGTGAAATTCCACCTTAATTTTTTTCGGGAGGTGTGTTACTTTACAGAGGCATTCCTTTTTTCAAACAGAAATTCGACATCAGGCTTTATTATCCAGAATTACACTTCAAACGGAGGAGAATTATGAGTTTTAAACCGATCTTACTGGCTTTGGTGACAATTGCCGCATTGTCCGCCTTTTCTTTTAACGCGCTTGCCCAGGGAACGACTTCCCGCATCACCGGAACCGTGACGGACGGTTCCGGGTCGGCTGTTTCGGGGGCGACGTCATTTTAACCAATCAGGGAACGAACATCTCGATCACGACCGAAACGAGCGACAGCGGAGCTTACACTTTCGATTTGATTCAAATCGGAACTTACAGCGTCGCGGTCGAGAAAGCGGGTTTCAAAAAATTTCTCTCCAAAGAGAATCTGGTGAACGTCAACCAGCCGGCGACAATCAACATTTCGATGGAAATCGGCGGCATCGCG
Source organism: Pyrinomonadaceae bacterium (assembly GCA_043768465.1). Taxonomy (GTDB): domain Bacteria; phylum Acidobacteriota; class Blastocatellia; order Pyrinomonadales; family Pyrinomonadaceae. The sequence continues at coordinate 4,132 of JAYVKL010000290.1, forward strand.
GAAACCGTCACGGTCGAGGGAACGGCGGAAGTCGTCCAAACGAGTTCGTCGGGAAATCTCGGCAGCACGATTACCCAAAGAGAAGTCGAAAGCCTGCCGATTGTCGGCACCCGTGGACGCAATCCGCTCGATCTGCTGAATTATCAGCCGGGTGTCGTGAACGGTGCCAATACCGGCGGCGGCGTTCACGTCAACGGCTCCCGCGACCGCGCTTTCAATTTCACGCTCGACGGTATTGACATCAACGAATCGAGCGCGGGCGGCTCGAACTTTACGCCGCTGCGTCCAAATCCCGATTCGATTCAGGAATTTCAAGTCGTGACCAGTAATTTCACGGCGGAACTCGGACGCAGCAGCGGAGCGCAGGTTACTTTCGTGACCCGTTCGGGAACCAATCGTTTTACCGGAAACGCTTTTGAGTATTATCAAACACCGGAATTTAACGCCAACGAGTATCAGAATAATTTAAACGGACGAGCAAAAAACCAGTTCGTGCAGCATATTTTCGGCGGCAGTTTCGGCGGTCCAATTATTAAAAATAAATTATTCTTTTTCGGCAATCTTCAATTGCTGCGGGCATACGATACGGCTTTGGTGACCAGGACGGTTTACACCGCAGCGGCGCGGCAGGGATTGTTTCGCTATGTCGTCGGCGGACAGAATACTCCGGTCGGCGGAACCGGAACCCCGTCGGTTAACAGCAGCGGAGATGCGCTTTTTCAGCCTTGCAGCGCGACCTTGACGACCGGCTGCATCAATACTTACAACATCGCCGCCAATCCGACCGGGATCGGACTGGACCCGGCACTTTCGGCGATTATCAACGCGATGCCTTTGCCGAATAATTTCTCCGCCGGCGATGGTTTAAATACCGCCGGCTACAGCTTCGGTTCGCCGCAGCATGAAAGACAATACGATTTTGTCACCAAATTCGATTATAATATCGCCGATAACAGTTTGCTTTACGTGCGTTACGCGCAGGGCGAGCAAAACAGTTTCGGCGATTCGGGAAACGGTGGTCGTCCGGTTTTCCCCGACTCGCCGAATCTGGTTAATACGTTTCGCAATCCGAAGAATCTGGCGATCAATTACCGCTGGTCACCGAAAGCGAATTTAACGAACGAGTTTATTTTCGGTCTGAATAAATTTGCTTTCAGCTTCGACACGGCTTCACCGGATGCCAAAATTCCTTTTACGTTTAATTTGCCGTCAACGCCGAATACTAATTTTTCGTATAACGCGCGTCGCCTGCGAACTCATCAGTGGGTTGACAACATAACGTGGATCAAGGGAAATCACGCTTTGAAAGGCGGCGTTAATTTCCGCTTCGGTCGCCAAATTGACGACCGCTCGTCGGTTTCCGGCTCGGCGATTGAACCGATTGTCAGTTTTAGCCGAACAAACAACAGTTATACCGCGTTCGCTTTACCGGCAACCGGCATCAACGCCACCGACGGAAATAATCTGCGAAGCACGATCAACGATTTGCTCGGCAGAATCAACAGCATCAGCCAGGCTTTCGTCGCCGATCCGAACGGCAATCAGTTCGCCCCGGCGGGAACGCGCTGGAATTTTACGGCGACTTACCCCGAATACGATTTTTATGTGCAGGATAATTGGAAAGCCCGGTCAAATCTCGTTTTCGATATCGGTTTGCGCTGGGAAGTAAAATTGTCGCCCGGCTCCGACGGCAGACCCGTTTTAGCTCCCGACCGCCAGATAAATTTCGGAACGCCCGCCGCTAATAATTTAAGATGGGTCGAGAAGAAATTGTTTGAAAACGATTTGAATAATTTCGGTCCGTCTCTGGGATTCGCCTACGACCCGTTCAAAAAAGGTAAGACATCGATTCGGGCAAATTATCGTCTTTCCTACGACCGTTTTCCGTCGCAATTGTTCGCCTCCAGCATTTTTCAGGGCGCACCCGGAAACAATACCGCCGTGACCGGCACGTTTCTCGGCGAACGGCTTTTAAGAAACGGACTTCCGGCATTAACGCCGCCGTCAACTCCCGGCATCTTGCGCCAGCCGGTCGCCTTCAGCGCAAACAGTATTACGGTGCTTGATTCCGACGTGCGTTACCCGGAAATTCACTCGTGGTCGGCGAGCTTTCAGCACGAAATCTGGAAAGGATTGATCGTCGAGGCAAACTATATCGGCAAGCGCGGTGTGCATTTGTTCGGTGCATACGATGCTAATCAGGCGAACATCAACGCCGGCGGCTTCGGGCAGACTTTTTTAGAGGCTTTCAACGCCGTCAGAGCCGGAGGCACCAGTCGGCTAATCAATGCGTTATACACCGGCGATCCGTTAAACGACGCGGGGACGACAACTTTTCGCTCGCAAAATACGGCATCAATCAATCTGGGCAGCGTCGCCGCCGCCGCTCTAGCCGTTTCGCAGCGAACGGTTTCGTCAACCGATTCCCGTCAATTGATTTCAACGACCATTAACAATCCGTTTTTCTTCCAAAAATTTCCGCAGTTCGCCGGCAACGCGAGCGGCACGGTCGGCGGATTAGTCGTCATTGACAGCAACGATGTTTCCAGATACAACGGGTTGGAATTGATCTTGAAACGGCGGTTCAGTCGCGGATTGGGTTTTCAGTTGGCTTATACGCTCAGCAAATCGAAAGACACGCGCTCGTTCGACCCGACGTTTTCAATCGCCACGCGCGGGCGTTTCGACCGACCGGATTTAATCGGTCAGTCAGCTTCCAGCACACCTTTCGACATCAACAATCGCCGTTTGAATTACGCGCCGTCGGACTTTGACCGCCGCCACGTTTTGCAGGGAACTTACGTTTACGAATTGCCGTTTGGCAGAGGCAGAGCGTTTGCCTCCGAAATTCCACGCGCTCTCGATTATGCGGTCGGCGGCTGGCAAATAGCGGGAACTTTGCTTTTGTCATCGGGCAGACCGTTCACGGTTTTTTCCGGTGTCTATACTTTGAGCAACGTAGTTCAATCAACGGCGGACTGTAACGGCTGTAGTCGCAATTTAGGACGTTTGGTTCAGCAAAACGGAACGAATTTCTTTTTCGATACGGCTGCCCAGGGGAAATTTTCGTCGCCGTCAGCCGGTTCGGACGGCAATACGGGACGCAACTTCTTCATCGGTCCGAAATACTTTCAAACGGACGTTTCGCTTTCAAAGAATTTCAAATTTACCGAGCGGTTGAGCTTCGATTTGCGTTTTGATGCCAGAAATCTGACTAATACGCCGTCGTTCGATATTCCGGGTTACGTCATTCCGCCGTCGAATGCCGTGTTTGGACGCATTCGAGACAGCGTTGTCAGCAACGCCCGCCGAATTCAGGTTTCCGGGAAGTTAAATTTTTGAACGGAGAGTTTCCATCAAGCGATAAAAATCAGAAGAGAAAGCGACTAGGTAAAATACGCATTACCCGGTCGCTTTCTCTTCTGACCGATACGCCCGATTCAGAATTAAGTAATCGGACAGAATTAAATTAAGAAGTTTCGGCTTTCGCTCGCAAGCCCCGTCTTGAGACGGCAGCAGCCGAGCGAAAGGGCGGCGGAAAAGCCTGGGCTTGTGCCGGGCGGAACTCCGAACAGCTCAAAAATTATTTTGTCTATTTACCTAAAACAAAAAAATCTCTGCGCCGTTTCGGTTGCAAAGATTTTTGTTTTAATTCTGCCGCTCAAAGCAACTTGCTTGAAAAGTGCTGCATCAAGTTAAATAGACTGATGAGTCGAGCCGGTTTGTTATTTTCAGCATTTTAGCGAAACTCGCAGTTTTTCTGGTTCCTCCTGTTTCTTTTTCCCGCCGAAGTATTCGACTTCGGCGGGTTTTTTTATTTGCCGCGCTGACTTTTTCTCGCGTTTGAAGCGAGTTGTTCGGCTCGGGGCAGGGCTTCGACGGCTTTGGCGATCTGTAAATCTTCTTCGATTAAAACCTGGTTCGCCGTCACGCTGCCGAAAGCCGCCGTCGCCAGATTATAGCGCAAACGTGATTTGATAAACGTCTGCTGCGTTGCGGAACCGGCTTTTAATGATCCCCAGTTTTTATCCGCGCCGAGATAATCGGCAAATGCGCCGAGCAGTTCGTCCGTCACGGGAAAATCCGCCGTTCGCAGGCGATGACCGTAGTTTATTTGTCCGTTGGTTCGGTAACTTTCAAAATTTTTCACTCTGCCGTTGGCAATTTCGGCGGCGAAAAAGAAAAGCGGGTCGAGCAGAGCCGTCTGCATCTGCGTCAGTTCGGGATTTTTGATTGTCTCGTCGGGCGTGATGCCGTTGCCGCCGAAAATTTTTCTGCCCGTGATCGTTTTATTCGCCGAATTATTTTTCTCTGTTTCGGTCAAACTTACCTTGTGATTAAAATAATCGTAGAGATTGCCGTTGGAATAATCGCGCTGAATCGAGCGTCCCGAAGGCGTGTAGTATTTCGCCGTCGTCAACGTCAAACCCGCGCCGTAGGGCAGGTTGATCACGCTCTGCACCAAGCCTTTGCCAAAGGTATTTTCGCCGATAATCAAAGCGCGGTCGTAATCCTGCATCGCCCCGGCGACGATTTCCGAAGCCGACGCGCTGCCCTCGTTCACCAGCAGCACCAGCGGCACGGTTTCAACGGATTTGGTGTTCGATTGCCACGTTCGATTATCAATCGGCAATCGCCCGCGCTGAGTGACGACGGTGCTGCCGGCGGGCAGAAACTTTTCGGCGACGTGAACCGCCTGATCGAGAATGCCGCCGGGATTTTCGCGCAAATCCAGAATCAGAGACTTCATTCCCTGCCCGTGCAAATCAGCCAAGGCGACGTTTAATTCGTCGAGCGTCGTGTAATTAAAACCTTCGGACATGTCAATATAGCCGACGTTCCGGCGCAGCAGATAGGCATCGGGAATCGAAGGCTGCGGGACGCGGCTGCGGCGAATCTCGACGGCTTCGATTTTGCCGGTCGCGGCGCGCTCGACGGTCAGTTTGGCAATCGTGCCTTTTTTGCCGCGCACTTTGTCGCGCACGTCCGCCGAATTTTCGCCCGAAACTTTTTTGCCGCCGACGGTTAAAATTTTGTCGCCGAACCGCAGACCGGCTTTAAAGGCGGGCGAATCGGGGAAAACGGAAGTGACGAAAGTATTAAAAACGTCGCCTTTCCGGTAATTGACGATGGTCGCGCCGATGCCGAAATACTCGCTCTGCTGATCGGTTAAAAGATTTTCGTATTCATTGGAATCAAAATAATTGGAATGCGGATCGAGTGTCCGAAGCATCGCCGTCAGCGAGGCTTTTGTTAATTCGCCGTAATTGAGCCGTCTGCCGCCGACGTAGTTTTTGCCGATAATTTCCAGCGCGGCGGCGAAATCTGCGGAGATGGCTTCGCCGTTGATTTGACTGGGACGGCTGGCGACGCTTGCTTGCGGCACGGAGGCGGAAAATAAACTGCCGCGCGCGATTTTGAACGGTTCGTAATCGGGCATCTGCGCCGCGACCGGCTTGATTTGAGGAAAAACGGCAATCGCGCCGAAAGCCGAAACGGTCAACAGAAATAAAAATGCTTTTTTCATAGTCGAATAAATCTAAAAATTTCGCCGCGCTTTCAGACGGCGGCACGGCGCATCTGAAAAACGGAAAGAGCGGTAAAAGTATTGCTCCGACTCGTTCGCTCGCCTGCCGTCTCATTATCTCGATGGGCGAATGTTACAAAAATAACCCGCCGCCGCGCAACTCAAAACCGTGCGAAATCGTCATCGAACGTAAATTTTTCGATGCTGTTGGAAAGTGGCAATCGGGAGATGTTTCCAATAAAAATTTTATCGGTCGTCAATGCTTGATAAAACCCGCCGATGTGAGCGAAAATCTTGCTATGCCCGCAGTTGAACATACCGATTCGGAAGCGAAACTAAAATCAATCATCGAGACGATTGACGTTGCCAGCGCGCTGACCGCGCCGTTAACGCTGTCCATCGAAAATCTTTTGAGACTTTCCGCCGCCGAGATCAACTCTGAAGAAGCCTCGGTTTTAATCCGCGACGGCGACGCGGGCGATTTGTTATTTTTAGCGGCAATCGGTCAAGTCGCCGAACATTTGAAAACCCTGAAAATCCCGGCGGGCAAAGGCGTGGCGGGTTTCGTGTTTTCTTCCGGGCAGCCGATGGCTTTGACCGATGTCGGCGAAGAAGATTCTTTTTACGCCGCCGTTGACCGGCAAACCGGTTATTCGACGCAGACGATTTTAGCCGCGCCGCTTCGACACGACGGCGAAATTATCGGCGTTCTCGAATACGTCAACCGCATCGGCGAGCCGCCGTTCGAGCCTTTCACTTCCGCCGAAATGGATAAAGTCGCGCTGTTCGCCGAAGCGATTGCGTCGCTCGTCAACGCCTACGAATCGGCGAAACTGTTCCGCGATTTAAGCGACCAAATGTTTTCACAGCCGGAAAAAATGCGGTTTGAAGAAGTCCGCGAATGGCTCGACGGGCTGCGCGAAACCACCGAACACAAGGAAATGCTGGATTTAGCGGTGATCGTCCGCGAACTTGCCGGACGCGGCGCGGCGGAACGCCGTCTGTGCAAGGAAGTTTTGGAATCTATCCTGCGCTATTCGGAAAACAACGCGGAAACGAGCTTTTTGAGTTTTTAGAAAGATTACAAATTCCAAATTCCAAATTCCGAAAGTTAATTTTGTAAATCAACTTTGCGGGAAATAAATGATCTGGAATCTGGAATTTGGAATCTGCAATTATATGACCACGGTATCGGCTTACGAATCAAACGAGAACTCGACTATTTCGACTTATTTCCAGATTGACGACGGCTGGAAATCGGCGACGGGCAAAGGCGTGAGCATCGCCGTCGTGGACAGCGGCATCGAGACCGATCACGTTGATTTGCAGGGCAAAGTCCGGGAATCGGTCGAAGCGCACGCCGACCACCAGCGCATCATTTTCAAACCGTCGGCGGTCGGCGATTCGGCGGGACACGGCACGGCTTGCGCGGGAATTATTTCGCGCATCGCTCCCGGAGCGGAATTTCACAGCATCAAAGTTCTCGGCGCGGGCAATACCGGCGACGGCATCGCGTTTCTCGCCGGTCTCGAATACGCCATCAAAAACAAACATCAGATTATCAATTTGAGTTTAGGCACGACCAAACCGCAGTTTTTCGCGCCCTTGCACGATTTGCTCGACCGCGCCTATCAAGCCGGCTGTATCGTTGTCGCGGCGGCGAACAATCTGCCGCAGCCGTCGTTTCCGTCGGTATTTTCGTCGTCCCTGATTTCCGTTAGCAAACACGAAGATTCCGACCCGTTCAACTTCGGTTTTCGCTACGGCGAAGTCATCGAATTGACCGCGCCGGGCGTGAATATTCGCACGGCTTGGCTCAACAACAGCCACAAAAGTCTGACGGGAAACAGTTTTGCCTGCCCGCACATCGTCGGCATCATTGCGCTTTTGCTGGAAAAGCATCCGCAATTAACGCCGTTTCAAGTTAAATCCGCGCTCTACGCGATTGCCCAGGAAAACCAGGACAAAAAGCGCATCGCCGAAGCCGCCGCCCAAAAAAATTCCCGGGCGGAAACCGAACGCTGAAAACTCTCCGCTCAAGCGGCATCGCCGCCGGTTATAATAATCCGTAATGAAACACCAGAAAACAGAGATTATCAAACGTATTTTGAACGAATGCCGCACGATTGCGGTGGTCGGTTTGTCATCAAACCCGCTGCGCCCGTCGCACGGCGTGGCGGCGTTGATGAAAAAAGAAGGCTATAAAATAATTCCCGTCAACCCGAACGAAACTTTGGTGTTGGGCGAAAAAGCCGTCGCCAAACTTTCGGACGCGGGCGAAACCATTGATTTGGTGGATATTTTCCGCCGCTCCGACGAAGCCGGAGGTATCGTTGACGAAGCCGTCGAAATCGGCGCGAAAGCCGTCTGGCTGCAGGAAGGCGTAATTGACGAAGCCGCCGCAAATCGTGCCGAAGCCGCCGGATTATTAGTTGTGATGAACCGGTGCTGGCTCAAGGATTTCAGGCGATATGGCGGATAATTTAGCGATCAAAGCCGTCGTCATGTCAATCAGCGACACGCGCACCGAACAAACCGACATCTCCGGCGTAACCTTAATCGGCTTGCTCATCGGCATCGGTGCGGAAATCGTTGAGAAGCGCATTGTCACCGACGATTTCGAGAATTTACGGCAGACTTTAGTCGCCTTGACCGAACGCGGCGACGTAAATTTAATCATGACGAGCGGCGGAACGGGTTTGGCGGAACGCGATAACACGCCGGAGGCGACCCGCGCCGTCATCGAGAGGGAAGTGTCGGGCATCAGCGAAGCGATGCGGCTGCAAACGCTGAAAAACACGCCGACCGCGATGCTTTCACGCGGCGTGTGCGGCATCAAAAATCAAACGCTAATCATCAATCTGCCCGGTTCGCCGAAAGCCGTGCAGGAATGCTTCGCCGTTATTAAGCCTGTTCTGCAACACGCCGTCAATCAAATAGGCGGAAAAACCAAACATTGATGAATGGTGAATGGT
>JAYVKL010000291.1:0-4354 GCA_043768465.1 Pyrinomonadaceae bacterium
ATTATTTTATAAATGCTTTTCAGAGTCTCTCAATAAACACTGGAAAGATAAGTGAGTTTAAATTTGAACATCTATAAAATAATTCAGTCCTCTTACTTATCTTCGACAATCGTTATCTCCGCCGCCTCAGGATACATCTCTTCGGCGATATTCCGAATTACTTCCGCCCAATTGAGCCGGTTGTGATTGTCCTTGACAAAAATGTTCCGCTTTCCCGCCAACGGCTCACACACCATATACAAATCCGCCACGCCTTCGCGTTTATACTCGAAATCGTGATAAACCACGCCTTTCGAGTCGGTAAAACCCATCCGCACTTCGCTGATTAGCGGCTTTGGCGATTCGTCCAACCCGACCACCGGGTTCTCAGCATTATAGGGTCGCTCATAGACATCCAATACCGCTTCCATCGCGCAGACCTAATCGGCATCTGCACTCGGAATGATCCATTCTTTGACCTGCCACGGCTTTAACTCGTTTTTTTAAGTATCTGACGGACACTTTCGTGCGAAATCGAAGCCACCGCGCCACTCTCCGCCAAAGTTTCCGCCAACAGTCGCAAACTCTACTGCTGATAACCCTCCGGCGCATCCGAATACCGCAAAGCAATCAACTTTGCTTCGATCCGCCCGTCAAAAATTTTCGCTTTGAAGTGGGTCTGCGGCTTGCCGTGAACGGCAATCTCGAAACTTTCCATCACAAACCGCTCCCGCAGTCGTTCGATCAACCGCTGCCCGACCCGATAACCGGCTCTGATTTCCTCGTCCGACAAACGTCCGCCGAGCCGGTTTTCATCCAGACTCAACAGCACAAAGGCGCGTTTGACGATCTCTGCTTGACTATTGCGTTTAGCGATAATCGCACGCAACTTTTCTTGTTCTTCGGCAGTTAAGTAGTCTGACAAAACTATATTAAACTATAATTGAATCTTGAAAATCCAATTCGCAAACTCGTGCCAACTGCACTCAGGGCTTGTCTGACCGTGTAAAACAAGTTCTCTTTGGAAACGTAATCAAGCGGCAACAACCACTCGTATTTCAACTTTCGCCACAATATTTCGGCAATGTTTAAGTGTGGCGAGTAACGCGGCAAATAAAAGATAAACAATCCTCGTTTCTGCCAAACCCGTAACCGCTCTTTGATAATTCCGGCAGTCGGAATCGAGGCGTTATCTAAAACTATGACTGCCGGTTGCGCCAAGCCAAAAGAAAATCGGTCGAGTTGTTCCAGAACAAACTCGGCATTGATTGAGTTTTCGGTGGTTTCAAAATGACACTTATTGGTGCGGCTCAAGAAGGCGAAACAATTGACTCCACCGCTCCGCTCCGCCGGAAAGAAAACCTCTTCGTCGGCGAATTGCCAACCGTAGGGAATACACGGTTCGGTTGAAACCCGCGACTCGTCTGCGTAATACAAATCAATCAACTGTTCTTCGGCTAAGGTTTCCAATTCGCCTAAAATCTCCACTTTCAACTTGTAAATGTCCTTGTTTTCAACTCCTTTCGGTCGTCGCCGGATGCGCTTGTAACGGGCATTAAGTTTTTTAAAAAGCGTGACAGTGTTCGCTCGCAAAACCGTTTGGCGAGCGTTTCTTCGAGTTCGGCTTTGGCGACCGAAATCCGTTGCCGATGGTTCTGAACGGCAACGCGCACCGCCGCCAAATCACTCTCGGACGAGAGAATCGGTGGTCTGCCGCCGCCCGCAATAGTTTCCAAAGCCTCGATTCCACCAGTTTTGTAGCGATGCAGCCAGTTGTTGACCGCTTGCTGACAGCAGCCCAAGAAGTCGGCAATTTCCTGCGATTTGCGTCCTTCGCTTTTGAGCAGTATCATCTGACAGCGGATTCTCAAGGCGTGATTCGCCCCGCTCCGATAAGTTTTCTCTAAAGCGGCGCGTTGCTCATCCGATAGTTGAATTTTGATAGTTCGTCCCATAGAAGAAATACTTTAACATAGTTTTGTCAGACTACTTAACTACTTAATGTGACAATATATGCGAATCAAGGGTTAAAACAGAGAATGAAAAGAGATGCCGCTAATTTGCCGTAGCAATGAACGAGTAATCCTTCTGCTGATCTGATTTTTGAACCGTTTTGAACGCCCGTCTTTTCTATTATCCAATTAAACAAAGACTCAATCGGTTGCCGCATTGACGAGACGAACCGCGACCATCAGCCGCTTTGTCCGAACGCGTAAACTTCCGTGTTCTTTGTTTTCTTGTCGGGGGTGCAAATTATCACGCCATTTTCCGCCCAGTCCCGCTCGGTGATCCGGTCTTGATAGGCTTTATCGGCAAATAAAATCCCCGCCGTTTTCCCTGTCATTGTCTGCATTACCGGCAAATCGTGTGCGCTCGCTCCGGTTATTGTCAAGATTTCTGGCAGCGGCAAACCTTTGTATTGTTTTCTCGCTAAAATGTGTATTTTCACCCCGTGATAAAAAATATCTTTGCTCGCGCAATAGCCGACATCGGCAACACCCGGAGCAACTTTGGCGGCGGCGGAGCGACCGCGCACCGCCAACATAATCGGGACTGAATCAATCACACAATCATGCTCGGCAAAAAATTCATTTTCATAAGCAAACTTTGCCAGCAACTCGAACACCAGCATTTTCAAAGGCTCGCCCAGTTCATTAAGTCGCCGATTAAAGGCTTGATACGATGGCAAGTCAGGAAACCAGTCTGGAAAATGCTGCCAAATATAATGGTAAATCCGCTTTTGATTGAAATGACCTTGAAGATGCCCGAATAAATAAATCGTGATTAACTCTTGGTCGGTAAAATTCGGTTGCCAATTATTGCTTAATCGTTGATATTTCAGCATTGGATGTTTATCATAAATGAGGCAAACCCACAGATAAAGTTCGATTAGCTGCAGTTCCATAAACCGCACTTTACAACTTTTTTGTGAGTTTGCTAATTCACTTTTCTACTCTTGATTCGCATCTTTCATGCTAATCTCCTTTCCATTCCAATCTTACCCCTTGAAATGGTAAAACACCTTTATCGAAATGGATTTCGGTTTTATCTCCATCCGTTCTGGGGTAAATAGGAGTAAAGTAAAAACTCTTGAAATCAAACTTAAGATTCTCGAAACTATTTTCAACAATAATCTTCAAATTCGTTGCAGGAAACCAACTTGTATATAATTCAAAATCTTCTCTTCTAAAAAATTCTTCAGCTTTAAAATATACAAAAGCCTTTTCACCAGGTTCAATCGGCTTTATAATAGACCTTATGCTGAATAAAGGATAAGTTTCTTTGGAAACATTCAAACAATTGTAAGTAATCGAACAAGATTAGATTAGACCACCTTTATATTGAAAACTCAGTGAAATCAAGGCTTTTCTGAAAAATATAGTCTAATTTATTTGAGTCTGACTACTTAGTTTATCAGAATATGCTGAATTATAATTCTTTGCGAAATAATGAACGGGTCTTTTTAGCGACGACCAGTGTTACCGTTTTTGAGTTTGAAATTCTTTTAATGGCGTTTGCTGAAGCCTTTGCGGAAACGGCGCAACGGACGGTGAGAGGCGAATTCCGGTATCGGAAAAAGGGCGGCGGACAGCGTGGAAAACTACCGCACATTGAAGATAAATTGTTGTTTATTTTGAGTTACACGAAGAATTATCCGCTCCAAACGTATCACGGCTTGCAGTTCGGATTAAGCCAGCCGAATACTTGTCGGCAAATTCACACTCTGCTGCCGAAACTCAAAAGAGCGTTGGAAATACTCGGCTGTCAACCTGAAAGAACGGCTGAGGATTTAGTGCAAAGACTGAAAAATCAGGTTGAAGGCGGCGAATTAGTGCAGGACGGCGTGGAGCGAATGCGGGAAAGACCAAAGGATCAGGAAACGCAAAAGTTGTATTACAGCGGTAAAAAAAACGCATACGGAAAAGAATTTGATCATTGGCGAGGTTCAAACAAGAGCGATCATCTATTTATCGAAAACGGTCGAAGGCAAAAAACACGATAAGAAAATAGCCGATCAAGAGATGATCCAATATCCCGCCGGCACGGTCTTACAACAGGATACGGGATTTCAAGGGTATGCTCCCGCCGGCGTTTCGATCAAACAGCCGAAGAAAAAACCACGCGGCAAAGAGTTGACCAAACAGGAAAAGCAAGCGAATCGGGAGTTGAGTCGAGTTCGGGTGATGATCGAACATTTGATCAGCGGAGCGAAAAGATTACGAATCGTTAAAGAAGAAATGCGTCTCAAAGTCGAGAACATTTCCGACGACGTGATGGAAATCGCCTGTGGAACACACAATTATCGCAACTTAATGAGGAAGCCATTTTTCAAAGAGTTACTGTTACAACAAATTTATTACGCATAAGGTCTATT
>JAYVKL010000292.1:0-11061 GCA_043768465.1 Pyrinomonadaceae bacterium
AACCAATTTCTCATAATTTTTATCGTCCAATGTTTTGATAAATTTATTTGGCATATTCATATTGCTATTATATTACAATATTTCTGCTTGACTACTTATTTAGTCAATGCTTTTCCGTTTTCCTTTAGCATCGCTACAACGGGTTAAGCATTGACCATTATTAAAATCTGGAGGTTAAATACAATGAAAGATATATATGAGATTAACCGTAGATTGTTTCTCAAACAGTTTTGCGTCGCCGCCGCGACCACGGCTTTGATTGGCTCCGGCGTAAAAACTGAGGCGCAATCGCACGAGATGCACGAAGACTCGCCGAACACGCACAATATGCTGGTTTTCGGCGACAAGAAAATTTATTTGTCTCATCTCCCAATGTTTGACGGCGTGAATGAAGACAAAACGGAGTTCACCGCGCCGCATCGCTATCAGGTTATTTTGGAGGTTTCCTTTCTCAAAGGCGGGCAGAACCTTCAGAGTATTTATAACGATGACCAGCGTAAGAATGCGGGCGTTAGAATTTATACGCTCAACCCCGAAAGATTTGTTTTGCCGAGATTGGGTTTAGGCAGTCCGCAAAGCCCGCTTTTGTCCGGCTTCAAAGCCAAAATTTTTCGCGGACATTTGGAGAAAGGCGGTCAAGTTGTCGCCGGTTTGGAGAATGTTGATGTGAAGCTCAATCGAATCGTTCACTACCGAAAGTTTAATCCAAACGCGAGCCGGCTGGCGGATTTGAAATATCTGTTATTCGGCAGTTCTCAGGAAATTTTCTTAGCCCACTACATCAGTAAACCGCCGGACTTTGACCAAATTCTGTCAGTCAAAGTTGACGGTCATAATTTCACCGATGCGGAACTGGGCATCGGCATCGAGATTACGATTCCGGGCAAATCCAATCAAGCGAGCGAGCGAATTAAAGAAGCGCAACAAGTTACGGGGCGGATGCCGACGGCTGACCCGAGGCGACCTTTGAAGTTTAATCTCAAAGCCGACCAAGAAATCTATTTTGAAGAAGGCGAACTAATGGTGCCGCCGACCTTCGATGACACGAAGTTGGAGAAAACACCGAATTGAAGATGCGCCGCTGCAATATCGAAAGTGACCGATCTGGTCTTACTAGAGCGGCAAAACGCTTTTGAAGGCGATGATGTGGGGAATCAATTCTATTGGCATGTGGGCTGGAGGGGTTTACCCGACGGCAACGCTCACGTTGACGATGAGAAGATAGCGCACAAGTTAGCGGCATTTAAGGCTGAGATTAAACGCCTCGGTGCATACGAAGAAGTTGCAGTTTGGAATGTCCACACTGCAACTCAAAAGTGATGATTGCAGTTTGTCGCAGATAGTGCTGCACAGAACTTCGCTGCAAATTCATCGAGTGAAACCAACGCTAACGCGGGCGCGTTGGTTTAAATTAACATTGTCAGCCCGACAATCTAAAGCAAAGATATTTTTCATTAAAAAGGAGTAAAAAAATGAAAACACAGACACAAACAACCGGCGAAACATTAAATATTTCGCGTGAAAAATTAGTTTCATTCGTCAGTTAGATATTCGGCGGAAAGGATTTTCCGAACCCGGACGATCCGCCGTCGCCGGGACCCTGGGATTCATATATTCATCGAGCGTTAGCCGGACTTCGGGATAAACTCGAAAGGCAGCGGCTTTTTCCGCACGAAGAAGCGTGGCGAACGCTTTTGTCGCTCGGCGTATTTAAGGGACGCGAAGAGATTTTCGACGCGCTCATTCCGCATTCTCTTGCCGAGCTGAATCCGCAGCCGCTTCCGCCGCGCGCGAAACTGCTCGTTGATATAACGCAGCAAATCGTTGATCGAACCTTATTAATTCAGGAAACCGCTGACACGATAAATCAAACAGGTAATGAACAGAGCATCATTATTGTCGGCGGAAAAGTTAATAAATTCGTTGACGAAATTGACGAACTTTGTCCGCGTATTCCAAGAAAGTTTCCGAAGCCGAAAGGCGGCAGCGCAGACCGTTTTTCGGCGGTCGAACTGTTGGCGGCGGGCGCGGTTTTTCAGCAAAATGCGTCAACCGTCGCTAATGAAGGTTTGCGGCAGGAATTAAATAACGCCGGAGCGAAATTGGTAGAAATGGGAATCGCCCGAATGTAACCGGATCAATCAATGCCGGAGGCAGAACGGACGCAATTAAATTTTGTTTTCACTGAACAATTTTGAAAGTGAAAAGCGGTAAAGATTTTGCCGCCTTTTACTTTGAATATTTCAACCATTTGGAACACTCGCTAACCGAGATTGTTGATCGGATAGTAATTTTCAATGGTTTAAGCACCTCAACAAAATTAGATTAGTGTTTCATCCGTCAAAGTCCAATAATTATAAGGGATCTAGATTTACAAAGTCTAACTTATTTCTGTTGGGGTGCTTATCTATGTAATTATTTTGTCCATTTACTTAATAGTAGGCTAGACTACATATGAATCGTCAAATCGTGAACGCCTTCCGCCGCCTCCATCACGCTTTCGGAAACTGTGGGATGCGCGTGGATGGTTTGCGAAAGTGATTCGGCGGTCGCTTCGTGCGACATTGCGACGCAGGCTTCGGCTAATAATTCCGTCGCGTGCGGTCCGATGATGTGAACGCCGAGAATTTCGTCGTATTTTTTCTCCGAGACGATTTTCACGAAGCCATCGGTTTCGCCCAAAATTCTGGCTTTGCCCGAAGCTGAAAAAGGGAATTTGCCGACTTTGACATCGTAGCCTTCTTCGCGGGCTTTGGCTTCGGTCAAGCCGACGCTCGCTACTTCCGGGTCGCAATAAGTGCAGTTCGGAACCAGGCGATGATTGATCGGTTCGACCTTTTTGCCCGCTAATTTTTCGACGACTAGAATGCCTTCTTTGCTGGCGAGATGCGCGAGCCACGCCGTATCAATGACATCGCCGATGGCGAAAACATTCGGTTCGTCGGTTTCGCAGTATTGGTTGACTTTAATCGTGCCGCGCGGATTGACGACAACATTCGTATTTTCCAAGCCGAGATTTTCGGTGTAGGGCATTCTGCCGATGGCGACTAGGAGCATTTCAGCTTCGAGCATTATATCTTTGCCTTTCGCGTCTTTGCCGGAAACCTTCACGCTCGTTTTCGATTTTTCGAGCTTGTCCAATTTCACGCCGGTCAAACATTTGATGCCGCGTTTTTTATAGGCGCGTTCGAGTTCTTTGGAAACTTCCGTGTCTTCGCCGGGAACGATTCGGTCCATCAATTCAACGACCGTCGTCTCGCAGCCGAAGCGCGAATAAACTGACGCAAATTCCACGCCGACCGCGCCGGAGCCGACGACGATCATTGATTTCGGAACGCTCGTCAATTCCAAAATCTGGTCGGAATTAACAACTTGTTTGCCGTCGGTTTCAAAACCGGGAATCGGGCGCACGACCGAACCCGTCGCAATGATGATGTTTTTCGCTTCGACGGTCTGGGTTTTGCCGTCGTCGACTTTGACTTCGACTTTGCCTTTGCCGACGATTTTGCCGAAGCCGTTAATCACCGTTACTTTGTTCTTTTTCATCAAATAAGAAACGCCCGCCGAGTTTTTCGCCACGACATCCGATTTGTATTTCTGAACGCCGTTCCAATCAAAGCTCAAGCCTTCGACCTTCAAACCGAACTGCTCGAAATGTCCGGCTTTTTCGTAAAGATGCGCCGAGTTCAGCAAGGCTTTAGTCGGAATGCAGCCGCGCAAACCGCACGTTCCGCCGAGTCGCGCCCCGGCTTCCTTCTCGATCATCGCCACTTTCAAACCGAGTTGTCCGGCGCGAATCGCCGCGACATAGCCGCCCGGACCCGAACCGATAATAGTTACGTCAAATTGTTCTGCCAATGTCTTAACCTCTTTTAATTAGAATTTTATCAATAGCAACAGGTTTATTATAAGAACTTAATCGCCTTCCCGCTAGTTTGTCGGTTATAAGTTGCGCTAAACTGTGAGAACTATGGAACACAGCAAAGAATTTTTGGAGTTGGCGGAAGCGGCGCAGAGTCGCGTCAAAGAAATATCGGTCGAAGAAGCGCGGGAAAAAGTTAAAAGCGGCGCGGCTTTGATTGATGTCCGCGAAGATGACGAATTCGCCGCCGGACACGCGAGAGATGCGAAACACATCGGGCGCGGCGTGATCGAACGCGACATTATCGGCGCGTTTCCCGATAAAAATGCCGAGCTGATTCTGTACTGCGGCGGCGGCTATCGTTCCGCGCTGGCGGCGGATAACTTGCAGAAAATGGGTTACACGAACGTGCTTTCGATGGTCGGCGGCTTGGCAGCCTGGACGGACGCAGGCGCGCCGACCGAATAAATTCAAACGGGATGGACAGGATTTACAATCTGATAATTTTTATCCCGGCGGCCTATTTTTATCCTGTAAATCCTGTCTATCCTGTTAAAATTTCGTTATGAGTTTTGAAACACACGACGCGCAGGCACGAACCAAGGAAATGCAAGCCGAATTTGCAGGCAGAGGCGACGCGCTCGGCTGGTTCGACGCGCTTTATAAGGAAGCGGAAGGCGACCACGGGAAAATTCCGTGGGCTGATTTAACGCCGAATAAATATCTGCGAATTTGGGCTGAAAAGACGAATTTGCAGGGAAATAACCGCACCGCGCTCGTCGTCGGCTGCGGTTTGGGCGACGATGCCAAATTTTTGCACGACTTGGGTTTTCGCGTGACGGCGTTCGATATTTCGCCGACGGCGATTGAATGGGCGCGGAAACTGCACGTCGAAACCGACATCAAATTTTTTACCGCCGATTTGTTCGACCCGCCGAAAGAATGGTTTCAGGCGTTTGAGTTCGTGCTGGAAGTTTATACGATTCAGCCTTTGCCGCTCGAAATTCGTCCGCAGGTGATTGACGCGATTGCCAGTTTTGTCGGGTTTCACGGCGAACTAGTCGTCGTTACGCGCGGGCGCGAAGACGACGAAATCCCGCCGGAGATGCCCTGGGCGTTGTCGAAAAAAGATTTGGCGCGGTTTGAAGCGAATGGTTTTGTTCAGAAAAATCTCACGGAAATGTCCGGCGACGAAGAACCGCCGATAGTGAGATTCGTCGTCGAATATACGCGGCACTAGTGCTGTGTAATCTAAGTTCGCTTTCTTCGTTCAGAGTCCACGCTTGAGCGTGTTCTGCCGCCGCGCTTCGCTGGTGGGAGGAAACAAACTGAAGTTTGGACTCTGAACGAAGGCGAAAACTTGATTATCAAAAACTTAGATTACACAGGACTAATCTCTGCCGGGAAGATACGGAGGAATCGGAGTTCGGACTCCGGGCGATTGCGAACAGGTTTGAAAATAGCTTGGCTCAGGGAATTATGCGATTCAAAAGCGCGGCGAACAACGGTGATTTATGAGTGAAACCAGCAAAACATTCGATTTATTTTATTCAAAACTTCTTTCCGAGAAGACCAAAGACAAAAGCGAAACGATCATCGTCTCGATTGCGATCATCAGCTTTATTCTCCATCTGCTGCTCATCGCTCTGGTGGATTTGAAGGTTTTGCAGCTCAACGATTATTCCAAACTGTTGAGCAACCCGATAGCCGCGATCTATACGCCTTTTTCTTTTATTTTAATCTACGAAGTTTATCTGCTGGTTTATTATCTGCCGAAATCAACTTCGACCTATATCGGAAAACAGTATGAAATCATCGCGCTGATAATAATCAGGCGAGTTTTCAAAGATTTGTCGAACCTGGAATTTACGCTCGACTGGTTTAAGGAGAAAAACGACATTCAATTTTCATACGATTTGCTGGCGACGGTCGTTTTGTTTCTCCTGATTTTCGTCTTTTACCGGCTCAATCAAAAAAAGCAGGAACAGCAGACGGAAAAAGTAGAACTCACGGCGGCGATGAAGAAATTTATCAAAATGAAGAACACTATCGCTATGTGTTTGATACCGGTATTTCTGATTTTGGCGGTGTATAGTTTCGGTCGCTGGGTTTACGAGAATTTTATTTCGATCAGTCAAATGGTGGATTCCATCAAAGATGTCAACAAGGTATTCTTTGACGATTTTTTCACGATACTGATTTTAATAGACGTGCTGCTGCTTTTGTTCTCTTTCCTGCACACCGACAAATTCAGCAAAGTTATCAGAAATTCGGGCTTTATTATTTCGACGATTCTCATCAAACTGTCGTTCGGCGCGGAAGGCATTCTGAATACTATTTTGATCGTGGTCGCGGTGTTGTTCGGAGTGGTTATTTTGGGGATTCACAATCAATACGAAAAAATCGCGGCGTTCGACTCCGCTTAGAAGCTATTTGAAAACTAAGAATTTAACCGCGAAAAACGCCAATGACGCTAAAAAAAGTCAAAATTGTTTATCTTCAATTTCATTTTCGCGTGTTTAGCGTGTTTCGCGGTTAAATTTTCTTCGGTCAGTAATCATCTATTAATTTCCAAACAGCTTCCTAGAGTCTTTGCGAAACCGAAGCGACGGAAAGTAAAGTTAGAGCGAATAATACAAATAGAAGTTACGCAGTTGAGAATTTTGAGAAACGTCAAACCGGCGGTCAGCCTGTTTGATCGCCCACTGCGCCGCCTGGTTGAAGTCGGGAGAACAGGCTGACAATTTATTCGACGTTCAACTGCACAACTCATACATAAAGACGGACAAATTTATTAGTTAAACTAACACGGTTGATTTAAATATATGATAAGCAGTTTCAATGACTTTGATTTTGACAACTGTTAGCTTCTGGTTATATATTCGGTTAACGAACCAATAATCTTTATAAAATGTCAGTGTAGTAAGTCGGACTAATAACCTAACTTTTAGGATTTCGGGTTGTAAGTTGGTTGGCAACAAGCAGGTTGATCGTTCTTCTCAAATTAAAGCAGTTTCGATTGTTTTAGGGGAGAACTGTCGGCAGCGGGCAGGCGTGTCTTTTTTCATCCTGTCCAAAAGAAATTTACTAAATCAACAAAAGGACTAACGAGGGAAATTAAATTATGTTACCTACAATTTTTGGTTCGGTTACGCTCGGTTTTTCTACCGAATTGATAACCGCCGGTCAAGTCGGTATTCTGCCGATGATCGTCAATTTTACGTTTTTCGTCGCGTATATTTCGATGGGCGCGGCGTTCGTGTTTTTTATTTCGCAGAGAAATAGTGTCGCGCCGGAGTATCGGACGGCTCTGACGCTTTCCGCTATTATTGTCGGTGTTGCAGCGTTTCACTATTTCTATATGAAAGGCTTGTATTCGGACGTAACGCTGCCGCTTTTAGCAGCGAACGGCGCAAACTACGGCGAGATTACCCGTAATTCATTTTTGGGAATCATTAATTTTCGCTATATGGATTGGCTGATTACCACGCCGCTGCTGGTCGCGAAAATTCCGCTGGCGGTCGCCGCCGGGCGCAAAGTCGGTAAGGTCATAACTTATCTGATTATCGCCGATTTGCTGATGATCGTCGCCGGTTTTATCGGCGAGCAATACGTGGCGAATGTAACGATGCACCTTTTGTGGGGTGCAATCTCCACCATCGGCTACGTCGGAATCGTCTATTTCCTGTTCACGACCGTCAAAGAAATGGCGAAAACGGCGGAACCCGAAGAACAGTGGGCAGTCAAATGGATGACGATGTTCGTTATCACGGGCTGGGGAATTTATCCGATTGGCTATATGATTCCCGCACTTTTGCCGCAATTGGATTTAAACATCGTTCACGCGGTTTATAATCTGGGCGACCAGATCAACAAAATCGGTCCCGGCATTATCGTCTATCTCGCCGGAGCGCAATTGCTGGCGCGTCGTCAGCGAGAGGCTCCGGCAGTCGAAATGGCAAGCGGCAAAGCTCCGGTTCCTGCCTTTTCACCGGCGGCGTAAGCTGATGGAATGATTCGAGGTTCAAAGTTCAATTCTTAAATCAGAAGTCAAAAACTGTGATTCGAGGATTGAACTTTGAACGTCTCAAATGTTGAAAGCGTCGCCGACGCGGAGAAAAAAGCGTGAAAAAAGCTGATGTTTTAATACTCGGCGCGGGCTGTGCAGGAACTTCTTTGGCGCACTATCTGGAGGATTTCGGCTATGCCGGAAAAATCGTGCTGCTCGACCGCCGCACGAAATTCAACCGCGAACAGCGTTGGTGCAGTTGGGCGAAACTGCCCGCGTCGCTCGCGCTGCTCGTGCAGCAGTCGTGGCGCAGTTGGACGGTCGCCGACGAAAATCGTTCGACCACGCGAACTTCGGAAAACTATGTTTATCAGCAGATTTACGCGCCGGACTTTTTCGCTCACTTTCATTCGCGCTGGCAAAATCCAGACGCGCCGATTGAGTTAAACTTAGGAGCAGAAGTCGGGCGAATCGAAGAACATCGTGGTTGCGTCGAAGTCGAAGCGAACGGCGAAATTTGGCGGGCGAATCTGGTTTTCGATGCGCGGCACAAAGGCGGCGCGAACTTGAAAAACGCCGAAAATGCGAAAAGCGTTTATTTGCATCAGACGTTTCTCGGCTGGAAAATAGAGTTTCCACGCGCCGTTTTCGACAGTCAAAACGCGACGCTGATGGATTTTCGCACCGCTCAGACCGACGGCGTAAATTTTATTTATGTGTTGCCCTATTCGGATCGCACCGCGCTCGTCGAAAGCACTTCGTTCAGCGGCAGCCCGACGGTTTGGGGCAGTCATCTGAATGCCGTGACGAAATATATCGGCGAAAATTTCGGCGACGATTACGACATTACAGCGGAGGAATCGGGAGAACTGCCGATGACGACGGCGAAAATGCCGGCGAAATCGGGCGAGCGAACCTTCAATATCGGCATCGCCGGCGGCGCGGCGCGACCTTCGAGCGGCTACGCTTTTCACCGGATTCAACGTCAAACATCGGAGATGGCGCGGGCGATTGCCGGCGAAAAAGAAATTCCGACGAGTTTCGCATCGCGCAAATACGATTTCTTCGACGCGGTTTTTTTGGAAGCCGTCGCGCATCATCCGGCTTCGGCGAAAGATTTTTTTCTCCGAATGTTTGAAAAAGCTCCGCCAGATTCGCTGATTAGATTTTTGACCGACGAAAGTTCGATAACGGACGATTTAGCCGTTGTCAACGCTCTGCCGAAACTGAGTTTCGGCGCGGCGGGCTGGCAGAGTCTGCGGCGCAGTTTTGCCGCCGAAAGTGAAAGAGATGAGAAAATTCGAGCGTCGCACGGCACTTTACATAATTCCCTGGATAAGTCTGCTCGGCGGCTGGTTGCTGGGCGCGTCGAGCGGTGAAAGTTCCGAAACGGCGGGCGCGTGGCTGCTTTTGTTCAGTGCGCTGCTGTTCGGCTTGCCGCACGGTGCTTACGATTTTTGGATTCTGCTCGATTCGACGCGCCGCGAACGCCGTTCGTTCCGCTCTCTCTTCGGACTTTTAGCGGCTTATCTGTTGCTCGCGTCGGCGGTCGTCGGCGTGTGGTATTTTCTGCCGGGCGCGGTTTTAATCGGTTTTCTGGCGTTGACGGCGTGGCATTTCGGAAGCAGCGATGCCGTCTGGGAAACCGAAAATCGAGGTGATTGGTGGTGGAATTCCCTCGGTCGCGGACTGCTCGTAATGTCCGCGCCGCTGGCTTTCTACCGCAACGAAAGCGGCGCGGTGCTGGCGAAACTGGATGCCGGTTCAGCCGAAATTCTGCTGACAATCGCGCCTTACACTCTAGCCATCGGGATCATATTGGTTTCGCTCAACAATTTTTCCGCCTTCTTCCGCGATTCCGAATCATCAATCACGAGCCGGCTTTTAACTTTGCTCGAAACGGTTTTCCTCCTGGTCTTTTTCCGCCTGACGACACCGCTGCTCGCCGTCACGGTTTATTTAATCGGCGTTCATTCGTGGCGACATCTTTTGCGGCTCGAAATCTACGAGCAAGCCGATAAAACTTTTGAACGAAAAAACTTGTGGCAAACCGTCGCTAAGTTTCATCGCCGCGCTCTGCCGATAACGCTCGTTTCGCTGGCTGGTTCGAGCGTGATTTTCTGGGTGCTGCCGTTGCATTTTTCGGATTTCGCAAATTATACTTCCGCTTATCTGGTTCTGCTTTCCGCGCTGACTCTGCCGCACGCCGCGCTCATCACCTGGACGGAACTGCGCCGCCAAAAATCTAATTTATTGAGCGGAATTTGAGAATCAATCGTATTAAAAAATGAATCACGAAGAACTTTTATCGAAAATTTTCGCAATGCTGACACGCGGCACGGCGGACAGAAAATCGCCTTTGCACACGCCGACTGTGGCGACCGTCGGCGCGGACAAAAGTCCGATGGCGCGAGTCGTCGTCTTTCGCAAATTTCTGCCTGAAGAACGAAATCTGATTTTCCATACGGACACGCGCTCGCCGAAAATCACCGAACTCCGCGCCGATTCGCGAGTTTCGTGGCTCTTTTATAATCCGAGCGAAAAGTTACAGTTTCGTATTTCCGGCGAAGCGGTGATTCACGCTGACGCGGAAGATGCGCTGAAATTGAAGCAGTGGCAGGCGACGTGGGCTTTCGGGCGACGCTGCTATATGGGCGCGGCACCGAGCCGGGTGGTTTCCGAAGCGACTTCGGGAATGCCTTCTGAGATTGAAAACCGCGAACCGACCATCGAAGAAAGCGAAGTCGGCTATCCGAATTTCGCCGTCGTTTCCACAAAAATCAGTTTGATTGACTGCCTCGAACTCCACGCGACTGGACACCGCCGCTCGCTTTTCACCTGGCGCGAAAACGGCGAGTTGAAAACGAACTGGCTCACGCCGTGAACAAATCTGCGAAATTCGGAGCAGAAAACGGAGGGCATTTAAATCTCAACGTCTATTTTTGCCGGTCAAGCGATGCTGAAGTTTATTTGTCGAGAGCTTTTTGCCAACTGATACCAATTCAAAACAAAGTGTGCGTATCGCTGCTCAACCGGTCAGAACCGCCTGCGGTAGCGGGCGGGCTTCCCGTGCGGCGTTGACCCGCCCGCTACCGCAGGCGGTTCTGACAATACGCACTAATCAACTTGAATTGGTATAAATAATCTGTAATCTAGATTTTTTAATGTTCTGAGTTCACGCTTCAGCGTG
>JAYVKL010000293.1:0-27459 GCA_043768465.1 Pyrinomonadaceae bacterium
GTTCGCTATCTCCTTGAATTTTATTAGTCTAAAACCAAGTTTAGCGAACCCGATGCTCGTTCTTCAATTTCTATCTCTTAAATTTAAACAGACTCTAAACGGCGGCGTTGACGAGATGGCGCATCTGCCGGGATATTACGTTGATGTCAATGACAATCTCGACAAATATCTTTTGACCGAAAACGACGTGCGCGAAACGGTCAGGAAAGGCGTTTGGGTAATTCCCGCGCCGATTTACAACGGCGGCATTGATCCGAAAATCCGCGCCAAAACCGACATCGGCTTAAAGGCAAATCTCGGTCTGCTCAAAAAATACCGCGCCAAAATCGCCTTCGGTTCGGGCAGATACGGCAGCACACCGACGGACGACGTATTTTATCTGCAAACACTCGGCGTTTTTTCCAACCTCGAACTGCTGAAAATCTGGGCGGAAGACACGCCGCGAACGATTTTCCCGAACCGCAAAGTCGGCAAATTGCGCGAAGGTTACGAAGCGAGTTTCATCGTTCTCAAAGGCGATCCGATTAAGGATTTTGCTCAACTCAAAAACATCGCGCTTCGTTTCAAACAAGGTAATTTGTTGAAATAAACCATTTAGATTTTTTTCGTTTCAAATAAACCATTTTCTGTTTTTGTCTCGTTACCGACAATTTGAGTTAAGATAATGCGATGTCGCTGCCCGAAAAAATCGCATCTTTTATCGAAACATTGCCTGACGCGGAAAGCACACGGCGATTTTACGAGCAGTTGGCGGAAAAATCGCCCGCCGAAGTCAAAAGGCTCGCCAAAAACGAAGGCTTGCTGTCCGACGTGCTGACGCTCGCCGCTTTCAGTCCGCTTTTAGCGGCGACGATTCTGCAAAATCCGCCGTATGTGGCGTGGCTGAATCGGCAGCGCATTTCAACCGTGGTGCGCGGCAAAGACGAGTTGATCGAATCTCTGGCGCGGTTTGCCGCCACTAATTCGAGCGTCGAAGCGAATGTTTTGCTGGCGCGTTTTCGCCGCCGCGAATTGCTCAGAATTTACCTGCGCGATGTTCGCAATCTCGCCGGCATCGTCGAAATAACCGAAGAAATTTCTCATCTCGCCGACGCGATTCTCGAATACGCGCTGCGTTCGGCGCGCCAGGAACTCGATAACCGTTACGGTTCGCCGCTCGAAATTGACGGCAAAAATCGCGCCCGGCAAGCTCGTTTCTGCATCGTCGCGCTCGGCAAACTCGGCTCGCACGAACTGAATTATTCATCCGACATTGATTTGCTGTTTCTCTATTCAACCGACGGTTCAACTTCCGGGCAGGGCGCGCGCGGCACGCTGACCAACCGCGAATACTTTATCAAGCTCGCCGAATTAATCACCAAAATTGTCGGCGCACCGACCGGCGAAGGCGCGGCTTATCGCGTTGATTTGCGGCTGCGCCCGCACGGTCGCGTCGGCGCACTGGCGATTTCCGCCGCCGAAGCCATCAACTATTATGCAAATTCGGCGCGGAGTTGGGAACGTCAGGTGCTGATTCGTTCGCGTGTTTCGGCGGGCGACGCGGACGTTTTTCAAAATTTTTTTCAGCAGATAAAAGCGAGCGTTTTTTCGATTGACGAAACCGTCGAAAACGCTCTTTCCAGCGTTCGGCTTTCAAAAGAGCAAATCAACGCCGAAAAGATTTCCGACAAAAATTTCAACGTCAAATTAGGCAAAGGCGGCATCCGCGAAATCGAATTCATCGCGCAGGCGTTGCAGCTTGCCTACGGCGGACGCGACGAATGGCTGCGCGCGCCGCACACTTTAATCAGTTTGGCGCGTCTGGCTGACCGGCGGCACGTTTCCGAAAATGAATTGACCGAACTTTTCGCCGCTTACGGTTTTTTGCGGCGGCTCGAACATCGTCTGCAAATGGAAAACGGTTTGCAGACGCATCTCGTGCCGTGTGAGGCGGAAAAGCGTTCGCTGACGGCGCGGCGAATGAATTGTCGAGATTTGAATGACTTTGAAAGGACGCTCGAAGTTCATACGAGCAGCGTCAATCGAATTTTTCGCCGCGTTTTCGACGAGCCGGAATACGCGGCGAACGTCGAGCAAATCACGCAGGATTCAAATCAAATTTCGTCGCCCGCCGAAAGCGGAATGCGGACGATTTACTCGTCTTTGAAAAAGTCCGATGTCAAAATTCCGGCGGGCGACAAACATCTGGACGCGACACGCATTATTTCCGAAACATCGGCGCACTTTGCGGAAATGCTCGCCGCTAATCCGAATTTGATAGAAAATCTGCCGTCGCCGACCGACGAGTTTTCCGAATCGGATTATCAAAAGATTTTCATCGCCGCCGTCGAAAAATCAGCCGATTTCAAAAACGATCTCGCCGTTTTGCGAAAAACGTGGTCGCGTTTTTTATTGGAAATCGCCGCCTTCGACATTTTCGGCAAGATGGCGGGGCAAAATTCCAAACGCCTGCAAACAAAATTAGCCGAGGCGAGCATCGAAGCCGCGCTTTTAATTACAAAACGCGAACTCGAACGGCGTTATTCGGTAAAAATTGACGAATTCCCTTTCGCCGTTTTAGGTTTGGGCAAACTCGGCGGCGGCGGGATGGATTACGGTTCGGATTTGGATTTGGTGCTGATTTATGAAGAGGTTTCAGATTTCAGGTTTCTGGTTTCAGATTTCAGGTTTCTGGTTTCAGATTCCGGGTTCCAGGTTTTTGGTGAAGCAGTTGACGATTTGAAGCCTGAAACTTTGGACTTAAAACCAGAAACCAGAAACCAGAAACTTGAAACCAGAAACTTGAAACCAGAAACTTTCCACGCTCGCGCCGTCGAGATTTTCGTCACCGCGCTGTCGAGTTTGACGCGCGACGGTGCGCTTTACCGCGTTGATCTGCGCCTGCGTCCCGACGGCAAAAACGGCGCGACGGCGATCAGCCGAACGGCTTTTCTCAACTATCTGGAAAACCGTTCGGCGATGTGGGAATGGCTCGCCTATGTGAAGCTGCGCGGCGCGGCGGGCGATTTGAAACTGGCGCAGGAAACCGAATTGGCGGCGCGAAAAATCATTCACGAGCGAGCGCAGGAATCGGATTTCGCCGTTTTGAGAGAAGAAACGCGGCGCATTCGGGAACGGTTGGAGACGGAAAAATCCGGCGGCAGACGCGGCAGGGAAATTGACATTAAATTCGGCGCGGGCGGAATGCTCGACGTTTATTTCGCCGTCCGGTTTCTGCAACTGCGCGACAATGTGCCGGATGACGCGGACAATCGTTCGACGGCTTTTATGCTCGAAAAATTGCACGAAAACGAATCTCTAAACAAGGCGGATTTCCGAAATTTCTTCGACGGCTACGAATTTTTAACCGAACTCGATCACCATCTGCGCCTGACCGTCGGGCGTTCGAGCAATATTCCGCTTGCCAATCAAACAGCCTTGCAAACGATTGTCAATCGAATGAAAATCGCTTCGATCAGAGATTTGTCGGAACAATTGACTTTTCACCGGCTCAACATTCGCGCCGCTTTTGAAAATATAATGCGCTGATTTCACTGCAATGACATTGCTCCCGATTGGGACAGTCGGAGAAAGTATCACAATCCGCCCAAATTAAATAATTTTTGCTTATAAAATCAGTTTTGAGTAGAAGATACGCAGTTGAAAATAGATTTCACCGGATGAATAGGATTTTAATTGGTTGGTTTAATATCCTGCCGATCCTATCCATCCGGTGAAATGTGCCTTTATTTGTCCAACTGCATCACTTCGCAAGTAGTCCGTAAATTAAATTTTGAGGTAATTTTTACTTCTCTCGCGCGTTCTCTGCGCCGCTCGTGTGAAATTTCTTTTTTGTTAGAAATAATTTCACGCGAGCGGCGCAGAGAACGCGCGAGAGCCAACACCAAGAAACTTAATTTACACACTAGTTAAGTAGTTTGGAAACAAAATTTTTCGGTGTTCTAAGTTCAAATTCAAGTTTGCTCCGCCGTGCTTTGTCGGCGGAAAGACACGCTGAAGCGTGAACTCAGAACATCAAAAACTTCGTTTCCATATTCAGTCTGAATTCAGCGGAAACATAATTATATGAAACACATTTTAACTTTAACTTTGGTCTTCGGCTTGGCATTCGCCGTTTTCGCGCAGAGCGAGATTTTGACCAACGCCGATGTCGTTGCGATGACGCAAAGCGAACTCGGCGCAGATTTAATTGTCGAGAAAATCAGGGAATCGAAGGGCGCGTTCGATGTTTCGGTCGCGGGTTTAATCAATCTGAAAAGGTCGGGCGTGTCGGACGAAATCCTCACGGCGATGATGGAGAAAAGCCGCGCTTTGCGGGAGAAATCGGCGAATGGCGCGGCGCAAACATTTTCCGACAGCCAGCCGATCATCGAATCCGTTCCGGCGATAATCAAAAATCCCGCCGCCGCCCTGCGTTCGGCGAAAACCGTTCACATCGAAAAATCTACGATTAACCCGTCGCGGCAGGCTCTCGAAAAAGAGTTGATGAAGCGAAAAGATTGGCAGAAATTAAATCTGAATATCGTGCGCTACAAGGAAGGCGCGGATTTGCGCGTCGAAATCGGTTTCGTGCCGTTCTCCATCATCACGCACCGTTACGTTTTCCGCGTTTACGACAGTCGCAGCGGCACGATCATCGCCGCCGGTGAAACGACTTCGTGGGGTTCGCTGGCGAAAAATCTGGCGCGAAGCATTTCGACCAAATTAAACGGCATTGACCAGTGAAGACGCTTGCCAGGTTGGAAAAAAGAGTGGTAACATCATTCGATTCTTCAAAAGCAATTTCTTCGCCAATTTTCCAAGAATCAAACGGAATAAAATTTAAAATTATCTGGAGTGTGTAAAATGAAAAGAATTTTATCTTTGTCTTTGCCTTTTCTATTGCTGCAAAGTGTTTTTTGCTTTGCGTTATTTCCCGTCGGCGTTTCAGCCGGAAATTTTGCGGAACGTTCCCGCCAACAGGAAACTCTCACCAATCAAATGATCATTGATATGGTGGCAGCGAAGTTTTCTCAGGATATTATCACCGCCAAAATAAAATCTTCGCCCAATTCGTTCGACACTTCGGCGGCAGCTTTGCGGGTTTTGAAAAAATCCGGCGTTTCCGACGCGATAATTCTGGCGATGGTGCAGAAAGCGTCGGGAATGGAAACGAGTTCGGGAAACAGCGGTTCGTCCGTTCAAACGATTCCTGACGGAACGGAAATTAAAATTATGACTGCCGAAGACATCAGCGGTCAAAAGGTCGTCGAAGGCGACCCTTTAACCTTCAAAGTTGTCGAAGATGTCAAAATTAACGGCAGAACCGTAATTGCCAAAGATGCTATCGTCAAAGGCACGGTTTCGACTGCGAAAAAGAAGGGATTTATGGGCAAAGGCGGCGAGTTGAGCGTCCGCATCGAATCAACGCAGACGGTTGATGGTCAGAAATTAAAACTTCGCGCCGCGAAAAGCGGTGCCGGCGGCGACAATATGGGTTCGACCGTAGCTTTAACCGTCTTATTCGGACCGCTCGGTTTGCTGCGAAAAGGCAAAGAAGCCAAAATCAAAGCCGGCACGATTCTCTCGGCTTATACGGACGAGGCAAAAACCGTTTCTGCAAAATAAATCGGAGATCAAAGCAGGCTTCCGCGAACCGCAAATTTCAGGAGCAACTTCGATTAGCAAGCGTCGTTTCATTCAACCGGAGCGACGCTTTTTGTTTGTGAAATAATGAAACGGCAAGTTGTTCTGAAAATAGTTTGACTGAGAAATAAAAATCAAACCACGCGGTTTATTTTTTCAGGCAAAACCGCCGTGTTATAATTCTTTCTATTAATGGGACAAATCACGATTGATATTCCGCAAAGCCTGAACCGAAATTGCCGAATTGTCTCGGAAGACTCGGCGCGAAAAGTTTTGCCGAAACTGAAAATTTTATTGAAAGAAGAAAACAAAACGGATGACGATGAAATTTTGGGTTTATGGGCTGACCGTGAAGAATCGGTCGAAGAAATTGCGCGGGAACTTCGGGAAGGTTGGAACAGAACTAAAAAAAACGGCTGAACATCTTCCTGACACGATATATTTATTGCGGCTTTGCACATAAAGTGCTTAATTTGGGATTTTTGAACATAAAGTCAAGTTTTTTTAAAAAGAATTATGTCGAATCAAAAGACTTAGCAATATGTTGAACATAAAGTGCTTAAAATTTTAGACTTTATGTGCAAAGCCATTTATTGCCATTTTTAAGGGTGCTGCGAAATTAAAAACTTCTGTATTGAAAGCTGCGATTCGGCAATCAATACGATTGTGCATCTTGAGCTTATCCAAGGCGCAAAAAACAAAACTGACCTCAGCAAAATCGAGAAGTGTCTGATGCAGTTTGAATTGATACATTTCGATAAAGCAACCTTGCAGAGAGCGATTGAACTGGTGCGAAACTATTCGAAAAGTCACGGTTTAATGCTGCCCGATGCCGTTATCGCAGCAGGTTGTTTGGAAAACGATTTAACTTTAATTACTTTTAACGTCAAAGATTTTCGCTTTATTAACGGGCTGAAAATTATACGACCGTAATGAAATCTTTTGCCATCAGAAACATCGAAATCAATCCGCCGCTCGTGCTGTCGCCGATGGCGGGCGTAACCGATTATTCGTTTCGGCGGCTGGCAAAATCGTGCGGCGGAATCGGGTTGACCGTTTCCGAGTTTATTTCGGTCGAAGGTTTGACGCGCAACAATCCGAAGGCGAAACGGCAGATGCGTTTTTGGGAAATGGAACGCCCGTTTGCCGTCCAGATTTTCGGCGGGCAAATGGAACGAATGGTTTTGGCGGCGCAAATCGCCGAAGAGGTCGGCGCGGATGTTCTCGACATCAACTGCGGCTGTCCCGCGCCGAAAGTCGTCAAAAACGGCGGCGGTTCGGGTTTATTAAAAGATTTGCCGCGTCTGGAAACGATTCTTAAAGCGATTAAAAAGGCGATTACGATTCCGCTGACTCTGAAATTTCGCGCCGGTTACACCGACTCGACTTTGAACTTTTTGGACGTGGCACACCTTGCCGAAGACTGCGGCGTGGAGCATTTGCAGCTTCACGGGCGCACCAAAGAACAAGGTTATAAAGGCTTGGCGAATTGGGATTTCGTGCGGCAGGTCAAAGAAGCCGTCTCGATTCCGGTATCCGGCAGCGGCGATGTCGTCTCCATCGAAGGCGCACTGCAAAAATGGCGCGAGACCAATTGCGACGGCATTTTAATCGGACGCGGCGCGATGCAGAACCCGTGGATTTTCCGCCAAATCGAAGACGTTTCAGCCGGACGCGCACCGTTTCAGCCGACTCTGGAGGATAAACAAAAGGTTTTGCTCGAATACTTTGAAATGCTCCGCGAAGATATGCCGGAGCTGCCCGCCATCGGTAAGATGAAACAGCTTGCCGGGCAATTCACCAAAGGTCTGATCGGCGGCTCGCAGTTTCGCCAAACGCTGTATCATTCGCACTCGGTGGCGGAGATTTTGGACAACATCGGCGTTTATTTTCAAACGCTTACCGCCGGAAAAACTTACGGCGACGGCGCGGTCGAATCCGATGCCGATGGGGAAATCAATTCGTGCGAAATCGAATCGTGCGAAACGGCTTTTGCCGCTTAATAAAGATTTATGAAAATTGCAAAAATCGGTTATCTTTCGGCTCTCGTTTTATTTTCATCTTTTTGTCTTAACGCGCAAACCGCGCCGAAAACAATCGTGTTAAAATCCGCTGTGAGCGTTGCTAAAGCCTCGCCCGCTTACGCCGAATTGCTTTTACGAAAGACCGAGCGCGAATCGGAGTTGGAGGAATTTGCGCTCGATTACACGGACGAATTTCCGAAGGTGCAGGAAATCAAGTTCGAGTTGGGTTCGATAAATAAAGAGTTGAATCGGGTTTTGGCGGTGAGCGCGGCGGATTCAGCGAAATTGACTTTGGCTTTAGGGAAACTGCTGGTGCGTAAAACCGAAGTCGAAACGGACTTGTGGAATTTGCGAAAGCAGTATAACGCCGACCACCCGGAAGTAAAACGGGCGAACCGGAAAGTCGAAATCTTCGAGAAAGCGATTAAGGAAATTCTTCAATAAATCAGAACCGCCTGCGGTAGCGGGCGGGTTCTTTCAAAAGGCAAAACTCAAGCAGTCTTTTTCACTTTTGCCTTTTGCCTTGACGAAATTCACCCATCCGCTGCCGCAGACGGTTCTGACAATAAATATGAGACGAAGTTTGTTTTTGTTAACGCTGGTCATCGTTTTTTCGCAGAGTATGGCGGCGCAGTCGCCAAATAAAATTCTCAAGCAGGCGAACAAAAGTTTGGGCGGCGAAAAGGTTTTGCAAAACGTCAAATCCTATTGGAAGATGGGAACGATCACGCGCCTCAAAGATGGCGCGACCGGCGCGTTCGAGGTGCAGGCGGCGCAGCCGAATCTTTATAACGTGCGGTTCGATTTGAACGGCTTTGAAACCGAGCGTGGTTCTAACGGCAAATCCGGCTGGACGCGCGACTCACGCGACGGTTTGCGAACGCTGACGGGCGCGGCGAGCCGCGATTTTCAAGCCGAAGTCGTTTATCGAAACGCTCGCTGGCTCAATTATAAAAAAGATAAATCGAAAATTACGGGCGGCGGAAGCTCGACGGTGAACGGCAAAACAGCGAATGTTTTAGTATTAACCAATCCGAAAGGCGTTGCCGTTAAAATGTATTTCGAGGCGGCGAGCGGTTTGCTGCTCCGCGAGGAAATTCCGGGGGGCGAATCGGCGCAGACTTTCGATTACGACGATTACCGAATGGTTGACGGCATCAACGAACCTTTTTCAATCAATCTGAAAGGCGGCGAAGATTCGTATCAAATAAAGCTGAAAGCAGTTTCTCACAATCAGACTATCGCCAGAGAAAAGTTTGATTTCCCGAAAACGTCCGGCGAATCGCTGCCCGATATTCCGACGCTTTTGAAAGAATTGCAGGCGAATGAAGACAGGATTGACGAGATTTTGGAAAACTATTCGTTCACCCAAAAAAGCATCGCCCGCGAACTCGGCAAAGACGGCGTTCTGCGCGATAAAGATTCGGAAACTTACCAGCTTTCGTTTTACAAAGGCAACCGTATCCGGCGATTGATCGAGAAAAACGACCGACCTTTACCGGAAAAAGAGCAGGCGGACGAAGACAAAAACGTGCAGAAGCGCGTCGCGGAAATCGAGAAGGAACTCGCCAAAAAAGCCGCCAGAGCCGTTTCGCAAAACTCCGACGGCACGCCCGACGGCGAAGGTCAGCGGATTTCCATCGCCGAAGTTTTGCGGGCATCGCAGTTGGTCAATCCGCGCCGCGAACGCTTTCGCGGGCGCGAGGTGATAGTTTTCGACTTTGAGCCGAACCCGAATTTCGATTATAAAAACGCCAAAAGTTTCCTCAAATTTTTCGGCAAAACGGCGGGCGTGATGTGGATTGACGCGCAGGACAAACAAGTCGCTCGGCTCGAAGCGTCTTTGTTCGACAGTTTCAAAATCGGCGGCGGTTTTCTTGCTAACTTAAAAAAAGGCGCGTCGTTCGCCCTCGAACAAGAGCGCGTCAACGACGAAATCTGGCTGCCGTCCGTCGCCGACATCAACCTCTCCATCAAAGTTTTGCTGGTCAAAGGGATCAACGTCAATCAGACGATCAAATCATATAACTATCGAAAGTTTTCAACCGAGGTTAAGGACTCGAAGATTGACGAAATAAAAAAACCCTAAAGGTTTCGACGTTTTTAGTTTTCAGCTTCTATTTATTACTAGAAGCGGTCTCAAAAATCGGAAATTCTAAATTTTACATTCTTCATTCTAAATTTTTACGCGTAAAAATTTAGAATGAAGAATGTAAAATTTAGAATTTAAACTGACTCGCGGATTTTTGAGACGGCTTCTAGACTTTAACTTGCCGATAGTTGACAATAAACGCCAATCAACCTGAAACCTGAAATATATGCGACGCGCCATTTTCCCCGGTTCATTCGATCCTTTGACGAACGGGCATCTCGACATTATCAAACGCAGTCTGCCGCTGTTCGACGAAATCATCATCGCCGTTCTCAATAATCCCGATAAAAAACCGATGTTTTCCGTCGAAGAACGCTGCGCGATGATCCGGGAAATTCTGCCGACCATCGAAAACGCCGAATGTCTTTTAACCGTTGACAGTTTTGAAGGTCTGACCGCCGATTTCGCCCGCCGGAAAGCGGCGAGCGCGATTGTGCGCGGAATTCGCGCCATTTCCGATTACGAATACGAATTGCGGATGGCGTTGATGAATCGCCGGTTAGAGCCGCATATCGAAACGGTTTTTCTGATGGCGGCGGAAGAATACTCGTATGTTTCGTCAAATTTGATGAAGCAGGTTTTTACCTTGGGCGGGCGCGTCGAAGGTCTCGTGCCGGAACTAATCGAAAATCGAATGCGCGAAAAACTCGGCAAATAAATCCGGCGGCTGGTCGAAATTATCGTCGTTTCGATTATCGTTACCCGCTCGAAAATCGTGTAAAATTGATAACCGCGGATTCGTAAAATTACGCCGTTTCGATTGTTTACCGCTCGTTAATAATTTTTGTCAGGGAGATTTGCCGCTATGAGATTGATGACAAAGGTTTTGCTCGTCGCGCTGGCTTGCTCGATGCAAGTTTATTCGCAGCAGCCGACAAATGATGAGGAAATTCGCGTGGAAACTTCGCTGGTCGCCGTGCCGACGAAAGTCACCGACCGCCAAAATAAAAACGTCGTCGGACTGAAAAAAGAAGATTTCCGGCTTTATGAAAACGGCGTTCCGCAGGACATCGAAAGTTTTGAAGACGCGGACGCGCCGTTCACCATCGCGCTCGTGCTGGACGTGAGCGATTCGACGGCGACGAAATTGAAAAGCATCACGGCGGCGGCAATTGCGTTTTTAGACCAACTGCGCCCGAAAGACCGCGTGATAATTTTCAATTTCGATCAGAATCTCGTTAAAGTCGCCGACGGCACGGTCAAAGACTTATCGAACATCCAGAACTCGATTGCTTTTTCGCAAACCGGCGGCGGCAGCACGAGCCTTTACGATTCGGTGTTCGCGGTCAACGAAAATTACCTGCGCCGCATCAGCGGCAAAAAAGCGATGATAATTTTCACCGACGGCATTGACACGCAGAGCGTTCACTAAACTTTCAAAAGCTCGGCGCGGGCAGCGGAAGAAGCCGGCGTTTTAATTTATTCGATTCAGTATGAAACCGTTCAGGATTTGTTAAATACACGCCCCGGAATCAGAGATCGCCCGTTCGGGGCAAACGTCGAATTCGTGACGGCGCGGGGCGAACGCCTGCCGGCGGCGTATAAAAGAGGAACTTTGTATTTGAGTTCGATGGCAACCGGCACGGGCGGAAAGTTTTTCTTCGCCGACACGACGAAAAATCTCTCAAGGGTTTTCGCCAAAATCGCCAAAGAACAGCTTTACAATCTGAGTTATTATCCGGCAAATCAAACGGGGGACGACCGGCGGCGCAAAATAAAAGTCAACGTGAACGTGCCGCAGGCGATTGTCGAGCCGCGCAAAACTTACATTTTCAAGCGCACGAAAAACTCGAATAATTGATAACGGATAATGAATAATGGATAATAAATTTGTATTCCGTTATTGATTTTCCCTTTTTCTTTTCCATTTTCCATTATGAATTTTCCCGTTTCCGAGAATGTCGCTAAAATGCACACTTCTTCGACGCTCAAAGCCGGACAGACCGCCGCCGATTTGCGCGAAAAAGGTTTTGACATTATTGATTTGACCATCGGCGAGCCGGATTTTCCCACGCCGGAATTTATCAAGGATTTAGCGATTGAAGGTCTGCACAAAAACATCACGAAATATACGCCGACTGCCGGATTAAAGACTTTTACCGAAGCCGTTTCGCATTTTTACAAAGCGCAATTCGGTGCGGAGTTTTCGCCGTCGGAAGTCGCGGCGGCGTGCGGCGGCAAACAGGCTTTATTTAACGCCGTCTGCACTTTAATCAATCGCGGCGACGACGTTTTGATTCCGAAACCGTATTGGGTGACGTTCCCGGAAATCGTCAATTTCTGCGGCGCGAACAGCGTTTTTATCGAAACCGAAAGCACGGAATTTGTATTGACCGCCGAACAGGTTAAAAATTCGATTACCGATAAAACAAAACTGCTGATCGTCAATTCGCCGAACAATCCGACCGGGCGTGTAATTCCGCCGGACGAGATGCGGAAAATCGTCGAAGTCTGCGCGGAAAAAGGTGTTTACGTTTTGACCGACGAATGTTATTTATATTTCGTTTATCCGCCGTCGAAGGTTTTCACGTCCGCCGTTTTGCCCGGCGAGCTGCGAAAATTCGTTTGCGTCGCCGGTTCGTTTTCCAAAACTTACGCGATGACCGGCTGGCGCATCGGCTACACCATCGCGCCCATCGAATGGACGAACGCGATGGTCAAACTGCAAAGCCATTCGGCAACGCATCCGACATCGTTCGTGCAATACGCCTGCGCCTGCGCTTCGGAACGCCGCGCCGAATCAATGGCGGCGGTTTCCGCAATGCTCGCCGAATATGAAAAACGCAAAAACTGGCTGATTCCCGAACTGCGTAAAATCAGCGGTTTCAAATGCGCGATGCCCGAAGGCGCGTTCTACGCTTTCGTTGACGTGCGCGAATTATTGGGCGACGTATTCAAAACTTCGGCGGACATCGGCGATTATTTATTGAATGAAGCGCACACGGTTTTAACCGACGGCGCGAGCTTCGGCGCACCCGGATTTTTGCGGCTTTCTTACGCGACTTCGATGGGGAATCTGGAAAATGCCGTCGGAAGAATGAAGAATATTTTTGAATCGAAAATACGAGCGGCTTAAATATGACGGAAATAATCGGCTGGGCGAGTTCGATAATTCTGCTGCTCACGCTTATCAAACAAGTTTACAAACAATGGAAAGACGGCACGAGCGAAGGCATTTCGAGCTTTCTTTTCGTCGGTCAACTGCTGGCTTCAATCGGTTTTACCGTTTACAGTTACCTCGTCAAAAACTGGGTTTTCACGATTACCAATATACTTTTGACGATCAACAACGTCATCGGAATCTGTTTGTATTTCTACTTTCGCAAAAACAAAAAAGAAGATTAGCCGCGAATAAACGCAAAATCCCCCGAAAGTCTTTGAATTATTTTCGTGTCTTTTTCGTGTTCGTTCGCGGCTAAAAAATCTTAATTCCCGCCGGTCATCAGCAAGCCGATTTCCGCTTTGCTCGTCGTTTTCGGGTTCACTTCGCCGACCAATTTTCCCTGGTAAATAACCAGCAATCTATCAGCTAAAGCCGTTACCTCTTCGAGTTCGGCGGAGACGAGCAGAATCGCACTGCCCGCGTCGCGCAGGGCGATAAGTTGGCGGTGAATAAATTCAATCGCGCCGATGTCCACGCCGCGCGTCGGCTGCGCGACGAGCAGCAGTTTCGGATTCAACTCGAACTCCCTGCCGATAATCAGTTTTTGCTGGTTGCCGCCGGAAAGCGATTTGGCGGAAAGTTCGGGATTCGGCGGGCGAACATCGAAGTTTTTAATAATTTCCCTGGTGCGCGTTTCAATCGCCGCCGCATTTAAAAATCCGCCGGACGCGACCGGAGCGCGGTAATGAACGCCGAGAATCGCGTTTTCCTCCAAATCCGAATCGAGCAGCAGCCCGCGTTTCTGCCGGTCTTCGGGAATATGCGCGATGCCCATTTCGGTGCGGCGACGGACAGGGATTTTGGAAATATCCCTGCCCAAAAATTCGATTGCGCCGCTGTTCGTCGGAATCAAACCGGCAATCGCTTCGATCAATTCGGTTTGCCCGTTGCCCTCGATGCCCGCGATGCCGACGATCTCCCCGGCGCGAACATCGAACGAAACATTCTTTAACGCCGCGCCGTGTTTGCTTTTGACCGATAGATTTTCGACTTTTAAAATCGTCTCCTTTGGATGCGCGTCGGTTTTTTCGACGCGTAGCAGAACGTCGCGCCCGACGATCATTTTGGCTAAATCTTTGGCGTTGGTCTCCGAGGTTACGACGTTGCCGACGACTTTTCCGTCGCGCATCACGGTGACGAAATCGGAAATCGCCAAGACCTCTTCGAGTTTGTGCGTGATGATGACGATGGTTTTTCCCTGCTCGCGCATTTTCCGCAGAATTCCGAAGAATTCCTCGACTTCCTGCGGCGTTAAAACGGCGGTCGGTTCATCCAAAATCAGCAGTTCGGCTTGGCGGTAAAGTGCCTTCAACAATTCAACCTTTTGCTGTGCGCCGACGGAGAGGTCTTCGATCAGAGCCTTCGGATTGACATTGAGTTTCAGTTTGTCTGAAAGCGCGGTAATTTCTTTGTTCGCCCTGTCCAAATCGAGATTCGCCGCGCCGCCCGTTTCCGCTCCCAAAATGATATTTTCGGCGACGGTCATCGTCTCGACCAGCATAAAATGCTGATGCACCATCCCGATTCCCAGCGCAATCGCGTCGTGCGGATTTTTTATCTGCACGACTTTCCCGCCAATCGTAATTTCGCCGCTGTCCGCCGTGTAAAAGCCGTAAGCGATTCGCATCACGGTTGATTTCCCCGCGCCGTTTTCGCCGACAATCGCGTGAATCGTGCCTTTTTCGATTTTGATGGAAACGTCTTTATTAGCGACGATGCCGCCGAATGTTTTCGTGATGTTTTTCAGTTCAAGCATCTCTTAAATTTTCTCGATTTTGCTTCGCAGCCAATCTTCGACTTCATCAACTTTCCAAACATCTGCCTCAACATTTAAGGAAAGTTCGACAGTTTCTGAAAGAGCTG
This sequence comes from Pyrinomonadaceae bacterium, assembly GCA_043768465.1. Taxonomy (GTDB): domain Bacteria; phylum Acidobacteriota; class Blastocatellia; order Pyrinomonadales; family Pyrinomonadaceae. The sequence goes on from JAYVKL010000293.1 coordinate 14,828, forward strand.
TTTGCAAATCAAAACCGTTGCGATAAAGAAACGAATCGGTTAAAGTCGTCGCGGTGCGTTTGTTGCCGCCGTGCCACGGATGATTTTTTATCAAACCCAAAAGAAGCGTCGCGGCTTAGCGGATCACGTCCGCATCCTCGTAAACAGCGGCGTGTTTCGGTCGGGCGAGAGCGGACTCGATCAAACTCGGCTCGGCGATTCCGATGCGCGTTTCGCCGAAGTTAAACATCACTTCAAAGTGCAGGGCAACGGCTCCGGCGTATTCGATATAAAGAATTTTCTCAGTCGCCAAGCCGCTTCATCTCCTCAAAGGTTTTTCGATATTTCTCGTTAATTCTGTCGGCTTCACTTCTAATTTCAGGCGTTAAATTGATTAATTCGCCGTTTATTTTGCCGTTATGCACGGTCAAGACCAAATATGAATCTTTCGATAAATTATTTTCCTGCTTGACTGAATCCGGCAGTTCTACTTTCCACGAAAAAGCGGTGTCGGCATTTTCGACGGCGTTTTTTTTGTTTGTCTTATATCTAAAACTTCCGGCATTTTCTTTTGGTAAAGTAACTATAACACTAAACTTCAGACTCCAGCTTTTCCCATTCCTGATACAAATCCTGAATCTGCTTTTCTTTCTGCTTGTATTTTTCCGAAGCCTTTTGCAATTTGGCGTGGTCGGCGGCGGTCTCCGACGAATTCATTTCCAAAGTGTCTTTTGCCAATTCCGCTTCCAATTTCGGAATCGCGCTTTCGATTTGCTTTATCCGCTGTTCGATTTGCTGAACTTGGTTTTTAGACAAGTTTGACCGCTGACCATTGAGAGCCGCAGTTTTTAATGTTTCAGGCGGCGCGGTTTTCGGCTGATTTTGGGCTTTGGATTTTGAACTTTGGACGGCTTCTTTCCAATCGTGAAATTCCGAATAATTGCCGTCGAAAACTATCGGGTCGCCGTCGTCTTCAAATGAAAAAATCTGCGTCGAAATTTCGTCGAGAAAAAATCGGTCGTGGCTGACGGCGAGAATCGTTCCCGGATAATTGTCGAGCGCACCTTCCAAAGCCTCGCGTGAAGGAATGTCGAGATGGTTCGTCGGTTCGTCCAAAACCAGCACGTTCACGCCCGAATAAATCAATTTCGCCAGCGCGAGCCGTCCTTTTTCGCCGCCCGATAAATCAGAGACTTTCTTGAAAATCTCTTCGCCGGTGAATAGAAATTTTGCCAGAAACGAACGCAGTTCGCCGTTGTCGGCGTTCGGCGCGACGCGGCGAATCTCCTGGATAATCTCGTTGCGAACGTCCAAGTCCTCCAGATTCTGCGCGTAATAACCGATATTGGTTTTCGTTCCCCAATTCAATTTGCCGTCGAGTTCGCGCAGTTTGCCGAGAATCGTTTTCAAAAAAGTCGTTTTGCCCGTGCCGTTGCCGCCGATGATGCCGAGACATTCGCCGCGATTCAGCGTGAAATTGATGTTTTTGGCGAGAACCTTCGTCCCGTAACCGATTGCCAATTCTTCCGCCGTCAGAATGTTCAGCCCGGCGCGTTCGACTTTTTTCAAATTGAAATTGCCGCTCGCTTTATCAACCGTCACGGCTTCGACTCGCTCCAGTCTTTCGAGCATATTGCGGCGCGATTTCGCCAGCTTCGTTTTTTGTCCGGCGAGATTGCGGCGGACGAAATCTTCGTTTTTGGCGATGAACGACTGCTGATTTTCAAATTCGCGCCGCTGGATTTCGCGTCGTTCTTCACGCTCGACTAAAAATTGCGAATAGTTTCCCTTATAAGTTACCGCTTTGCCGCGATCTATTTCGATGATTCGGCGGCACGTCCGGTCGAGAAAATAGCGGTCGTGGCTGACGATGACGAACGCCGTTTCGTAACTCTGCAAAAAGTTTTCGAGCCATTCGACGGCGTTCACGTCCAGATGGTTCGTCGGTTCGTCGAGCAGCAAAACGTCGGGATTCGATAACAGAAGCCGCGCCATTCCGAGACGATTTTTCTGTCCGCCGGAAAGATTGCTCGTCTCTGTAGTCCAAGTTTCTTTCGCAAAACCCAAACCCAAAAGAATCGCTTCGGCGCGCGCCGTATAAGTGAAACCGTCGGCGTTTTCAAATTCAATTTGCAAATCGGCGTATTTTTCGAGAATCTCGGCGGTCGCGTCTTTCGCCATTTCGACTTCGAGATGCCGCATTTCCGCTTCGATGTCGTGCAGCCTTTGAAAAGCCGACAGCGCGGCGGTGTGAACGGTTTCGTCCTCGGTAAAGTCAACGTGCTGTTGAAGCAACCCGATTTTTAAGTTGCTGAGTTTGAAAACTTCGCCCTCGTCCGCCGATTCTTCGCCGGTGATAACTCGGAACACGGTCGTCTTGCCCGCGCCGTTGCGCCCGACCAGACCGACTTTTTCGTTCGGGTTGATTTGAAAAGAAACGCCGCGCAAAATCTCGTTGCCCGCGTAGGATTTGTAAACGTCTGAAAGTCGAAAAAGCATTGTTAAGAAAAATAACGAGTAACCGATGAGCGCGTTACTCGTTATGAATTAGACCGAATAATGTTTCAGCTATTTAGTTCTGGCGTTGGTGTTCGCGTTCGTTTTCACGTTCGCCGGAGCGTTCGCATTCGTTTTGACGTTTGAATTCGCCGCCGAGTTGGTGCTGCCGTTCGCGTTTGAATTCGTATTGACCGCCGCATTCGTGTTCGCCGTCGGCGGCGTGGTCGTGCCTGCCGGTCGTGCGCCGCTCAATTCGTTCGGATTGTCAACGACTTTTTTCGCCAGGAAGTTTTCGATTTTCGCTTCGTTCATCGCCATCGTCTGATACGAAGCGGCGAGCAGCTGCTTGCGGGCGTTAATCAGCGAATCGGTTACTTGCTGGCGAATGCCCGGACTTTCGAGCGTTAAATTTTCGTCTTTATCGCTGCGTTCCTGCAATTTCAAAATGAAAAATTTGCCTTGCGACTGGGCGTTAATGGTTTGCCCGATTTGTGTTTTCGAGTCCATCAGAATCGCCGCCGTTTGCGGAGAAAATGATTGTTTCAAATCATCTTCCGAAGTGTAGCCCAAATCGCCGCCCTGCAAACGGCTTTGCTGGTCTTCGCTTTTTTCACGCGCAATCGCCGCAAAATCGCCGCCCTGTCTTAACTGACCGAGAATTTCATTGGCTCGCAGAACCGCTTCCTGCTCGTTTTTCGTCGTGTCGCCTTCACCGCTATCCGTCGGATCAATCACAATTGCCGCCAGTTTAACGCCTCTTTTTTTGATGAACGCCGACGGATTGCCGGTATAAAATGCGTCAATTTCGCTGTCTTTCGGCGGCTCGATTTTATTGGTGATATTTTCGGTTAACTTTTGAATCGCCAGTCCGCGTTTGATGGTGTCTCGCAGGGACGCATCGGTTACGCCTGCTTCCTTCATTTGTTTGTCGAAGGCTTCCTGCGAGAGTCCGCTGGCGGTTCGGCGTTTATTAAATTCCGCCGTCACATCGCCTTCGTTCGGAACTGTTCCTTCTTTTTCGGCTTTTTGAAACATCACTTCCTGCTGAATCAAACCTTCGACCACCTGAAGCCGCGCCTGCGCGAGTTCGAGCGGTGAAAGTTTGCCTTCCTGTCCTTGTCCCTGCTGTTTGATGACGCGCTCGACTTCTTCCAATTTAATTGGTTTGCCGTTGACGCTCGCTGCCACCGTGTTCGGATCATTGACACTTCCGGCAGGTGTCGTTCCGCCGCCGGTTGAATTACAAGCGTTCAGACCGAACGCGGCGACTGCTAAAAAGGCAATCGAAAAAATCTTGAAATTAGGTTTTCGCACTATGGCTTCTACTCCTTGAAAATTAACTGTTCTTTTCATTACTTGACTTGGTTCGTCTATATTTGTTATAAATCTTGTCTTTGAGTTTGTTCGCAAACTCTTCTCTTTCACCACCTCGTTACTATTTTTTGGAGGCTTGATTATTATGGCAAAACGATGCGATGTCTGCGGCAAAGGTCCGCAATTTGGAAATAATGTTTCACACGCGAACAACAAAACGCGCCGCCGGTTTAATCCGAATCTGCAATCGGTTCGCGTCCGAATGCCGGCGGGCGGCAACCAGCGGCAAAAGGTCTGCACTCGCTGTATTAAAGGCGGCAAAATTGTCAAAGCGGCGTAAATCTCAGAAACAAAATTTAGTTTATCAACTGCCAAACGCGCGAGTTTTTATTCGGCGTTTGGTTTTTCTTTTGAGTGAAGAGCGAGAATTTATCTTGACTCTTCACTCTCAACCACAGCAATACAATCAATCTCGACCCGCGCGTCACGCGGCAGACGCGCCGCCTGCACCGTCGCCCGCGCCGGTTTGTTTTCGCTGAAATATCCGGCATAAACCGTATTCATCGCCGTAAAATCGTTCATATCGGCGAGAAAAACCGTCGTTTTGACGACGTGGTTCAAACCGCTGCCCGCCGCTTCCAGAACCGCACTCAAATTCTTTAAAACCTGGTGCGTTTGTTCGGCAACACCGCCCGCTACAAATTCGCCGGTAGCGACATCAATCGGAATTTGCCCAGAACAAAAAACCATTCCGCCGGTTTTGACAGCCTGCGAATAAGGACCGATTGCGCCCGGTGCATTTTCAGTTGATATTATTTCCTTCACGTTCGGGTTCGTCTCCGCGTTCTTTTTATTCATTTTAGCAAAAGGCGAATTTTAACAGATAGAGCGCAAAAATCAAAATTGCCGCCGCCGCCTTTCAACTTCGGATTTCGATTTGTCGGCGATTCCGATTCGGCAATAAACAGCCCGCGTTACTTTATCGGCACGAACATCGCGCCCGAATAACACGGATGTTCGACGACTTTATAAACGCCGTTTTCGACGACCGATTCCGCCCAGCAGTATTCTTTACCTTTTTCGTCGTCGTTTTTCAATTGCGCGACATACCACAAAACCAGCGACGAATTTTCAATCGGTTCGGGCGCGGGTTCGATGAATTTTTCGGGACCTTGATGATAATCGAGGTTGCAGCACGGTCCGATAGTCACTAAATCCGATTCGCCTTCGTCGCGGTCGGGCGCGTTTTTCGTCACATAAACATATGCGTTGTCGCCGCGTCCGTGATCGCCGAATTGTCCGCGATTGGCTTCGAGATAAAAGCCGCTTCCGCTCTCGTCGGCGATCCGATACTGATAATTTTCCCCGGTCAAAGGCGTGTCCGATTTTTGCATTTGCCACGCTTCGGTTTGCCACGCTTTCCATTCCGCGCCGGTGAATTCGGCGAAATTACGGCGGTCTCCGGCGAAAGCGATTCTGGTGACGGGACGATAAGTTCCGTCGTTTCCGCAGCCGCGTCCCAAACTTCCGGCGACGACGCGAAAGCGTCCGTCGGCGTAAAAATCGAATCGCTGCTCGTAACTGTAATTGCACGGTGTCGGATAACCGTCGCTGTAATACTTTTGAACGAGCGAAAATCCGTTTGGCAAATCCGCGATTTTCGGTTCAATCGCCGCGACGACCGCCGCCTGGCTGAAATACGGACAACCGACGGCATCCGAATAACCGAAGCCTTCGGTTTTTGAATAGCTGACGTGCCAGTCAACCAATTTCGCGCTGGTCAAAACCGGCTTGTTCTGAAAACTGACATCGGAGATTTTCAAACCGTCCGAACTGGTCAGCATATAATTTAATTTCCAGCCGCTTTTTTCGAGCGCAGTGTTCGTTTCGCAGTATTGCCGCGTCAGAACTTCGTTTTGCAGAGATTTTTCGGTGACGGCTTTGCCCGTCGAACCGATTTGCGTCCAGCGCACACCGACTAAAGTTAAATCGGTCAAATCGACAATCGCCCACAAAGCCTTTTCGCCGGAGATGTAAGTCGGCGCGACGCAGAGATGTTTTGAACGCTCGCATTTCGTTCGATTAAGGGCGGTTTTCGTGTTCGTCATCAAAGGATTTTCCACCGCCGCGCCGCCGAGGGAATTTTTTACTTCGGCGGAATTATTGGCGATGTGCGCGGCGAGTTCGGTCAAGTGCGGCGGAATGTCCGGCTGCGTCTGCGGAATTTTCAGAACGGCGGCGACCTGTCCGTTTTCAAGATCAACGATGGCGTTGGTCGTCATATTCAGCGCGAAATTATACATCTCGACGCGGTAACATCTGCCGTTCCGACATTGCGAAGTCTGCTGCACGATGTCGCTCTGCCGCAGCGGATAAACGCCGAAAATCTCGTTGAAAAGCGGTTCGCCGGTTGGCGCGTCCTTTGTTTCCCGAATAAATCTCGCGTCTTTGATCGCCAAATCCTGCGCCGTTTTTTGATTTTCATCCGTTGTCTCAAGCGTCAGAATCGGCGGCGAAAGTTTCACCGCCGCCGCGATTTTCTCCAACCGCTGCGTTATCAAAGCGTCTTTTTCGCTGCGCTGGCGGGCGGCGAGCGTTCCGGCTTCGGTCTCAAAAATTTTATTTTCGGTTTTGCCCGCGCAAGCCGCCAGCAGCAGCGGCAGCAGAACGAGCGGAAGGATATTTTTCATCGCAGTTTTTTGTAGCATTTTTCCGCGCCGCTCTGAAAGAAGCGTTTCGCGCCGTCGGTTTAACCAGGCTGACAGCCTGTTCTACTCTTGATTCGCACATTAAAGTCAGCCTCGATAATGTTGTTTATTAGGAATCGTTCGTATAATTCGGTTTAGAACTTAGGCTGCCGTGCAGAAGACAGCAATTCAAATCGGCAGCGATGCTCGATTATTTTATGGATTCAAAGACAATTCTTTTTCTACGGCGATTCGCAAAAATTCGAGCGGCTCGACAACCGTTAAAAATCTAAATCTTCGCCGAAATTCTTTGCAATCGTCGGTGAATCCGTTCATCAAATCCAACAAATCTTGATCGCGGCTGACAATATAATCGGCTTTTGCTTCGACGGCGAGATCAATAATTATTTCGTCTTTCGGGTCGCGCTCCAATCTAAAATTTTTCGGCACCGAACGAACGAGAGTTGAAACATTCAAAACGTCTTCGATAAAGGCTTCGATTTGTTTGACATTAAAATCGGCAGACGGGCGAGAATGTTCGGTCTTGAAATGACATCGCTGATTTCGGCGAGCGTGTCTTTTGAAACGAAGAGTTTTACTTTGCCGTTTCGGACGACCTCGAAACATTTGGCAGCGATGCTGTTCGGGTTGAGCAGGGCTTGAATGTAAACATTGCAGTCGAAAACCGCGAGGATGATTTCAAACGGCATTTTTCTCTTCCCACATTGCTTGTCTTTCGCTTTCGACAAGCGCGTCCAAGTCTTCTTCGGTCATTGCGCTATCGGTGAAATTCTTTCTGATGGGTGCCAGAATTTCGTCAAGCGTTTTTCGCCGGTCAATATCTTTTTCGATTAAGTTCTCGACGTATGAGGCAACATCTTTGCCTTCATTTTTTGCTTTCTCCACCAGAGCTGCGCCGATGTTTTGCCGAACTTTAATTGTTAAAGTCACCGTTTCCATAGCTGCCAACCTCAGACGAAACTTTAACATAATCAACTCCACTCGGAAAATTATGTCAAAAGGTATTTTATCAATCCGCAAAGTCCGCCGCCGACAACGATGAGCAAAACATCCGCTTTCAAAAAGTAGAGCGCGAGAAAAGAAATCAAAGCCAGCAGAACGGCGAAAATATCAATCTGCATTTGCGGGAAAAGCACGGTTGCGCCGAAGGTCAGCGCGAGATTGAGAATCACGCCGACGACCGCCGCCATCACGCCCGCCAGCGCGGACGAAAGTTTACGATTGCGGCGCAGTTTTTCGATGTAGCTCGCGCCCGCGAAGATGAACAGAAATGACGGCAGAAACGTCGCATAAGTCGCTAAAAGTCCGCAGACGACGGCATAAAATAATTGAGAATGTCCGTCCGTGTTGTTCCAGCCGGTCATAAATCCGATGAATTGCAAAACCATAATCAGCGGTCCCGGCGTGGTTTCGGCGAGCGCGAGACCGTCCACCGACTGCGCCGCCGTGATCCAGTTGGCGGAAACCACCGCTTGATTGACGTAAGCCAGAACCGCATACGCGCCGCCGAAAGTGACGAAAGCCGATTGGGTGAAGAACAGATAAGTTTTCACCGCGTAACTTTCTCGTCCGAAGGCAAAAAGAACCGCGAGCAACGGCAGCAGCCACAACATAAAACACGCCGCTAAAACTTTTAGGAAATGGTTCCAAGTTTCAGGTTTCAGGTTTCCGGTTTCTGGTTTCTCAATGGACTTTGCATCTCGAACCGCAAACCTGAAACCTGAAACCTGAAACTTGGAACTTATAAAACCCAGAATCGCCGCGCCGACGATGATTAAAGGAAACGGAATGTGGAAAAGGAAAATCGCGGCAAAGGCTGAGACGGCAATCAAAATATGCCAAATGGATTTGAATGATTTTTTCGCAATTTTAATCACCGCTTCGACGACGATTGCCACGACAACGGCTTTGAAACCGTCGAGAATCGCGCTGATTTGCGGCACATTTCCATACGCGGCGTAAATATAAGACAGTATCAACAGCAGGAAAATCGAAGGCACGACGAACAACGCGCCCGCGACGATGCCGCCTCTGATGCCGTGCAGCCGCCAGCCGATATACGTCGCCAACTGCTGCGCTTCGGGTCCGGGCAGCAGCATACAAAAATTCAGCGCGTGGAGAAAATCTTCCTGCTCGATCCATCCGCGCTTTTCGACGAGTTCCTTCTGCATCACGGCGATCTGTCCCGCCGGTCCGCCGAACGAAATGAAGCCGAGCTTCAGCCAGAAACGAAACGCTTCGCGGAAAGTCGGCGCGGTGATTTGGCGATTTTCCATAGTTGGCGGCGGTTAAATCCGGCAAAAACTTCAATTATAAAGGCGTTTGAACTCGTTTATTGCAAATGTTTTTTGCGGTTGACAAAAATTTTATATACAAATCGGACAGAAATTGTTTAATATAATGTCAGTTATTAACAACTTGCACAAGATATTGCGATTGCATCCGATTTGAACTTGAGTTCATCTTAACCAAAGCTAAAATTTCAGGAGGTAATTCCATTGATAACGGGTAGAGTTTTGCTCTTAAACTTTTCTTACGAACCGCTCGGCACGATTGGCGTGGCGCGGGCGATTTGTATGTGGTTTTCAGGTAAATTGACGGTCGAAGAAAACGACGGCGATAATGTTCTGCATTCGCCTTCGACGACGATTCCGGTTCCGTCGGTCGTGCGTCTGCGAACCTACGTTCACATCAAACGCCGCCGTCAGGAAACGACGATGAAGCGGGCGCGAATTTACATTCGAGACCGCTACCGCTGCCAATACTGCGGCGACAACAAACACGCCAAAGATTTGACGCTCGACCACATTCTGCCGCGAGCGCAGGGCGGCGAATCAACGCCGCAGAATCTGACGACCGCCTGCGTCAAATGCAACCAGCGCAAAGGCAACCGCACGCCCGAACAAGCTCGAATGCCGCTTTTGACTTCGCAGCGACTGTTGCGTTTGGGCTTAGACCACGTTCTGCTTTGCCATTACGCCGAATCGCGCCCGGAATGGAAAAAATATCTGTTTATGGACGATTCCGAGGTCGGCGAGATTTTCACGGAATCGGCGGAAATTCGTCTGGCGGCTTGAAGACGTTTTAATTTTCTTAACCGGAAAGCGCAGTGAACGAATGAAAAGTGGGAAGTGGGAAATAATCTCATTTCCCACTTTTTATTTCTCCAAACCTTCCAGTGCTTCCCGTGCGATTTCCTTATCGTCAAAATGAAATTTATCGCTGCCGACGATTTGATAAGTTTCGTGTCCTTTGCCCGCGATTATAACGACATCGCCCGGTTTGGCTTTGCCAATCGCCTGGTGAATCGCTTCGCGCCGGTCGGAGATAATCAAATACGGACAACTCGTTTCTTTCAAACCGACTTCGATTTCCGAGATAATCCGCAGAGGGTTTTCGGTGCGCGGATTATCCGAGGTGACGATTACCAAATCGCTGTATTTGCCGGCGACTTGTCCCATCGGAGCGCGTTTCGATTTATCGCGGTCGCCGCCGCAGCCGAAAACCGTGATGATTCTGCCGTTCGTCAGTTCTTGGGCGGTTTTCAAAGTGTTCAAAAGCGCGTCGTCCGAATGGGCGTAATCAACGACGACCGCAAAATCGCCGCCGTGCGCGACGCGCTCAAACCGTCCGGGCGCACCGGCGCAGGTTCGTAAACCTTCCGCAATTTTGTCCAAATCGTAGCCGAGCTCGAGAGCCGTCGCCGTCGCCGCCAGCATATTGTAAACGTGCGGTTTGCCGACTAGCGGCGAGATCATTTTTCGTTCGCCGAGCGGAGTTTTTAAGGTGAAAGTCGTGCCTTTAATCAGCGAGACATTGATGTTTTCCGCCGTCAAATCAGCCGCCGTATTTTGGGCGAACGTCACGACCTTTTGATTATTCGCCCGCAATTCGTCGGCTAACTTTCTGCCGTATTCGTCATCAATGTTGATGACGCTCGACTTCGGAGTTTCGCCCAGACTGCCGTCGAAAAGTTTCCGTTTCGCGGCGAGGTAATTCTCCATCGTCAAATGATAATCGAGATGATCGCGGGTCAGATTCGTAAAAACCGCCGCTTGAAATCGAAGCGCGTCGCAGCGGTGCAGATCAATCGCCTGCGAAGAAGTTTCCATCACCGCCGTTCGGCAATTAGCTGTGACGGCGCGGCGCAGAAATCGGTTCGTATCCGACGCTTCGGGCGTGGTTCTGATTGCCGGTTCCGAATTTTCGCCGATGCGGTATTCGACCGTCGTCAGCATCGCCGCCTTGTCGCCGTTGGCTTCGCAAAGGGCGTAAATTAAATACGTCGTCGTCGTTTTGCCGTTCGTCCCGGTGATGCCGACGAGCTTCAAATCGTGCGACGGGTTGCCGTAAATCGCGGCGGCGGCTTGGGCGAGTGCCGTTCGCGCATCGCCGACTTTCAGCCAAACGCCTTGAAAATCCGCCGGTGTATCCAATTCGGAAATAATGCCGACCGCGCCGCGCCGCATCACGTCTTCGACGAAACGATGTCCGTCCAAAGCCAACCCGCGCACGGCGACGAACAGCGAACCCGTTCCGGCTTGCCTTGAATCGTGCGTGACATCGGAAACTTCCGCGTCGTCCGCACCTTGAAATCCAGCGTTCGCCGCCTCGCTAACATCTCTAACTGTCACTTTTCGCATCATAAATTTGAGACTTTACGGATTATACGATTTTGGATTGTCTTTGCGAAATACGTTATTATTTTAGACAGAGGAAATAAAATCAGATGAACTTTATCAAAATAATTCTCGTCGCCATCGGGTTGATTATCGCCGCGATGCTCGCGCTTTCCGTGATCGGCATCGTTTATTCGGCGTTGTGGTATTTATTCTTGCTCGGCATCGTCGCCGTCGGCGGCGCGGTCGGTTATAAACTTTTGACGAAGAAAAAGGAAACGCCGCAGCTTCAGGATAATATGCCGATTGGGGTTTCCGAAATGAACAATGCCGACCGCACTCTGGAAGAGTATCGAAGCAAATATCTGCCGAAATAATTTGGTGAGTTTAAATTAAATACTATTGCAGATGAGCAAAAGTTTCGGGGCATTTTGCTTTGCGTTCTGAGTTCACGCTTCAGCGTGTTGCCCGCCGCGCTTCGCTGGCGGAGAAAACAAATTGAAGTTTGGACTCAGAACGAAGAACGCGATTTTTGAGGTAATTTCCTTTCAGCCGATTCCCAGGACAGTTTGCGGACGGATAAATTTAGACACGCGCCGGTTTGACTTTAATTCGTCGAACCGGCATTTTTTTGTGCTAAAATTTCTCCGATGACGCTCAAACTGAACACTCCGATTCTCGAATTTCATAAACACGAAATCGCCGGTTTATCGGCGGCGATGGCGAAAAAGCTGGCGATGGCGGTTGCCGTTTTCACTTATAAAAACGATTTATCGGAGGCGACGGTCGAAGACCTTTTGAATTATTTTCCGATGCGTTATGAAGACCGCTCGAACCTGATGCGGATTGACCAAATCGTGCAGGATTCCGAAGCGGCGGTTGATCTTTTCGTGCGGGTGGCAGGCGGTTTTGCCGTCGGCAAAAATCGCGGTCCGAAGGCACCGCCGCTGTTTATTTTTGAAATCACCGCCGGGGATGCCGAACGAACGATGAAGCCGGTCGTCGTCTGGTGGTTCATCTCCGGGAAGGGCGCGTATAACATCGTCAATTACTGGACGCGCAAGCTGGAACGCGGCACGCGCTTTGTCGCTTTCGGGAAATGGGAATGGGATTCCCGGAAAAATACTTACGCCCTGCGAATCAATAAACCGGATGAATTAGAAATTCTGCCGTCGGAAAATGATTTCAACGAATTCGGGCTATTGAAAAATCTTTTAGCCACAGAGAACACAGAGTTCACAGAAAAAACCAAGCGAGTCATTAGCGATTGTCCTTAACTGGACGTAATGCCTTTCTCTGTATACTCTTTTATCTCTGTGGCCAAATAGTTTTTAAAAGGCTTAATAATGACGAATCAATTTTTAGCAATCCGCCCGCGCCGTATGCGTAAAGATGAGTTCTCTCGCCGCTTAATGCGCGAAAACGTGCTGACGACTAACGATTTAATCTATCCTGTTTTTGTATTAGATGGTGAAAATCGCGCTGAAAATGTTGCCTCAATGCCAGGCGTGCA
>JAYVKL010000294.1:0-29829 GCA_043768465.1 Pyrinomonadaceae bacterium
AAGTCAGGTTTAGAGCAGAGTTTGATGAAATACGAGGAAACTTTGGCAAGTTTAAGAAATTATGCTGTTATCTTTTCCTAATTCTGTCCGAAGTATTGACATAATAGAGTTCGTCAAATCCGACGGTTCCGACATTGCTGGAAAAATTCTAAGCTGAAATTTATTTTGTATGAATAATGAAATGATTCTTGCCTGTGATTTGGGCGGAACGAATTTGCGGATGGCGGTGGTTGATGCCGAAGGGAAGATTTTGCATCTTTTGAAGGCGGAAACGCCGAAGGCGGAACGCGCCGCCGAAGTCGTGCGGGCGATTGTCGAAGCCGCCGCCGCCTGCCGCGCCGCCGTCCGGCAGCTCGGCGAAGCGCGAATTTTGGCGGCGGCGGTTCCGGCGACGATCAACGCCGCCGAAGGGATTATCCTAAAATCGCCGAATATTCCCGCCCTCAATGAATTTCAATTCTCGGCAGCCGTTTCCAACGAACTGCATTTGCCCGTCATTCTGGAAAACGACGCGAACGCCGCGGCAATCGGCGAGCAGGCGTTCGGCGCGGCGAAAGGATTCCAGAACGTCGTCGTCGTCACGCTCGGAACCGGTGTCGGCGGCGGCATCATCATCAACGGCGGCATTTTGCGCGGCGTTGACGGAACCGCCGGGGAAATCGGTCATATCTGCGTCGTGCCGGGCGGTGCGCCGTGCGGCTGCGGCTCCGTCGGCTGCGTCGAACAATATGCGTCGGCGACGGCGGTGGTGCGCCTCGTGTGCGAACTAATCAATCAATATCCGAACTCGGTTTTGCACGATCAAATACGGCTCACTTCATTAGATGTTTATCAGGCGGGCATCGCGGGCGACGAACTCGCGCTGGAAGTTTTTCGGCGAATGGGTTTTTATCTCGGCGCGGCACTGGCGGATTTGGTGAATATCCTGAACCCGGAAGTGATCGTCATCGGCGGCGGCGCATCCGCCGCCTGGGATTTGTTTATCGGACACGTCCGCGAGCAAATTCGCCGCCACGCTTTTCGAGAACCCGCCGCAACGGTTAAAATCGTCCGCGCCGCTCTCGGCGATGACACTGCCGGAATTCTCGGCGCGAGCAAAACGGCTTTTGACTGGCTGACGGTGCGTTCGGAGAAACCGTAAATCTCACTTTCGTTTCCACTTTACGCCGTTTCGCGTGTCTTCGAGAACGATTCCTTTTTCGCCGAGCGACCGGCGAATTTCGTCGGAACGGGCGAAGTTTCGGCTGCGCCGGGCGGCGCGGCGTTCTTCGATCAACCGTTCGATTTCAACCGGAAGCAGTGCCGTCTCCGCCGCACCGAAAATGCCGAAAACCGCGTCGAATCCATCAATCGCCGCCAGCATCACGCGCCGGTCGGCGGCGTTCAGATTTTCTTGAGCGAGGGCGATGTTACCTTCGCGGACGAGATCGTGAAGTGCCGCCAAAGCCACGGAGGTATTGAGATTATTGTCCATCGCCGACTCGAAATCGCGCAAAAACTTTTGCGCTTTTTCCTGCAAATCGGAGTCGCCGCCGTCGTCAGCCGAATAATTTTCCCGCAGTCGCCGGCGAAAATCGTGCAGCCGCTCGATGGTATTCTCCGCGCCTTTCAGGTTTTCAAACGTGAAGTTCAACTGCTTGTCGAACGGCACGGAAAGCAGTAGATAACGAATCGCCAAAGGCTTGAAACCGCGTCCGATGATGTCGCGCAGCGTGAATTCATTGCCGAGCGATTTCGACATTTTCTCGTTGTTGATTTTCAAAAATTCGCCGTGCAGCCAGTATTTGGCGAAAGGTTTGCCGGTCGCGCCTTCGGATTGCGCGATTTCGTTTTCGTGATGCGGAAACTGCAAATCAATGCCGCCCGTGTGAATATCGAAAGATTCACCCAAGTATTTCATCGCCATCGCCGAGCATTCGATGTGCCAGCCCGGTCGCCCGCGTCCGAAAGGCGCGTCCCAACCTGCCGCCTCAGTTTCGCAAACCAATTTCCAGAGGGCGAAATCGCGCGCGTCCTCCTTTTTGTATTTGTCCGTATCAACGCGCTCGCTGCCGCCTTCGAGATTGCCGGCAAATTTCATTTTCGAGAGTTTGCCGTATTCGGGAAACGACGAAATACGATAATAAATCGAGCCGTCCGATTGATAAGCGTGTCCGTTAGCGAGCAGCGTTTGGATAATTTCGATCATTTCCCCGATATGTTCAGTGGCGCGCGGCGCAACTTCCGGGCGTTGGCAGTTCAAAGCATCCAAATCCTCCCAGAAGGCTTCGATAAAAGGTGTGACCAGCGCGTCAATCGTAATGTTCCGTTTCGCCGATTCGTTGATAATGCGGTCGTCAACGTCCGTCAGATTCATCACATGAATTAAGTTGTAACCCTTAAATTTAAGGTAACGCCGGAGAATATCACCGAACACGAAAGTGCGAAAGTTACCGACGTGCGCGAAATTCCAGACCGTCGGACCGCAAGTATACATCCTGACTTTTTGGGTGTCGAGCGGCTGAAATTGTTCGATTTCGTTCGTTAAACTGTTATGAATTCTAAACATAATATGGAATCAAAAAGGCGTTGCCGCACCGCCGAACGGCGAAAGTGAAGAACCGGCGGAGTTTTTCGGCGATGAACGAGCCGAACATCAAATCCGCCGCCGCAGCGATTATAACCGAAGTTCAAAGAATCGCGGAAGTTCGCGGTTGCGGATTCGGCTCGACGGGCGGACGTTTTCAAAATTCGCGCCTCACTATCGCGTCCGTCAATGAATATATTTATCCGCTCCGCCGGAAAATTGACGGAGAATAACCGGCGAAAATTCGCTTCGACAGCGTTCATTCGCGTCTGATTTTCCGTTTCATTTCGACTCAGGACTCAGTTTTGCAGAGGATTTTACTTTTTAATTAAGCCGCCTCGTTGTCTTCCGGGCAGTCCGATTGATAAGTGACTTTTCGACAGTCCAAAACGTCCGACTTCCGCGATTCCTCGGACTTCGGTTATAATTGCTCCGGTGGCGGATTCCATATTCGGCTTTTTTTCATCGCCGAAAAATTCCGCCGCCGCCTTGTTTCCGCGACCTGTTCAGGCAGCAACGCCGCTGCAAGGCATTATTTTGAAACGAACGACTTAAAAACCAGAAACCCAGAGATATGCCCACATTTTACGACAGTCAAAATAAGGCGTTTCCGTTAGGCGAACGGCTCGGCAGCGGCGGCGAAGGCACGGTTTATTCGTGCGAAAATTGCAGTCTGGTCGCCAAAATTTACCACGAGCCGATCACTGGCGACAAAGCCGAAAAATTGCGCTGGATGGCGGCGAATAAAAACGAGCAGCTTTTGAAAGTCGCGGCTTGGGTGGTTGATGTTCTGAAGGACGCGCCGGACGGCAAAGTCGTCGGTTTTACGATGCCGAACGTCAAGGCAAAAGAGATTCACGAGCTTTATTCCTTGAAAAGCCGCCGCGTTTATTTTCCCGAAGCGACGTGGCATTTTCTCATTCACACGGCGGGCAATCTCGCCCGCGCTTTTCATAATCTGCACAAAAACGCGCATATTATGGGCGATGTCAATCACGGCAACTGCGTCGTTTTAGCTGACGGCACGGTGAAACTGATTGACTGCGACAGTTACAGCATCAAAACCGACAAAATGCGTTACCGCTGCGAGGTCGGCGTGGCGACGCACCTCGCGCCGGAGTTGCAGGGCGCGGATTTGAGCGAAGTCGAGCGCGAAGATAAACACGATAATTTCGGTTTGGCGGTGATTATTTTTCAACTGCTTTTTCTCGGCAGACATCCATTTGCGGGCAATTACCTCGGCGCGGAAGACAAATCAATCGAAGACTGCATCCGCGAATATCTGTTCGCTTACGGCGAGAACGCCGGGAAATACAACGTCGTCCAGCCGCCCGGAACTTTGTCTCTGTCCAATGTTTCGCCGACCGTCGCCGCGCTTTTCAGACGCGCTTTTCTGAGCCGCGACAATCGCCCCGAACCGCGCGAATGGATCGAAGCCCTCGAAGATTTATCAGAAAATCTCGAACAGTGCAGTCTGCATCCGGGACACTTTTATTTCAACGAATTGCCGCGCTGCCCGTGGTGCGAAATCGAAGGGCAGACGGGTTTGATGCTGTTTCCGTTCGTCACTGCGGGCAAACTGACGGACGGCGAAAAACCGTTTAATATCTTTACGGTCGAAAATCTGATCGCCAGCTTCGGCATCGGCGAAACTCTGCCCGCCAAACCTTTGTTGTCAAGGGTTTTGCCGCCGCCGCTGCCGGAAATTGTCGAAGCCAAGCGAGCGAGTCGAAAAACAATGCTTATCAGCATCGGCACACAGTTTTTCGGGCTGATTTTGATAATGACGGTTTTTGGTGTCGGCATCGGTTTTTTTGTAGGAATTTGCGCGATGGTTTTTTGGATAATTTACACGAACAGTTCTTCCAGATACTGGGGCGACGACCATCAAAAACTGCTTGTTATCGCCCGGCAGGATTGGGAAATGTTTGAGAATCAGTGGCAGCAGAATTTGCTTCCGCAAAATCTCGATAATGATTTGGTCAGCGTCAGAAAAAAAGTCGCCGATTATCAAAACTTTCAGCAGGAACGCATTCGAGAGTCGAAGGCTCTGCAGGGCGGACTGGCGCGACGCGAACTTTTTACGCATCTGCGTTCGATGCCGCTGGCAAATGCGGAAATTGACGGTATCACGCCGGAACAAAAGCAGTTGTTGATTGGCAAAGGTGTAACGACGGCGGCGGAGATTTCCGAAAATCGAATTCGCTCGTTTAATGATTTTAACGGCGAGATCGTGCCGAAAATGCTCGAATGGCGCAACCGAATCGAACTCGAATTCGCCGCCGCGCCGCATCCGAAAGTTTTCAAAGACGAGCAGGCAGAATTCGGCAGGGAAACGGCGCGGGAACGCCGCCGCATCGAAACGGAAATCGAGCATTCGCTGACGATTCTGCGTTCCGGCGCGGTCAATCTGCGCCGAAGGCAGCAGGAACTTGCCGAAAAAACGGCGACGCTCGGCAGCCGTTTTCTGCAAGCCAAAAGCAACGCCGAATCGCTCGGCAGCAACGCTCCGGCAATCGTGGTGCTGGTCTTGATTACGATTTTGCTGCCGTATTTCGGCTTTATCGTCAGTCAGGTCAACGCGCCGCCGTCGTCGAATTATCCGGGCGGCAGCACTACTATGCGCCGAATCAGCAGCGGAGATGAAAGCGATTCCGGGCAGGCTCAAGACTCCGCTCTTTCCGGGGCGACAAAAAATCTGAAGTTTCCCGCTGAAAATATCACGGATAAGGAAATCGAGGTGCTGTCCGGTTCGCAGCGTTCCGAATACGCCGTTAATCTTTTTACGCAGGCGACCGATCTCGCCTACGGCACTCTGCCGGATTATCCGAACGCCGAACGAAAGATGCGGCTCGTCGTGCGGCTTCAGAACAATTATCCGAGTTATTTAAACCAACTCGGCTATGTTTTATACGCGCAGAATAAATACAATGAATCGCTCAAATACCTGAATCAATCGCTGAAAATTGACGGCTCAAACACCGGCACGAAAACTTTTATCGCCATCAATTATTTAAAAATGAAGCGATACGAAGACGCTCGCGCCCTGCTCGCCGAAGTCGTCAAACAATATCCGGGTTCGTTTGAAGGCAATTACAATCTCGGTTTCGCGTATATCGGTTTGAAAGATTACAAGTCGGCGGTGAAGGTTTTGAAAAAAGCGGCGGAGATCGGCAAAGACGATGTTGATACGCACTATCAGCTTGGGATTTGCTACGACAAATTGGGCGACCCGGACAACGCCGAAGCGGAATACGAAAAACTGCTCGAATTGGACGCAGCCAAAGCGGGAAAATTGGCGGGCGAAACCAAAATTGCTCCGCGAGCGGAAATTATCGAACGTCGCGGCGGCGGATAAATGCCGTATTATCGCCGCCGCCCGCCAAAGACTCTCAGGGGCAGACGAATTAAACGCTTCGCTTCAGCCTGAAGTTTTTCGCCATTCGGATTTGCGCCGCCGGTTCCGATTTCGATTTTCACGCCGCGACGACTTATAATTTCGTTATCGGCAAAACCGAATCGGCAAAACCGAAATCTACGAACCAGAGGGAAGGAAAAGATTATGGACAGAAGAAAATTTATCGGCAAAACCGTCGTCGGCGCGGGCGCGTTAATCGCGGCGCACGAAGTTTTCGGCGCGAATGATAGTTTGGAAATCAACGAAAGTATGACGTTTGAAACACCGGCGACGACGCTCGAAGGCGAGATGATTTACCGGACGTTGGGCGCGACGGGCGAAAAAGTTTCCGCCATCGGGATGGGCGGTTTTCATTTGAGCAAACCGAAAACCGACGACGAAGCGATTAAACTCGTCCGCACGGCGATTGATCGCGGAATGACGTTTATGGATAACTGCTGGGATTACGCCGACGGTCTGAGCGAAATTCGTGCGGGCAAAGCGTTGAAGGGCGGCTATCGCAACCGGGTTTTTCAAATGTCGAAGATTGACGGGCGCGATAAAAAATCGGCGGCGCAACAGATTGACGAATCGCTTTTGCGGCTGCAAACCGACCGCGTTGATTTAATGCAGTTTCACGAAATCATCCGGCTCGAAGACCCGGACAAAATCTTCGCGGACGGCGGCGCGGCGGAAGCGATGCTGGACGCGAAAAAAGCCGGGAAAATTCGCTACATCGGTTTTACCGGACATAAAGACCCGTTCGTTCACCGGCGGATGCTCGAAGTCGCGGCGGCGCATAATTTCAAATTCGACGCGGTGCAGATGCCGCTCAACGTGATGGACGCGCATTTTCGCTCGTTTGAAAAACAGATTCTGCCGCAGCTCGTCGCGGACAAAATCGGCGTTCTGGCGATGAAATCAATGGGCGACCCGTTCATTCTCGACAGCAAAACCGTCACGCCGCAGGAATGTTTGAATTATTCTTTAAGTCTGCCGACTTCGGTGGTAATCACCGGAATTGAGAAAATGGAGATTCTCGAACAGGCTTTTGCCGTGGCAAAAAATTTCAAACCGCTGACGCAGGCGCAGATCACGGCGATTTTAGGGAAAACAAAAGATGCGGCGATGACCGGCAAATTCGAGAAATTTAAAACCGACAACAAATTTGACGGCACGGCGAAAAATCCGAAATGGCTCGGCGGAATGCCGGAAGGCGTTTAGCTCACAAGTAAAATGACAACTGCATACCTTTGATGTGCAGTTGTCATTTTTACAGGAATTTCCCGGCTGCCTGGAGCGTAGATTGACTTATTTACCCGGAAGCAACGCTGCTTTCCATATCTTGAATAAAACTTGAACGATATTTTAGGTTTAAAATTCGCGGTTCCAAACGCTTTGTTTATTTTTCTGGAATCTTTTTGCTGATTCTGGCGGGCATCCTATGCGGCTCGACCGCGATTCGAGCCGTGGTTCGGGACGGTCAGCTTGACGCGGAATTCGTCATCAATCTGATCACGGTCGGCGGTTTCGGCTCGATCAAATCATTCGTTTCTCAGCCGGACGGTAAAATTTTCGTCATCGGCGGCTCCGGCAGTCGAGCAAACGGTATCTCAAGGTTAAAAAGGCTGTCGCTTGATTCAGATTTTTCAAACGTCGGTAAATTTTAATCGCCGGTCATCGTTTTCGCCGGAAGAGCGGAAAATTCGCGCCAACTTTGCGGATGGCTGCCGTCGTCCAGTCTGACCATCGAAATCGCGCCGGGCGACGGGCAAACCAGCGCGCAGAGATTGCAGCCGACGCATTCCGGCTCGTCCACGACGGGGAATTTTTCCGCGTCAAAATCGAAACATTGATGCGCTCCGTCTTCGCAGGCGACGTAGCAGAGATTGCACTTGATGCAATTTTCAGGATTGACGCGGGCGACGACTTTGTAATTTAAATCCAAATTTCCCCAATCGGTGACGCGACCGACGGATTTACCGATGATGTCGTTGACCGAGGCATAATTTTTTTCGTCGAGATAATTGTTCAAACCGTCAATCATATCCTCGACGATCCGGTAGCCGTAATGCATTACGGCGGTGCAAACCTGCACGTTCGACGCGCCCAAAAGCAGAAATTCCACCGCATCGCGCCAGGTGTTAATGCCGCCGATGCCCGAAATCGGAATGTTGACATCCGCATCCCGCGCCAGTTCCGAAACCATATTAAGGGCAATCGGTTTGACGGCAGTTCCGCAATAACCGCCGTGCGCCGCCATTCCGTTGACGTTCGGATACGGAATCAGCGTGTCAATGTCCACGCCCATCACGGAATTGATCGTATTTATCAAAGAAATCGCGTCCGCGCCGCCGCTCGCCGCCGCGCGTCCAGGCGGCAGAATGCTCGTGACATTCGGCGTAAGTTTGACGATGACGGGCAAATTTGAAACCTCCTTAACCCATTCCGTGACCATCCGCGTATATTCGGGAACTTGTCCCATCGCCGCGCCCATTCCGCGCTCCGACATTCCGTGCGGGCAGCCGAAATTCAACTCGAAACCGTCCGCGCCCGTATCCTGTGATTTTTTGACGATCTCGTGCCACGCCTCGCGTTTTGATTCGACCATCAGCGAGATAATCACAACATTGTTCGGATATTTCTTTTTACACTCGTAGATTTCCCTGAGATTTACGTCGAGCGAGCGGTCGGTAATCAATTCGATATTATTCAGCCCGATCATCCGCTGTGCGCCGTAATCCATCGAAGCCAGCCGCGAAGAAACATTGACAATCGGCTCGCCCAAAGTCTTCCAAACCGCGCCGCCCCAACCCGCCTCAAACGCCCGCTCGACCATCGAACCCATATTCGTCGGCGGCGCAGATGCCAGCCAAAACGGATTCGGCGATTTGATGCCCGCGAAATTTACGCTTAAATCTGCCATAGTTTTTGTTTCGTGCCTGTCCGAAATTCATTAGTCGGCTTTGCCTAGTCTTTATCTTTTAATACTGTTTGGCGAGTTCGTCAACTTTTTTTTGCAAATCGGAGCGCACCGCTTCAAACTCCGAGTCGCCGCGTAAATTGGCGAAGTCGCCACGTCTGTTCTTGTCCGGTTGGTTGATGTAATGAATACCGAGCCAGCCGTGTGCGATTGACTTTTTGAGATAGCTGACAGCTTCAAAACGATTGTTTAAAAGCGCGTAGATTGCGCCGACTTGGAAAAGCGTCCAGGCATCATCCGGTTCGAGCGCGAGCGCACGATTGATCTGCGTCAAGGCTTTCTCGTGTTCGCCCAAATGAGCGTATAAAATCCCAAGCCAGATGCGCGTTCGCACATTTTCAAAGTTGGCGAGTTTTGCTTCTTCACGGCTCGCGCCTTCCGCCCAAACTGCGTGCGCCTGCTCCGGCTTGCCCGCCGCAGCGAGAACTTCGCCGTAGTCTATCCAGCCATTCGCATTATCCGGGTCTTTAGATATTCCCATTTTCCCCATTTTAATCGCTTTATCGAATTGCCGGAGACCGCTGTAATTACCCATTGCCATCCATTCTCCCTTGTCCTGTGCCAGCACCGGCGATAAAACGTCAATTCCTTTTTGATACTCGCCCGCGTGAGCATAACAACGAGCGAGGTCTTGGCGGATTCCGGTATCCGTCGGGTCGGCAGCGACGGCTTTTTGATAAAGCGGAACGGCTTTATTAACCATTCCGGCGCGAAAGTAGGCGAGTGCCGCGCCTTCAATCGAGTCGAGGTCGTCGGGATTTATTTCAAGCAGTTGTTTGCCCTGTTTCAGTCCTTCTTCATATTGTCCGGTGCTGTGGTAAATGTTGATTAGCGTGACCCGCGCCGAAATAATAGTCGGGTTAGTCTGCAAAGCGCGATTGGCATCCGACAGCGCAGCATCGAGAATCGCGCGGTCGCCGCGTCCAGCTTTAAATTGTCGGTATATGACTAAACCGCGCCACGCATAAGCATCGGTAAAATTCGGATCGAGTTGAATAGCGCGGTCAAAGAAATTACGCGCCATTTGCGAATCACCTTTGCGAATCTGTTGTTTGCCGCGCAGGAAAAATTCGTAAGCGTCGGCGTTCGTCGTGCTGTTGCCGGCGACGATGCTGCGTTCCTGCGCCGTTAATTGTCCTTTTAAACGACTTGCCACCTTTTCGGCGATTTGACCTTCGGCATCAAGCAGATTATTCAGTTCACTCTCGAAATCGTCGTCCGACCAAAGTTCAAAACCGTCCTGAGCGTTGACTAAATGCAGACTGACGCGAAATTTGTTTGCTTGTTTGCGAATCGTGCCTTCGATGACGGCTTCGACGTTCATCTCGCGCCCGATTTCCGCTGCGTCTTTCGGTGAATTTTTATAACGCATCGCCGCCGATGGCGAAACGACGCGCACCGTTTTGAGTTTCGTCAATTTGGTAATCAATTCGTCCGTGATGCCGTCCGACAGATATTCGTCCTGCGCGTCGCCGCCGATGTTTTTGAGCGGCAAAACCATCACGGATTTGATTTGCGAAGCGGAAGTCAGCGCAACCGATCTGTTAAAAAAAGCAAAATAACCGCCGACGGCAAGCGCGATTAAAAAAAAGACTAATCCTGCGATTGCCGACGATTTATATTGTTTAATGCTGCCGATGAAACCGCGCCGAACTTCTCCGGTTTGCCGGTTTATATCGTCGGTCATTGGCGGCGGTAAAATAACGGTCGCGCCTTCCGGTTCGCCCGTCTCACCGGAGCGTTCCGGTTTTCCCGAAAAACGCAAACTCTCTTTAAATTCCCGCAAATCCGTGAGCAAATCCATCATTGATTGATAACGCTCGCCTTTATTTTTGCGAAGCGTTTTCAAAACGATTCTTTCCAATTCTTTCGGCACGGCAGCGACGATTTGCGACAACGGAAGCGGTTCGGATTTAATTAAATTCGCAAAGGTTTCCGACATCGAATCGCCCGCAAACGGCGTTTTTCCGGCAATCATTTCGTAAATAACCGCGCCGAAACTGAAAACGTCCGTCCGCTCGTCAATCTTTTCGCCTTTGGCTTGTTCCGGCGACATATAATTTACCGTTCCCATAATAATTCCCTGCGCCGTTTCGTTTTGTTTGGCAGTAGCAACTTCCAGATTGATAGAGGATTGCTGCCGTTCGATGAGTTTTGCCAGTCCGAAATCGAGAATTTTCACATAACCGTCGGGACGCACGATGATGTTTTCAGGTTTGATGTCGCGGTGAACGATTTTGGCAGCGTGAGCGACGCATAAGGCGTTGGCAATCTGAATCGAAATATCCAGAGTTTCGGGCGTTTTTAACAACGAAAGTGCGATCAGTTCACGCAGAGTTTTGCCCTCGATAAACTCGCTGACGATGTAAGACGTTCCTTCGCTCTCGCCGATTTCGTGAATAACTAAAATGTTCGGGTGATTTAACGCGGATGCGGCTTTGGCTTCGCGCTCGAAGCGTCGCAGATTCGATCCGTGCTCGGCAAATTTTTTGCCGAGTACCTTGACGGCAACTCGACGTTCGAGTTTTTTATCTTCGGCGAGATAAACTTCGCCCATTCCGCCGACACCTAATTTTTCGAGAATTTCATAATGCCCGAAACATTTTCCAGCTACAAATTTATCTTCCTGATTCTCGAAATTTTCACTTACAGCATTTTCTACCGATTGATTTGCCGCCATTTTATCCGAGCCAAGCGACAGAGTTTCATTTTCCAAAATCCGCTGACTGTTTTTTTGCTGCGCTGCCGAATTGCGCGGCAATTTTTCGCTTGCATCATCATTTAATTTTTGCTTTTCTTCATCGGACATCGTACCACCTTTAAAGACCGAAAAAATAAAATTTTGCCGGATTATTATAAGTCAAACGCCCGCGCCCGCCAATTTTATCTTTTCGCCGGTCAAAGAAAAATGAATTCCCTGCGCGGCGAGTTTGCCCGTTTGCGCCGCGTCAACCGCTTCCGCGCCGCCGTTGACGCAATCGCCGCCGGCGAAGATTTTCGGGTTTGAGGTTTGCATCAGTTCGTTAACCGCGACGCGCCCTTTTTCGTCGAGCGCGATGCCGATAGTTTGGAAAAAGTTGAACTGCTTCTGTTGTCCGATTGCCTTGAGAATGACATCGCACGGGACATCGAAAGGTTGATTTGCGCCGCCGGTTTTCTCGCAGCGCAGAGTCAGCCGTGAACCGTTTTCGCCCTTTGTGATCGCAATCGGCGCGGCTTGCCAGATGAATTCCACGCCGTCTTTTTTCGCCAACTCATACTCGTATTGATACGCCGAAATATCTTTTTCCGTGCGCCGGTAAATCATCAAAACCCGTTCCGCGCCCAATCTTTTGGCTTGCGTGACGGCATCAATCGCCGTATTGCCCGCGCCGATGACGGCGACGATTTTGCCGGTCGGAACCGATTGCCAATCGCGCGTTTTGATGCGTTCGATGTAATCGAGCGCGTCGTAAACGCCTTCGATATTTTCGTCCAAAAGGTCGAGCTGATTGGTTGCGCCCAAACCGACGGCGAGAAAAATCGCGTCGTGATTGCGCTGTAAATCGGCGAACAAAATCTTGTCAAACCCGCCCGCTACCGCAGACGGTTCCGACAAGATTTCGCAATTCAATCGAAACTTCACACCCAGATCTTCGACCAACCGAATTTCGGCGAGCGAGTCTTTCTGCGCCATTTTATATTCCGCCATTCCGTAAGTGTCGAGTCCGCCGGGCAGCAATTTACGCTCGTAAATCGTCACGGCGTAACCGATTCGCGCCAGGTAAGCCGCGCACGATAAACCGGCGGGACCCGAACCGACGATGCCGACGGATTTGCCGTTTGACGCGCCTTTTTCAAAGATTCGTCTGCCGCTCGCCATCGCGTAATCGGTGGCGTATCGCTGAAGCCGTCCGATTTCAATCGGTTTTTTGACCAGCACTTTTTCGACGCACGCGCCTTCGCACAAAACTTCGACCGGGCAAACCCTGGCGCACGTCGCGCCAATCGGATTCGCGTCGAAAATCACCCGCGCCGAACCGAATAAATTCCCTGACGCGATTTTTTTGATGAAACTCGGCACGTCAATATGCGTCGGGCAAGCGTGAACGCACGGCGCGTCATAACAGTAAAGACAGCGATTCGCTTCGACAACCGCTTCGGCGGACGACAACGGCGGATTAATTTCCGCGAAGTTGCGTTCGATTTGTTCGTGTTCAAGTTCGATCATAAATTTAGGATTTTGCCACAGAGTTCACAGAGAAAAAAATTTTAGCCGTGCAGATGTTACGGATGGATGCAGATTATAAAAGTTAAAAACTCTGTGCGCTCTGTGAACTCGGTGGCAAAAATTCTTCAGATTTCCGCGTCCGCTTCAATTTCCACCAGCATCTGCGCGTCAATCAGTTTCGAGATTTCAACCATCGTCGTCGCGGGCGCAATCTCGCGGAAAAATTCGCCGTGCGCTCTGCCGTATTCTTCCCAGCGCGAAATATCGGTGACGAACATTCTGGTTCGCACGACGTTTTCCAGATTCGCGCCCAACGCCTGCAAAGCCTTTTCGATATTTTTGATAACTTGAATCGTCTGCGCGTAAGCGTCGCCGACTCCGACGATACTGCCGGTTTCATCAGTCGCCGTCGTGCCGGTCACATAAATCCGATTGCCGACACGAACGGCGCGCGAATAGCCGACAATCTGTTCCCATTTCACGCCCGACGAGTATTTTTGTCTGTCCCTCATCAATTCAACTAAATTTCCTTTCTCTTCGTTACCAGATAAATAAGTAGACAACCAGCCGCTGCGCCGACGATTGAGAAATCGAATTGACCTTTTAATACATACAAGATTGCCGTCACCACAAGCAACGCAAAAATCAAAATCAACAATATCGTTCGCATTACATTAAGTTTTTTTTGTCCATTTTTCTCCTTTTAATCAGCCACAATTTGCCCGTAAGCGTCCGGTCGGCGGTCGCGGAAAAATTGCCAGGTGTTGCGAACTTCGCGGATCAAATCCATATTCAAATCCGCCACGACTAACTCATCCTGATCGCGTGAAGCCTCGGCGATGATTTGCCCGCGCGGATCGCAGAAATAGCTCTGCCCGTAAAATTCGCCGATGTTCCACGGGGCTTCCACGCCGACGCGATTGATTGCCCCGACGAAATAGCCGTTGGCGGCGGCGTGCGCGGGCTGCTCCAATTTCCAGAGATATTCGGAGAGTCCGGCGACGGTTGCCGATGGATTAAAGACGATTTCCGCGCCATTCAAACCGAGACATCGCGCACCTTCGGGAAAATGCCGGTCGTAGCAAATATAAACGCCGATTCTGGCAAACGCTGTGTCGAAACACGGATAGCCGAGATTGCCGGGGCGAAAATAAAATTTCTCCCAAAATCCGGGCGCGACGTGCGGAATGTGCGTTTTGCGGTATTTGCCTAAATATTTCCCGTCGGCATCAATGACCGCCGTCGTGTTGTAATAAACGCCCGCCATTTCCTCTTCGTAAACCGGCACGATTAAAACCATCCCGTGTTGTTTGGCGACCTCCTGCATCAACTTCACGGTCGCGCCGTCGGGAACTCGTTCGACCGCTGCATACCAGCGCGTCTGCTGTTCGGCGCAGAAATACGGCGTGGTGAAAATCTCCTGAAAGCAAAGCATCTGAACGCCCTGCCGCGCCGCGTCTTCAACCATTTTCATTTGATTTTCGATGTTTTGTTTTTTGATTTCCTCAATCGGCGCATCAGTCGGCGCGACATTGTGCGCTTGAATCAAACCGCATTTTATTATTCTCGACATAAAGTTTTCCTCAAGTGTAATTATTGCAGAATAGTGAAAGTTCGAGTCGGCGGCAAGTCGTTTTCGACGGCTGGAAAAATCCGCAAACAAAAACCGATTAACTATATCAAAGCATAGTTAATCGGTTTTTAGAAAATTGCCGTTTTACGGTTTGCCGGCGGCGGTCGAATCGTTAACCGGTTTTATCGTTCATTTCAATCGGTGCGATTTGAAAAGGCGGCTTTTTGCCGGTGCGGAAAGCGGGCTGCCGATCCAGCCTGCGGGCGGCTGCCCTAAATTACTGAATCGCTTCTTAAAGTCTCGCGCTAAAAGCACCTTCCGGCTTCATGCCGTTGTCTTCCGGCGCACTTTTTCTCTGGTAAACCAATCGCCGGCGAATAATCAAACCGATGAACTCGGCTTCACTGCACTGTGCCGCGTCGAAGCGTTCGGCGGCTTTCCAGATGTCCGTGAAAATTTCCAGCACGGCATTCTCCGCCTGCTCAGTCGCACCGAATATCTGCTTTGCCATCGTCCAAATCGAATTGCCGTAAAAAGCAACGCAATCCCGAACGGCGGACTCATCGCCCGCCGCCACTCTTTTCAGAATTGTCGGCGGCTCGAAAAACGGATTCATTCGATTTAACAGGATTTCCATTGATTAAAATCAAACGCCCGAAAATTAACGGCGGCGGCGGTTATTTGACGGCGGCGTAGCACTCGCAAGCCGCCGTTTCCAATTTTCGACGATTGAGGATAATGCGCCCGCGAATGTATTCGATGATGCCGTGACTTCGCAGATTTTGCGCGATGCAGGTGACGCTCGGACGCTGAACGCCGAGAACGGCGGCGATTTGTT
This sequence comes from Pyrinomonadaceae bacterium, assembly GCA_043768465.1. GTDB lineage: Bacteria > Acidobacteriota > Blastocatellia > Pyrinomonadales > Pyrinomonadaceae. The sequence goes on from JAYVKL010000294.1 coordinate 15,568, forward strand.
CCTGCGTCAGCGAAAGTTTGAGTTGGCGGCTGCGGTCGGCGAGCATCAAAAGCCACGTTGAAAAACGGCTTTCGATGCGGTGGTGATTATTGCAGACGGCACGCTGCGAAATTTGTTTAATGTAGATGTTGATGTATTCCAGAAAGGATGTTTGCAGCAATTCGCCGCGCTTAAACTCCTGCCGGAAAACCCTGGCGTTCATTCGGTAGGCACTGCCGCCGATCAGCGTCTGCGTCCAGAAATTGACCGAATGAAAATCCAGCACCGAAAACAGTCCGAGCATTCCCTCGCTGCCGATCATCGCCGTTTCGACCGTTTTGCCGTCCTCTAAAATACTCATCTGTGAGAAAACGGCGGTTTCGGGAAAGTAAACGAAATCACAATCGCTTTCCGGCTGGTAAATAACTTCGCCCGGTTTGAACGAAACCAACTGCATCTGCCGCGCCAGCCGCGCCGCTTCGCCGTCGGGCTGGGCGGCGAGCAAACGGTTGGCAAACGGTTTGCTCGCCGGCAGAGCGTCGCGTTTGCCGAATGTCCGGTCGCTCACCGTCCGGTTGACGAAGGTCGCCGCCGATCTGGTTTTTGACGGCGCGAGCGTTATATCGCGTCCGTTTTCGATGTTGTGATTGCTTATCATTTAATCTCCCCTCGATCAGTTTTTGTCGTCCCTGACTCAAACCTTCAAACTTTTCTGATGTCCACGATTATCAGTTTTTCCTGCGCGTCAAATTCCCGCTGGCTGATGTGCGTCAGCATCACTTTTACCTCGACCGGCTGCTGATCGTTCAGATAAGTGTAAGTAAATTTTTCCGCCGCCTCCGAACTCTTCGCAAAATAGCGAAAGCGGCGTTGAATCTCCGCCGCCGCAAATTCATCGAAAAAGTTGCGCCCGATCAAATTCGTCGGCGCACCGATGCCCGAAGTGCGTGGGTCAACTTTGGAATACCGCACCGTTCCCGCTGTGTCGAGTTCAAACAATCCGAATACCTGCGCTGTTGAATTTGCCATTACCTCTCCCTAATTTATAAAAACATTTTTCCGGCTCCGGTTTCGGGTTCCAAATGCCTTTGAACCATTTTTTCCAGATGCCCGAAATCAATCGGTTTGACCAAAAAATTATCTGCGCCGGCAGCGAGAGCGGAAACACCAACCGCCGGTTCCGAAAAGGCGGAAATATGAATGATTGCTGTTTTACCGGGTGGCGACATCTCGCGCATCCGCTTGATAGTCGTCAGAATATCGCCCTGCCGGACTCTGCCGCTCACCAAAATCACATCGGGCTGCCGCGTCTCCGTCAACTTCAAGGCTTCTTCGGCATCCGCCGTTTCGATAACTTCGCACTGCCACATTTGCAGCAGATATTTCATCATCAGCCGCGTGTCTTCGTCCGTTTCGACAACCAAAACGAGCGGCTGCCAATTTATCGATTGGAGAAAACGTGGATTTGCTGCGTTCATCGGAATTCGCTCCTGCATAACGGCGGGCGGACGTAGGTTTGCCGGTGTTCGACAGCGGCATAATTTTTTTAATCCTTCGCCGACTGCTCGCCATCATCGTCTTGAAAAACGTCATTTGAATATAAAACCGCTGGAAAAAGGGGATGAATCCACAGAGGGATTCATCCCTTCCCCTTGTTCGTGCCGCCACAGACCATACACTCCAGCGGCATCCGCTTTGCGAAACAAATAAATTCCTCATTTCCCAAAAAGAAATCTAATTGCTCCCGTATTTGCATCAAGTATTTATTGTGCGATTAAAAAAAATGCTTGAGAATCGGGAAGGTAAGCGAAGTTGCTAAGGATTTTCCCTATCCGGGACAAAAAAATCAGGTGAAATGTCGGAAAATGGAGCGTATGATGGGGAATTTTGTTTCCAGAAACTCACTTGGCGCGGTTTAAGAAACGTTCACCGCCGGAGACGCGAAAGATGCCGGGGTTTTTGAAATAATGGGTAATCACTCCGGTTTTTCAATTAACTTCCCTGGTCTGAATAAGCCGGAGTGAATGTTTACCAATGGAAATAAATGCAGCCGAATTTTCATCAATCCTTTTATCCTTCGCGTCCTTTGCGTCCTTCACGGTGAAATCATTTCCGACCTGCGTCAGGTGATTTAAGAAGGTCGGGGACGAAGGTCAACAACCGCCGCAAAACCTTAAGTCGGGCGATTCGTTTTCAGCATCAATCTTCTAATCTTGATTAAAAAGTAAAGATTTGGTAATCTGAGTTCGGCTATTAAACACAAAAAGTTAGACGGGCGAAAGCGATGAAAATATCGGCGCAGGAAGAATACGGTTTGAGGTGTCTGGTGCAGTTGGCGACTTTGCACGGCGGCGCGTCTCTGACTCTCAGCCAGATTGCCGAACGGGAAGGAATTTCCGTCGCCAACGCGGGAAAGCTGATGTGGCTTTTGAACAAAGCCGGTTTCGTGCAGGCGACGCGCGGCACCAAAGGCGGCTACACTCTGGCGCGGTCGGCGGGCGAAATTTATTTGAACGAAGTCATCAAAATTTTGGACGCGGACGAAATTGATAATCATTGCGAAGGTTACAAAGGGATTTTGGAAGTCTGTATTCACAAAGGCGACTGCGGCATTCGTCCTTTAATCATCGGGCTTCATCAGATCGTCAATCAGGCTTTGTCGCATCTGACGCTCGCCCAACTGGTCGGCGAAGAGCGCAAAGTAACGGAAACTTTTCAACAGATTCAAAAGCTCGAAAAACGAGCCGCGAGTCAGATTTTAGAAAGCTGAGTTTTACAAAAAAATTATGTCAACGGCAACCCAGGAATTATTAGCGAACAGGGAATATAAATACGGTTTTACTACCGACATCGAAACGGAAACGATTCCGAAAGGTTTATCGGAAGATGTCGTGCGGCTGATTTCGTCGAAGAAAAACGAGCCGCAGTGGTTATTGGATTTTCGTTTGAAAGCGTATCGTCACTGGCTGAAAATGACGCCGCCGGACAACTGGGCGAATTTTGATTATCCGAATATTGATTTTCAGAATATCAGTTATTATTCCGCCCCGAAACAAAAAGTGAAAAAGGCGAGTCTCGACGAAGTTGACCCAGAGTTAATCAGGACTTTCGAGAAGCTCGGCATCCCGATTACCGAACAGAAAATGCTGGCGAACGTCGCGGTTGATGCCGTGTTCGATTCGGTTTCGGTGGCAACGACTTACAAGAAAAAACTGCTCGAAGCGGGCGTGATTTTCTGCTCGTTCACCGAAGCGGTCGCCGATTACCCGGAACTGATTCAGAAATATCTCGGCTCGGTCATCCCGACTTCGGATAATTATTACGCGGCTTTGAACTCGGCGGTTTTCTCGGACGGCTCGTTCGTTTTTATCCCGAAAGGCGTGAAATGTCCGATGGAATTATCAACCTATTTCCGCATCAATACGCAGGATTCGGGACAGTTTGAACGGACGTTAGTTATTGCTGAAGAAGGCGGTTATGTCGCTTATAATGAAGGTTGCACAGCCCCCCAATTTGACACGAACCAGCTTCACGCGGCGGTCGTCGAACTCGTCGCTTTGGACAACGCGGAAATCAAATATTCAACTGTGCAAAATTGGTATGCCGGAGATGAAAACGGCAAAGGCGGCATTTATAATTTCGTCACCAAGCGCGGCGCGTGTCGCGGTGTCAATTCAAAAATTTCGTGGACGCAGGTGGAAACCGGCAGCGCGATCACTTGGAAATATCCGTCGGTAATTTTGCAGGGCGACAATTCCATCGGCGAGTTTTATTCGGTCGCGCTGACCAATCACGCGCAGGTCGCCGACACCGGCACGAAGATGATTCACATCGGGAAAAACACGAAATCAACGATTATCTCCAAAGGAATTTCCGCCGGAAAATCGAACAATTCGTATCGCGGTTTAGTCAAAGTGATGCCGAAAGCGGCGGGCGCGCGAAATTATACGCAGTGCGATTCGATGCTGATCGGCGCGACTTCCGAAGCGAACACTTTCCCGTATATTGAGGTAATGAACAACACCGCACGCGTCGAACACGAGGCGACGACTTCCAAAATCAGCGAAGAGCAATTGTTTTATTTGCAGCAGCGCGGCATCTCGCAGGAAGACGCGGTTTCCCTGATTATCAACGGTTTTTGCAAAGAGGTCTTCAAAGAACTGCCGTTGGAGTATGCCGTCGAAGCGCAGAAACTTCTTGGATTAAAATTGGAAGGCAGCGTCGGTTAGAAGCAGGGCGAAATTATGGGTTACAGCAACTACCGCAAAATTAGAAGCGTGGTTAAAAAATTTAATCTCGATATGAAATCCGTCAGTTTGTTTGCTGATGACCTCGAAAAAGTCGAGCCGGGCGAGTGGCTGCTTCAAACATTGCGAATGGCGAAAGAAACGCCGATTACCAATGAAAAATCAAAGTCTGAACGGATTGTTTCGCCGATTTTATTGGAAGCATCGAGAGATTATACGGAAAAAATTTCCTTCTTTTCGGGCGAAGCTCTGAATGTCCGAGCCGAAGACGATTTAGCGGGCGAGTGCGATTTTTTCTTTGCGCTGCATCCGCCGAAACTTTACATTGATGCGCCGATTATTTCGCTTGCCGAAGCCAAAAATGAAGATATGCAGTGGGGCATCGCCCAATGCGCCGCGCAGATGTATGGCGCGAAACTTTATAACGAAATGGAAGGCAAAGATATTCCGTTCATCTACGGCTGCGCGACGGACGGCATCGAATGGCAGTTTCTGAAACTTGAAAACGATGTTTATTACGTTGATAACAAAGTGTTCACAGATTTACGGGAAATTCTCGGCGTGTGGCATCACATTATCAAACTTTATTTATAGTGATTACGCCATCGAAGCGCAGAAACTTTTGGGTTTGAAAATTGGAAAAAAGAGTCTGTCAAGGAGAATTTTTATTTTGGCTTGGAAATGGTTTGGCGTAAAAACACTAATTCGCTGGGAAACAATCGGCAAACCAAAACCGTTTGACGGAAATTTCGATGATGACGCAACTTTGCTTGAAGAAAGAATTGTTTTAATCAAAGCGCGAAGTTTTGATGAAGCGATAAAGAAAGGTGAAAAAGAAGCCGAAAGTTATTCGGTCGAATACAAAAATTTTTATGGTCAGAAAGTGAAACAAAGATATTTGAAGGTTTGCGATGCTTTTGAACTTTTTAACGAACCGAATGAGAACGGCGTAGAAGTTTTTTCTTCAACTGAGATGGTTAGTAAAAAAGTTAAAGATTTTATGCTTATCGAAAATAAATTTGGAAGAGAAGAAAGCGTAGAATCCTTCAAACGAAAGAGAAAGAAGTTTTGGAATGCCGAATTGCTGGACAAAATAAATAACGAAATTATTGTGAGAAAGAAATGAATTTAGCAATCGAACTTGAGCAGGAAGATGACGGACGCTGGATTGCCGAAATTGATGATTTGAACGGTGTGTTAGTTTACGGCGAAACGCGCGAAGATGCGATTACAAAAGTTAAAACTTTGGCTCTGCGCGTGATTGCCGACCGTTTGGAAAATGGCGAAAGTTTGCCGCAGCAAGTTGAAAGTTTGGTTTTTCAAGCGGTATGAGTAATTGGAAATCCGCGAAAGCCAAACGGATTTTAGCCGCGCTTGAGAAAATCGGTTGGCAGATCAAACGGCATAAAGGTTCGCACAAAACTTTGTCGCGCGAAGGTTTTGCGGATTACGTTTTTGCCTCTCATGACGGCGAAGAAATCGGCTCGAAAATGATGGCGCGAATCGCCAAGAAAACCGGATTGAAGTCGAAAGATTTATAAAAATGAATTTAGCTTTAGCCGAAAAAGAAAAAATCGTTGAGATTTGCGAGCGCAGCGACATCGAGTTCTGCGCGTTGTTCGGTTCATTTGCGCGCGGCGAAGCTAATGACGACAGCGATATTGACTTGCTCGTGCGGTTTGCCAAACCGATTGGCTGGGCGTTTTACGGAATCGCCGACGAGTTGGAGAAGGTTCTCGGCAGAAAGGTTGATTTGGCAACCGAAAATATGCTCGGCGAGCGAATCCGCGAAAGCGTTCTTCGTGATTTAAAGGTGATCTATGAAGAAGCCGAATGACATTGACCGTTTGAGTCATATTCTCGACGCGATTGCCAAAATCGAGAAGTATTTGCAGAATTTCGACTTGAAAAATTTCGGGCGGATGAATTGACGATTGACGCGGTTGTGCGAAACATCGAGATTATCGGCGAGGCGGCAACCTGTTTGAGCCGAGGCTTGAAGGCGCAGCATCCAAATATCGAATGGCGTTTTGCAACGGCAACCCGCAATCGTTTGATTCACGGGTATTTTGACGTTGATGCGGGAATTATCTGGAATATCACGCGGAGCGATTTGAGAAATTTGAAAACGGAAATTGAAAAGATTTTGGAGAATTTGAGTTGAAGAAAATTAAATTGCCGAACGCGCCCGAACCGAAAGGGCATTATTCGTCAGCCGTTGTGCATAACGGCTTGATTTACGTTTCGGGGCAGTTGCCGCGAAATGCGGTGACGGGTGAAGTGGAAACGGGCGCGATTGAGGCACAGACGGAACTCGTTTTGCGAAATGTCGAGGACGTTTTAAAAGCGGCGGGCAGCGATTTGAATGACGTTTTGCAGTTCACGATTTACGTTTCGGAAATGGAACTTTGGGACAAGGTGAACGAAACTTACGCGCGGATTTTGGGCGAACACAAACCGGCGCGGGCGATTGTGCCGGTCAAGGATTTGCACTTCGGGACGAAGATTGAGATTCAGGCGATTGCGGCAGTGAAGGAAGATTTAACCGTTCGCTCCGCGAAACATAGAAAACATAGAAACATAGGTTTAATAAATTTTCTTTCTATGTTTTCTATGTTTCGCGGAGCGGACGGTTAAAAAAATTATGAAGTTAGACATTTATCAGGTTGATGCTTTCACGAAAAAGGTTTTCGGCGGAAATCCGGCGGCGGTTTGTCCGCTTGTCGAATGGCTGTCTGACGAAATGATGCAGAAAATCGCGGCGGAAAATAATCTTGCCGAAACCGCATTTTTCGTTAAAAAAAATGACGTTTACGAAATTCGCTGGTTCACGCCGACGGTTGAAGTCAATCTTTGCGGACACGCGACTTTGGCGAGCGCGTTTGTAATTTTCAATCACTTGGGCGAAACGGCGAACGACATCAAACTTCATTCGCGCCGAAGCGGAATTTTAGGCGTTGAAAGAGCGGACGATAAACTCGTGCTTGATTTTCCGACTTATCCGGTCAGGGAAATTGAACCGATTTCCACTTTAGCAACAGCCGAATTTTCTCCGCAAAGTTTTTGGGAAGCCGGAAACAATAAGTTGATGCTCGTGATGGAAAGTCAGACGATTGTAGCAGAACTCAAATCCGATATGCGGAAGTTTTCCGATCTTTCTTATGACGGCGTTATTGTAACCGCTAAAGGAGATGATTGTGATTTTGCACTGCGTTTTTTCGCGCCGCTGATGGGGATTCCTGAAGACCCCGTGACGGGCGGAGTGCAGTGCAGTTTGATTCCGTATTGGGCGGAAAAACTCGGCAAAACTGAATTGTTCGCCCGCCAGGTTTCGGCTCGCGGCGGCGAATTGTTCTGTGAATTAAAAGGCGACCGTGTGAAAATTGGCGGCAATGCGGTTTTATATTTGAAAGGCGAGATTTATATTTGAGGAAATTATAAAAATGTTATTGGAAATCAAAGATTTACACGCGAGTATTGACGATAAAGAGATTTTGAAAGGTCTGAATCTCACGATCAACAAAGGCGAGGTTCACGCGATTATGGGACCGAACGGTTCGGGGAAATCAACGCTCTCGAAGGTTCTGGCAGGTCATCCGTCTTACACCGTAACGAGCGGCGAAGTGCTTTACAACGGCGAAAATTTGCTCGAATTAGAACCGGACGAACGCGCCAAAGCGGGAATTTTCCTAGCGTTTCAATATCCGGTCGAAGTTCCGGGCGTATCGAATTCGCAGTTTTTGCGGCTCGCGTATAACGAGAAAATGAAACACATCGGCGAGGAAGAACTCGACCCGCTCGAATTTAACGATTACTTGAAGGAACGAGCGAAAATCGTCGAGATGGATTCGTCGTTTTTCAAGCGTTCGGTTAATGAAGGTTTCTCCGGCGGCGAGAAAAAGCGCAATGAGATTTTGCAGATGGCGGTTTTGAATCCGACGCTGGCGATTCTCGATGAAACTGATTCGGGTTTGGATATTGACGCACTAAGAATCGTGGCGGAAGGCGTTAATAAACTGCGAAGCGCGGACAACGCGATTATTCTTGTAACGCATTATCAGAGGCTTTTAAATTATATTATCCCCGATTTCGTCCACGTTCTCGCCGACGGCAGAGTCGTTAAAGAAGGCGGCAAGGAATTGGCGTTGGAGCTTGAAGAAAAAGGTTACGATTGGGTGAAATCGGCGACCAAATAGATGTTGAAATGAATCAAATCTACACGGCGATTGTAAAGCAGGACGGCGATTGGTGGATCGGTTGGATCGAAGAAATTTCGGGCGTGAACTGTCAGGAAAGAACGTGTGAACAATTAATTGAAACGCTGAGAATCACTTTGCGGGAGGCGTTGGATTTTAACCGCGAAGATGCTTTAGCGGCAGCCGGCGCGAATTACCGAGAATTACCAATCGCAGTATGAAACGCCGTGAATTATTCGCTTTTTGACGGCGAACGGCTGCGAGCTTTTGCATGAAGGCGGCAATCATTCGTGGTGGCGCAACCCGGGACAAAATAGGCGTTCGGCGGTTCCGCGCCACAATGAAATAAGCGATGAACCAGCGAAAAAGATTTGTAAAGATTTAGGTATCCCAAAAATAAAATGAGTTTACAAGCAGGAAAAGAAACGATTTACAAAACCGAGTTTCAGCGGAGTTTAAACACGGCGAAGCAGCCGGAGTGGTTGAAAAATCTGCGTGAACAAGCGTTTGCTTATTTTACGGAAAACGGTTTTCCGGTGGTGCAGAGCGAGGAATGGAAATATACGAACATCGCGCCGATGGCGAAGGAAAATTTTTTGCTCGCCGAGTTGTCCGAAACGGCGGCGGACGAAATCAAGGCGGAAAACTTAGAAATTGAAGTGAATCCCGCGCCCGCCGCGTCGAAGAATTCGGCTTTTATTTTCGACGAATCCAAAGCGAGCGTTTTGATTTTCGGCAACGGCGTTTTTGACAAAGGCGCGTCGAAACTCGACGATTTGCGCGGCGCGGCGGTTTTAAGTTTCTCGGAAGCGGCAGCGGATGAAAAATACGCCGAAATTTTCCAGGCGCGGCTCGGAAACCTGGTTGCTGCGGAAAAGAACGGCTTTACCGCACTGAATACGGCGTTTATCGGCGAGGGCGTTTTTATCTATCTGCCGAAAAACGCGAAAATTGATGCTCCCGTTCAGCTTTTATTTACAACCGACGAAGGCGTAGTTTCGTTTCCGCGCGTTTTAATCGTCGCCGAAAATTTTGCGGAGGCGACGATTATCGAAACTTATAATCGAAGCGATGAAACTAAGTATCTGACGAACGCGGTCGTCGAAATCTCGGTCGCGGACGAAGCGAAAATCAAACATTTCCGCGTTCAGCGCGAATCGCACCAGGCGTTTCACATCTCGACGACGGCGGCGGAAGTCGGGCGCGGCGCGGTTTACGACACGACGGCGATTAACCTGGGAGCGAAACTTTCGCGCCACGATGTCGCGCTGAAATTCAATGCCGAAGGCGGCGAAGCGTTCATTGACGGGCTTTATTTTCTCGGCGAGAGTCAGCATCACGACACTCATTCGATAATTAAACACGACGTTCCGAACTGCACTTCGCATCAAACCTACAAGGGAATTTTGAACGACAAATCGCGCGGCGTATTTAACGGCAAAGTCTTCGTCGCTGTCGGCGCATCCGGGACGGACGGTTATCAATCAAACAAAAATCTGCTGCTTTCAAACGAAGCGCGGGTTGACACGAAACCGCAGTTGGAGATTTTTAACGACGACGTTAAATGTTCGCACGGCGCGACCGTCGGACAGTTGGAGGAAGAAGAACTATTTTATTTACTGAGTCGCGGTTTGAACGAAACTTTGGCGCGAAATCTTTTGACTTACGGTTTCGCCGAAGAAATCGTTAATAAAATTGAGATCGAATCTATTAAAAAACAGTTGGACGAAGCGGTTTTGAATCGTCTGAACGCAAATTTGGAGGCATAAAAATTATGAGAGTCAGAACAAACCTAATTATCGAAGAAACTTTGCTGGCAAAAATTGACGTGATTGCGGGCGATAAAAACAAACGCGCCGCGACCATCGAGACGGCTTTGCGCGAATACATTGCGCGTGAAGAATTGAAAGAAGCGAATAATCCGAAACCGGAAGCGGTCAGCGAAAAAGTCGCTCCGGGCAATAAACGGGCGCGAGTTTAGCCGGTGGTTTTCAATCGCTTGAACGCGGATGCGGAGACGGAGGAATTATGCAGCAGCTAAAAATTGTCGAGCCTCTTATTTCAATCTATGATCTTGAGGCAACGCCGGATGACGGTAATATCTATGAACTTTTTGAGGGAGAACTTTTTGTGTCAAAAGCACCGGCGTTAAAACATCAGGAAATAATCGGAAACTTTGCAACCATTTTAAATAGTTATCTTTGGCAGAATCCAATCGGCAAAATTTGGGTTACGCCCGGCGTGATTTTCGACGAATATAACAGCGCGATTCCCGATCTGGTTTTTATCGCTAAAGAAAGGATTCCGCAAATCGCTTCGGGCATTCACATCGTCGGTGCGCCCGATTTAGCGATTGAAATTATGTCGCCGGGATCCGAAAACGTACGCCGCGATCAAATCGTCAAACGGCAGACTTACGCGAAATTCGGCATCCGGGAATACTGGATTGTCGAGCCGATTGTCGAAGTCATCGAAATCTCGCGGCTTCAGACAAATGTGCTGGCTTCGGTCGGAACATTTAGAAACGGCGACCAGATAACGTCGCCGCTTTTGCCGGATTTGAGTTTTACGGTAAAAGATGTTTTTAGAAAATAAGGTTGTAAAAATTATTTTTGGTGTTAAAAAATGAACATAGCAGTAAAAAAAATGTCCGATTGGGACGTTGAAAAAATTCGCGCGGATTTTCCCGTTTTGGCGCAGACGGTGAACGGCAAACCGCTGGTTTATTTGGATAACGGCGCGTCTTCGCAGGTGCCGAGTGTGGTGATCGAGCGCGGGACGGAATATCTGGAAAAAGAGCATTCAAATATCCATCGCGGCGTTCATTATTTGTCGCAGCACGCGACGACGGCGTATGAAGCGGCGCGGGAAAAGGTCAAGCGGTTTATCAATGCGAAAGAAGCGAAAGAATGTATTTTCGTGCGCGGCTGCACCGAAGGCGTGAATCTCGTGGCGTATTCATATGGGCGAAAATTTATCGGCGAAGGCGACGAGATTATTTTAAGTCGAATGGAGCATCACGCCAATATCATTCCGTGGCAGGTTTTGGCGGAAGAGAAGGGAGCGAAGATTCGCGTTATTCCGATGAACGAGCGCGGCGAATTGATAATCGAAGAATACGAAAATATGCTGAATGAACGGACGAAAATCGTTTCGATCATTCACGTTTCCAACGCTTTGGGAACGATTAATCCGGTCAAGGAAATGATTGCGACAGCGCACAAATTCGGCGTTCCGTTTTTTCTTGACGCGGCGCAGAGTGTGCCGCATTTTCCGGTTGACGTGCAGGATTTGGACTGCGATTTTATGACGTTTTCCGGTCACAAAATGTATGCGCCGACCGGCAGCGGCGTTCTTTACGGCAAAAAAGAATTTTTGGACAAAATGCCGCCGTATCAAACGGGCGGTTCGATGATTCGCACCGTTAGTTTCGAGAAAACGACTTACGCGCCGATTCCCGATAAGTTTGAAGCCGGAACGCCCGCCATTGCCGCCAACATCGGACTCGGCGCGGCGATTGATTATCTGAATTCGATTGATTTTGAAGCGGCGGCGCGTTACGAACACGAACTGCTGGAATACGCGACCGAAAAACTCTCGGCAATCGAAGGTGTAAAAATCATTGGCACGGCAAAGGAAAAAGCGTCGGTGCTGTCGTTCACCATTGAAAATGTCCACCCGCACGACATCGGCACGATTTTAGACCAATCGGGCATTGCGATTCGCGCCGGACATCACTGCGCCCAACCGATAATGAAATTTTTCGACGTTCCGGCGACGGCGCGCGCTTCGTTCGCTTTTTACAACACGCGGGAGGAAGTTGACGTTTTGGCGGACGCGGTGCAAAAGGTGATTGAGGTTTTTGCGTGAAATTAGAAAGGTTAAATTTGTGGAATACCGTTAGTTGGGTTGTGGTTTTTTACGTTTAAACACTTGACGGAAAAATGTGAAAGAATTGTAGAGGTAAATAAAAATGAAGCTAAAAATTCTTTTACTATTTTATGTTTTGCTTTTTTGCGCTTGTGAAACTTCGCAGAAAGCGCAACCGAACAAGATTTTAAACTAATCAAATTTTAATCAGCCGACGAATGTCAATGCGATTGAAAATAAACAGGTAGAAATCGAAAAGCCCAAACTTGTTGATGATTCAAGATTCTCGCCAGTCAAAATTAAGCGAGCCGACCAAAGAAGTAAATTTTTGCTGAACATTGATGTTGAGTATCCGCAACTTAAAAAAGCAAAAACTCCGCAGGAAATTAAATTTAATCAGTATGTAAAAAAAAAAGTTGATGCTCAACCTTTGGATTTCAGCGGTTATCTTGTGGAGAGACACAAGAAAGGAAAATCCAAAGGAGAATATGAGATTAACTTGAATTATGATGTCGAATACTTTTCAGCTAATTTTGCAAGCGTTTTAATGGATTGGAACGGTTATTCTGGTTATTTGAATATGGATTATTTTCCCTCCACTATAAATTTCGACTTTAAAAAAGGGAAAGTCGTCGAGCTTAAAGAACTATTTGAGTCGGATAAAAAATATTTAGAGAAAATTTCAGAACTTAGTATTGAGAAATTAAAGCGAACCTGTTTAATGTGTCCGTGCAAAGATGGCACCAGTGCCGGAAAACCTTTACCTGACGGTGTTGTTAATAATGGAAATATGATAGTCGGAACTTTTGATTTGAATGAAGCAGTTTCAGCGAAAAAGGAAAATTTTAGTAATTGGAGCATTACAACTGAGGGATTTGAAATTACTTTTAATAAATATCAAGTCGGTCCAGGCTGTATCGGAATTATCAATATTGTTATTCCGTTTGCTGATTCGCAGCCGATTTTAAGAAAAGATTTAAATTTTAATTAAGAGAGGAATGGAAAAAGTTAATTTAGCCGAAAAATTCGCTTTGATAAACGAGCATTGGCGACCGAAAGTGATCGGCGAACTTAATGGGCAGGAAGTTAAACTCGTCAAATTCGTCGGCGAATTTCCGTGGCATTATCACGAACACGAAGACGAGATGTTTATGGCGGTGAAGGGAAATTTCCGGCTCGAATTTCGTGATAAAACAATTGAACTAAAACCCGGCGAATTTGTGATTGTGCCGCGCGGCGTGGAGCATCGTCCGGCTGCCGACGCGGAAGTCGAAGTTTTATTATTTGAGCCGAAAAATGTTCTGAATACGGGAAATATCGAAGACAAAAATTTTACCGCGCCGATTGGCGACCGAATATAAGTTTTTAATATGAAGCGGTTAATTATTTTTATCATTGCATTGACGTTTAGCGGGCAAATTGCCGTCGCGCAGAACAAAATAAAATTGAAAAATAAACAAAGAAAATCGTCCGCCGTCACAAAAGCTGCCGCTGACTTTTCCGCGTGTTTGCCCGAAGGAATTACATCGGAAACAATAGTTTCTACCAAGAATTTGGGTTTTGATAAGATCAAGCAAATATCCCGAATCGCCTCGGTGAACGTCAAAGAAACGCTGACTCGAATCGGCGGAAAGTGTGCGGCGGGAAATTTGACGGAGGCAGGCGGAAAAAGGATAAAGTTTTATCGTTTGCAGGGCTGCTGGGGAAATCCGCCGTTTGATTATCAGGAAATTTTGAGCAATCAAGCGAAAGAGCTAGCCGACTTACGAAAGAGTTTTACCGTCGTGGAATTAACTTGTAATCCGAGCGGTATCCCGCTTCCGTAAAAGTTTTAGAAATAAATAAGATGTCAGAATTAAGCGATTTATATCAGGAAGTTATTTTAGACCACAACAAAAATCCGCGAAATTTCCGCGAGATTGAAAACGCCGACAAACGTGCCGACGGACATAATCCGCTGTGCGGCGACC
>JAYVKL010000295.1:0-29231 GCA_043768465.1 Pyrinomonadaceae bacterium
CGCGCCGCGCGTCTTTACGGCGCACGAAAAATCAATGCTGACCGGCATCGGCAAACAAGTCGGCGTGGCTCTCGAACGCGCTGAATTGCTGGGCGAAGTCAACGACGCGCAGACCGAATGGGCGGAAACTTTCGACGCGATGACCGACGGCGTTTCGATTCACGCGCCGTCGGGGAAAATCCGCCGCGCCAATGCGTCGCTGGCGCAGATGTTCGGCGAAACGGCGGGCAGGCTCGTCGGGATTCGCTGCTGCGAGCTTTATCATAATTCAAAAATGCCGCGTTCGAACTGCACGATTATGCGAACCGTCACCGAACGAATACCGCAGAAAGTCGAGTTAACCGACCGGCTCTACGGGCGCGTTCTCCGCATCATCACCGACCCGATTATCAATGCGGAAAACCGCATTATCGGGGTCGTCTGCACGACCCGCGACGTGACGGACGAAAAACTGATCGAACGCCGTCTGATTCAGCAGGAACGCATCTCCGCCATTGGGGAGATCACCGCCGGAATCGCGCACGAAGTCGGCACGCCGCTCAATATCATTTCCGCCAATCTCGAATTTTTACTGCGTTCCCGTCAGGATTTGCAGCGGAGCGAAGAAATTCAGGCGATCCGCGAGCAGACTTCCAACATCACGAATCTGGTGACGCAGTTGCTCGATTTTTCCCGCGACCGTGCGCCCGAATTAGCGGCTTTCAACGTCAACGAATTGATCGTCAAAACCGTCGGTTTGCTCAATCACCAATTGCAGAATTCCGGCGTAACCACCGATTTGCGGCTCGCGCCGTATCTGCCGACGGTCGAAGGCGATGCTTCGCAGATTCAGCAGGTTTTATTCAATCTCGTCACCAACGCGCGGCAGGCAACCGACACCAACGAAAGCCGCGAAAAAACTTTGAGCATCGTCACCGACACGGCGTTTCTGCCGACCGAAACTTTTAGCCAGCCGCATATCGTCATCACGATTTCCGACAACGGGCGCGGCATTCCCAAAGACGCGCTGCCGAATGTTTTCAACCCGTTTTTCACCGCCAACAAAGAAGGCGGAACGGGTTTGGGCTTGGCGATTAGCCACCGCATCGTTCAGCGTCATCACGGAACTTTAATCATCGAAAATAATGTTGCCGGCGGAGTTGCCGTCAAAATTCGTCTGCCTTTAGGTCAGAGTTGAAAATCATTCAATTGGACGAGGTAAGCAAGTCAGAAGGCGGCGGGAGATTTTGTGCTTCGTTCAGGGTCCACGCTTCAGCCTGGTTTCCGCCGCGCTTCGCGGTCGGAAGAACAAGCCGAAGTTTGGACTCTGAACGAAGCACGATAACTTTTAATACCTTTGCTCACTTGCTTAGAGCGTGTTTGGAATGCGATTCGGTCGGCGAGCTGACGGCTTAATTTCACATTTCACATTTTACATTCGACATTTTTAATTTTTGTCCGGTAAAAATGTCGAATGTCGAATGTAAAATGTAAAATGTAAAATCGCAGGTCTTTTTGAAATTTTCAAACATGCTCTTAAAAGTCTCAAACTTTGAACTTCAAACGAATTTCGCTAAACTCGAATTCGTGCAAAAATACGAATCAAACGAAACCGAAAATTTCCCGTCGCCGCCGATAAAAAAAGACGTTCTTCCGCCGAACGTGCCGCCCGTTTCGCCGGATAATCCGCCGTGGAACAGTTTGACAGCGGTTGGCGTGTGGCTGGCGAGCATTTTTTTTATTATCGTCGTTCCGAACTTTTTGCTGATTCCGTATATTTTTTTCAACGGCGGTTTTTCAAACGCGGCGCGGCTTCTGGAAAACATTCAGAGCGATTCGACGGCGATTCTGCTGAGCATCATCGGTGTCATTCCGGCGCATATTCTGACGCTGCTGCTGGCGTGGCTGGTCGTTACCAACCGGCAAAAAATTTCGTTTCGTGAAACTCTGGGCTGGCAGTGGAACGGTTTCAACGTCTGGACTTGTCTGGCGATTGTCGCCGGGTTTTTTGTTTTAGCGGTGGTCGCTTCAAATTATTTTCCACAGGAGGAAAACGGACTTCTGCGGATTTTGAAAAGCTCGCGGACGGCGGTTTATATCATCGCGTTTCTGGCGACTTTCACCGCGCCTTTGGTCGAAGAGGTAGTTTATCGAGGAGTTTTATATTCGGCGTTTCAGAAAACTCTCGGCGTTCCGGCGGCGGTGGCACTGGTGACTTTTCTCTTTGCGCTCGTTCACGTTCCGCAGTATTATCCGAGTTACTCAACGATTTTTTTAATTTGTCTGCTCAGTCTGGTTCTGACTCTGGTGCGCGTTCGCACGAAAAACCTGCTGCCCTGCATCGCCCTCCACACGGTTTTCAACGGCTCTCAATCGCTGCTGCTGATTTTCCAGCCCTACGTCGAAAAATATATCGAAAATCACCAATCACCGGCCGCTTCGATAATTCATTTTTTCAAATAATACCAATTCAAAACAAAATGTGCGGATGGATGCTTTGAGCGTGTCAGAACCGCCGGCGGTTGGCGGGCGGGTTTCCCGTGCGGCGTTGACTCGCCCGCTACCGCCGGCGGTTCTGACAATACGCGCCAATCAACTGGAATTGATATAAAAAAGCGGGAGAACTTTTACTCTCCCGCTTCAAAAATCAATCGTTTGACTTCTCAGTTATCGCCCTTTTTGGGCGGAAATCCCGGCGAAGTGACGATTATCGGCGGCGCGGCGGCGGCGGCGGGCGGCGGCGATTGCCGAACGCTGGACGGGAACGATGGCGACGAATTATCTTTTATTTCGCGGTCAATCGGAAACTGCCCGATTTCGCGCTGAATTCTGGCGTAAGGCGGAACAACGCCTTCCGAATCTTCACCCTTGCGGCTGTATCGCGGATTTCTGATGCCCGGCGAATCAACTTTATCCGGCGCACTCGCCGTGGTCGGCGTATCTCGCACCGGCGGATAATAAATCACCGGCGGCAGGTTGAAATACCAAATATCGCTCGGATAATAAAAGCCGTAGGGCGAATTCCAGCCGTAGCCGAACGGCAGGAAACAATAACTTCCGAACGCCCGATTGAAAACCCAAAGCCCGTAGGAATCATACAAACTCCAGCGCGTGTTGTAGAAAGAACTGATTAAGCTCGTGCGAACATCGCGGTTTTGCAGCTTCGCGTTGATTTTCGCCAGTTCTTTGGCGCGGGTTTTACTGAAAACTTCAAAATCGTCTTTCTCGCCGCGATTAAACTTGGCAACCGATACTTGAGTGCCGTTGACGACGGCTTGCCTGCCGCCTTTAACCTCCGTCGCGTAAACATCGCCGACTTGCGCTCTGCCTTTCCAAACTTCGATTTTGCTCGTGCCGTCGCCGAGAACGTCCACGCGGTAAACGCCGGTTTTAACGACGAAAAATCCGGCTTTCGGCGTGGTGACGGCGAACGTGAATTCGTGATCGGTAATCACTTCAAAGATCGCGCTGCCGGAATTTAATTTCAACTGCAAATCTTCGAGCGCGGTCGTCGTCAACTCGAATTCCGAATTACCGGCAAGGCGCGCGAACGAGCCGGGATTCAATAAAATTTCGGCTTTCCCGTCGGTTCCGGTCCTCACTACATCGCCGATTTCGAGCGCGTCGCCTTTGAGCAAAGGACCGCTTCGACCGCTTTTCCGGGCGACGTTAACTTTGCCTTCGACGTAATTAACGCCGCCCGCTTTCGCCGAAATAACGTATAAACTCGACGCGGCGGAGACGTTTCGACCGGTTTCATCCTGCGCGAGATTCGGCGCGGAAAACAAAACCGTTAGCAAACCGAACGAAAAAATATAGAATAAACTTTCTTTCATTTTGACTCCTTTGTGAAACTCAACGTGGTTTTTTGATGTTAATCGGTTTTCTCATTTATTACAATGTTTATTCGCGGCGACGCGAATGGTTTCGACGGCAAACTATTTGAAGATTTCAACGGATATTTAGTATGATGCAGTCTATGAAAACACTTTATCCCGAAATCGAACCGTTTGACTCCGGCACGTTGCAGGTTTCCGAGATTCACGAAATTTATTACGAGCGGTGCGGCAATCCCGAAGGCATTCCCGTCGTTTTTCTGCACGGCGGACCGGGCGGCGGTTTAGTTCCGACTTACCGCCAGTATTTCGATGCAAAGGCGTATCACATCGTGCTTTTCGACCAGCGCGGCGCGGGCAAATCCACGCCGCACGCCGAGTTGCGCGAAAATACGACGTGGGATTTAATCAGCGACATCGAAGCGTTGCGGACGAAATTCGGCATCGAAAAATGGGCGGTTTTCGGCGGCTCGTGGGGCAGCACTCTGTCGCTGGCTTATGCGGAAAAGCACCCCGAAAGAGTTTCGGCATTATTTTTGCGCGGCATTTTTCTGACCCGCAAAAAAGAATTAGATTGGTTTTATCAATCCGGCGCGTCGGAGATTTTCCCCGATTTCTGGGAGCGTTACCGCGACGCGATTCCCGTCGCCGAGCGCGGCGATTTTATGACGGCGTATTACAAGCGTTTGACGGGCGACGACGAAGCGCAACAACTGGCGGCGGCGCGGGCGTGGAGCGTCTGGGAAGGTTCGACTTCCAAACTTTATCCGAGCGAGGATTTGATGGAGCATTGGGAAGGAGCGCACGAAGCGTTGCAGTTGGCGCGAATCGAGTGTCATTATTTTATGAATAATTCGTTTTTCCCGACCGAGAATTATTTAATCGAAAACGTCGGCATAATTCGCCATATTCCGACCGTCATCGTCCAGGGACGCTACGATGTCGTCTGTCCGGCGACGAGCGCGTGGGATTTGCACCGCGCTTTTCCCGAAGCCGAATTTATTATCGTCCCCGATGCCGGACATTCGATTTCCGAACCCGGAATCGCTTCGGCGTTGATTGAAGCAACGGATAAATTTAAGGAAAAAGTCCAGAGTTAAAAGCCGAAATCGCTTTTTCAGTGGCAACATTCGATAAACGGCGTTATGATAGACGAATTGACGCGCCAACTTTTTCGGTAATTCAAGCGTCATAATCGAGTTATGAAAAAGATGTAGGAAAATCAAAACGGCGCGAGTTTGCCGCGAGCGAAAGATTTTAAGCCGTCAAAGCGTTTGATCGAAGATTAGAACGATGCGTTGATGGCGCGTTTGGCGGTGATTCACGACAGCTTTGCGGTGACGCACGATGTTGACGATTTTCGGATGATTCAAAAAGTGATGCCGAATCTGAAAGTGCTGGCGGCACCGGAATTTTTTGAATCCTAACAGTTTGATTTAAGGGAAGATATTACTATGGCTGGTTTGGGGACGGCGGAAATTCTTTTAATCGTAGCGGCCTTATTTTTGCTTTTCGGCGCGAGCCGGCTGCCGCAACTGGCGAAGTCAATCGGGGCGACGCGCAAGGCTTTCAAGGAAGGAATGAAGGAAGCCGAAGATGAGGAACGCAGCGAAACGCAGCAAAAACAGTTCGGTGCCGCGCCGGTTGCGCCACAGATCAATTCGCTTCCAGTTCCGGCGACGGTCGGCTCGATGAGTGATGAAGAATTGATGGCGGAAATGCGCCGCCGCGCCGAAATCAAACAATTATAAACGGGTTTATCAGCCAGTTTTGCCGCTTTAACGAAAACAAATCGAGATTAGATTTTCAGGACAAAAAATTATGTTGCAACCATTATTGCTTTTTATGTTCGACAGCCCGATGCAGATTATGCTCGTAGTGGCAGTCGTCTTTTTATTATTCGGTTCGAGCAAATTGCCGCAGTTTGCAAAATCGCTCGTGCAAACCCGCAAAGCCTTCAAAGACGGGATGCGCGAAGCGGAAGACGAAGAAACAACCGAAGCGGAAAAACGACGGCAACTCTCTTTGAACGTCGCCGCCCCGCCTTTGAATGTCGCCGCGCCGCAGATTTCGGTGATGAGTGATGAAGAAATTATGGCGGAAATGCGCCGCCGCGCCGAAGTCAAACAATAAATATGCCGCCGGAAAGCCTGCAACCGTCGAAAAGTTTTTTGGCAAACGTCAATAGGTTTTGGCAGGTTTCGCGCTTTCCCGGCATTCAGGTTGTTTTTTCGCCGACGATTAAAGTCGCTTTCACCGAGAATTGAAAATTCGTGCCGCCGCTGCTGTCTTCGTCAATCGTTTCGGCGAGTTTTTCGATGACTTGCGCTCTTTCGCGGTCGTCTAAAAAATCGAGCCACGCCGGAAATAGAAAATCGGCGGCGAGCGGCGAATTGACGAAAGCCGCGCCGTCGTCGTAATCGAAAAATTCGCTTTTGACAATCGTTTCGATTTTCGTCAAACCCAAATCCTTCATCGTCTCTTCGACCTGCAAAATCGTCGGCAGCCGGGTAATCAAACGCTCGACTTCCGCGCCTTTTTCCGCCAAATCCAGGTTCAAAAGAGTTTCCCAGAGCAGCGAGTAAACTTCGCCGAAGCTGCTCGTCGTCGCCAGAAAAACGGCAGCCTGCTTGTTCGCCGAAGCCGCGATTTTCGACAAAAAACCTTTTAATTCACACGGCTCGACAAACGTCGCGTCGGCTAAAACCGCGTCGAAATTCTCCGCCGGATAGACGATTGAGAAATCCACTTTCGACTGAATCGCGTCGGCTTTGGCGCGGGCGATGTTCAATAGTTCCCGCGACTCCGACACGCCGAAAATTTCGACTTCTTCGTTTAATTTTTCGCGCACGGCGAGCGCGTGATTGCCCGCTCCGGCGTTAACGTATAGGAGTTTTTCCTCGTCGGCAAATTTGAAATTGTCGTCAAAGAGATTGGTGAAACGCTCCGTCCAGTCGGTTTCAATATACAAATCGCGTAAAAACGCGAGTTCTTTGGCAGTCTTGCTCATCACAATAATTTTACGCCAAAGCGATGCCCGCGCCAAATTCGCCGGAAGCCGAACCGGAGTTGACAAAACCGATTTCCGAATTCTGCCGGACGGTTTCGTGGCAGTTAACGGAACAAATTGCCGCCGCCGCTTTCACGAATTTGACGAATCGAGAAGAAAATCAATCGTTTGAGGCGGATTGTTTTTCCACTCGTGCAACACAACAATCCATTATTTATTTCCCGTCTTATTTTGTTTGATTGCCTGATCCGAATTAGAATAAAGAGATGTTCTCCTGGAAGATTCGTTGGTTGATCGGGCGGCTCGGGTGCAGCGCGGGAATTTCGCTACTGTCATTCGGCTGTTCGCCGAAACAAATTGAAAAGCCGCCGGCAATTCCGGTTAAAACGTCCACCCGGCAGACGGCGGCTGCCGACTCCCGATTTGAAGGCGTTGACCGCAGCGATAATCTTCAGGCGGAAACCGACGCTCTGCTGCCTTTATTCGATCAGATGCCGTCGGTTCCCGTCTATCTCAAGGACGAACCGATTTTGAAATCCGGCACTAATACCGAAACGGCTAATGCCTATACGCATTGTGACGGCGGCGAATTTCCGTTTATTTTCGTCAAAAAAATCTATTATCGGCAGGCGCGGCGAAAGCGGCTTGTCAATACCTTGAGACACGAATTAACACACGCTTGGCTGTGCCGCCAGCGGCTGATGTCGGCGGGACACGGTGCTTTATTTCGGCGGAAATTTGAGCAGAGCGGTGGTTGGGGGAATTTTGCCGAAGAACATTAAAAAGCGTGACGGAAAATTTGATAAAATCTAAATATATGCCGCAACTAAATCAGCCAGACACGTCGCCTGAGGCGTTTCGTCGAATGGACGAGACGGCGGACGAGAATTTCTACGATTTTCCGCGTTTCGTTACGCACATTGACACCGGCGCGATTCGTTTCGTCAGCGAGTTATACCGCGAGTTTTTCCCGGCGAACGGCGCGATTCTGGATTTGATGAGCAGTTGGGTTTCGCATCTGCCGGAAGATGTTGAGTATGCCCGCGTCGCCGCCGCCGGAATGAACGCGGCGGAACTCGCCGCCAACCCGCGTTTGAGCGAATACGTCGTGCAGAATCTCAACGTCAATCGGATTCTGCCGTTCGGAAGCGAAGAATTCGACGGGGCGGCGATTTGCGTTTCGGTGCAGTATTTGATCGAGCCGGCAGTGGTTTTCCGCGAAATCGGGCGCGTTTTGAAATCGGGTGCGCCGCTCGTCGTCACTTTTTCCAACCGCTGTTTTCCGACCAAAGCCGTTTCTGTGTGGAACGCGCTCGACGACGACGGACACGTCGAACTCGTGCGCGGGTATTTCGAGCAAAGCGGAGGTTTCGACGAGATCGAAATTCGCCGCCGCGAACCGCGCGGTAATGATCCGCTGTTCGGTGTGGTCGGACGGGCGAAAAAGTGAATAAATTCAAACCGACCAAAGAAGATTTGCGCGATGCCGTCAACCGCACGACCGAAGATTTAATTGATTACAATCTGAAGGTTTTATTCTGCGGCATCAATCCCGGAATGTGGTCGGGCGCGACCGGATTTCACTTCGCCCGACCGGGCAATCGGTTCTGGAAAGCACTGCATTTGGGCGGCTTCACCGATAGACTTCTGCATCCTTCGGAAGAACACGAACTGCTCGAAAACGGTTACGGCATCACGAGTTTCTGCCAACGCACA
This sequence comes from Pyrinomonadaceae bacterium, assembly GCA_043768465.1. GTDB lineage: Bacteria > Acidobacteriota > Blastocatellia > Pyrinomonadales > Pyrinomonadaceae. The sequence continues at coordinate 8,542 of JAYVKL010000295.1, forward strand.
ACGGCGCGGGCGGACGAACTGCGCGCCGAAGAATTTATCGAAGGCGGTAGGAATCTGATCAAAAAAATCGAAAAGTTCAAGCCGCAGAATCTGGCGGTTTTGGGAATCGGAGCTTTTCGGACGGCGTTTCAAGAGCCGAAGGCGCAGATGGGTTTGCAGCCCGAAAAAATCGCGGGAGCAAACGTCTGGCTGCTCCCGAATCCAAGCGGTTTGAACGCGCATTATCAGTTAAAGGATTTAGCGAAACTCTACGCTGAAGTGCGACGGCAAGTTTAGCGTGAAAATTTACGACGGCGCAATGCCCGCCAAAATTTCATCAATCGCAGACCGGGTTTCCGTTGAAAGTTCCACGCCCGATGCCGCCGCGTTATCGGCGACTTGTTCGGGTTTGGTGGCTCCGATGATCGCCGAAGAAACCCGTTCGTCACGCAGAACCCAGGCGAGCGCAAGCTGCGCCATCGAAAGGTTTTCGCGTTCGGCGAGCGGCTTCAGACTCTCGACCGCCGTTAAAATTTGATCGTCGAGCAGGCGGTCTATAAAAACATTCATCGTCTCGTTTGCCGCGCGGGAATCTTTCGGAACCGGCTGACCGGCTTGATATTTCCCGGTTAAAACGCCTTGTCCGAGCGGCGACCAGACGATTTGACCGATGCCTTCGGCGGCGCACAAAGGGAAGATTTCCGCCTCCGGTTCGCGCCAGAGCATCGAATACTGCGGCTGGCTGGAAACGAATTTTTCCATTCCGACCAGTTCGCTCGCGGCTTTAATTTGCGCGGCGTTCCACTCGCTAAAACCGATGTAACGCGCCTTGCCTTCCTGCACGACTTCCGACAAAGCGATCATCGTTTCTTCGAGCGGCGTGTTTTCGTCGTAGCGATGACATTGATAGAGGTCAACGTAATCGGTTTTCAGTCTTTTGAGCGAATCGTTCAACTGCTTGTGAATCTGCACCCGCGACAAACCGCGGTCGGTGTCGGTCATCGGAAAAAACAATTTCGTCGCCAAAATATAAGAATCGCGCGGTCTATTCTCCAAAACTTCGCCGAGAAAAGTTTCCGACGCGCCCTTGCCGTAGACGTTCGCCGTGTCTATAAAATTGATGCCGACTTCAAACGCTTTTTCGACGCACGCCGCCGCCTGCTCGCGTTCGACCCCGCCGGAATAAGTCAGCCACGAACCCAAACTAATCTCGGAAACTTCCAAGTCACTGCTTCCCAATCGCCTGTATTTCATAAAAATTTTCCACCCTTTAATCGTCAGATTACTTTCAGATTTATAGATTAAGTTGTTCGGCACGAATTGCAAAACAGAGAGATTTTGACGGTGCAGATTCGGCATCAGCGTAATCAATGGAAAAATCGCATTATTCCCATTCAATCGTGCTGGGCGGTTTCGATGAAATATCGTAAACCACACGGTTCACGCCGCGAATTTCGGACGTGATACGGTTTGAGACGGCTTGCAGAAAATCAAACGGCAGCCGCGCCCAATCAGCCGTCATTCCGTCGGTTGAAGTGACGGCGCGGAGCGCAATGGTTTTTTCATATGTGCGAAAATCGCCCATCACGCCAACCGTCTGAACCGGCAGAAGCACGGCGAAGGCTTGCCAAACTTCCGTGTAAAGTTTGAAATTATGCAGTTCTTCGATATAAATTTTGTCGCACTTTTGCAAAAGTGAAACTTTTTCCGGCGTGATGTCGCCCAAAATTCGCACGCCCAAACCCGGACCGGGAAACGGATGACGCTGGAGAATCTCGTCGGGAATCTTTAAATCTTTGCCGATCAAACGCACTTCGTCTTTGAATAATTCGCGCAGCGGTTCGATCAATTTCAGATTCATTTTCTCCGGCAGACCGCCGACGTTGTGATGCGATTTGATCGTTACCGACGCGCCGCGCAGGCTGACCGATTCGATGACATCGGGATAGAGTGTTCCCTGCACCAGATATTTGACATCGCCGATTTTCGCTGCTTCCACGTCGAAAACGTCTATAAATTTCGCGCCGATTGCTTTGCGTTTTAATTCCGGGTCAACGACGTTTTCCAGCACCGCGTAAAATTCGGCGGAAGCGTCAACGCCGATCACGTTCAAATGCAGTTTGTCCTGATAAAGTTTCAGCGTTTCTTCGTATTCACCGGCGCGAAGCAGACCGTTATCAACAAAGATACAAGTCTGCCGATTGCCAATCGCCTCCTGCACCAACGCCGCCGCGACGGTCGAATCAACGCCGCCGCTCAAACCGCAGACGACGTTATCGTTTTCGCCGACAATCGCGCGGATTTTTTCGATTTCTTCGGCGATAAACTGTTTTGCCGTCCAATCGCCCCGGCATTCACAAATGTTAAAGAGAAAATTGCGTAAAACCTCTTTGCCCAAAGGCGTGTGCGAAACTTCCGGGTGAAACTGGACGGCGTAAATCCGCTTCTCCTTATTTTCAATCGCCGTCACGACATCGCCGGTCGTCGCCGTCTGATGAAAACCTTCGGGCAAAGTGGTAACGTGGTCGCCGTGACTCATCCAGACATCGAGCATCTCCGGCAGCTCTTTGAAAAGCTCGGTTTTCCCGCTTAATCTTTTAAGTTTCGCGTGTCCGTATTCGCGCCGTTCGGAGGGCGAAACGACACCGTTTAAATCTTTGGCGAGCAATTGCATCCCGTAACAAATGCCGAGAATCGGTGCATTAATTTGCTCGTAGAAACCTGCTGAAACCTGCGGCGCGTCCGCTTCATAAACCGAATTCGGACCGCCCGAAAGAATCACGCCCTTCGGATTTTTCGCCGTAATCTTCTCAAGCGCGAGATGAAACGGCGCAATTTCGCAGTAAACGCCCTGCTCCCGCACCCGACGGGCGATAAGCTGCGTGTATTGCGAGCCGAAATCTAAAATTAAAATAAGTTCGTGATGCAAAATGAAATCTCTCCGTGTTTGATAAAGGAAAGATTATAACTTGTGTCGACAGGTCTTAAAAGATTGAGTATCCAGTTTCTTCGTTGATGGACCGTTTGAATTTGTAGAAATAACTCTTCGGATAAAAATAATCGTCCAGTTCTTCGTATCGGTCATTTATTAAGCCGGATTGTTTATAAATTATTTTCAATACCTCATCTTCCGTTAAATTTCTTTTTCCGTCCGGTGAATCTATTTCCAATTTGCTTATTTTATTGAGCGAGTTTCCAAAAGTCATCATTTGATTATAACTTGCATCGTATCTTTCACCAGGACTTTTGAATGTCTAATTACATATTGGTATCGAAAAAGAGCTTGACCGGCAGAGTACAAGTTTTCGGTAAATTTATTATCCAATTCGGTTCTCAAAATTTCGCCGTTCTCTCGATCAAATTCCAGCCAAATCTTCGGTAGTTCTTGCTGCTCAATTGAACTTTTCAAATTATCAGTTATTTTTATCGCTTGATTTTCACCTTGAACTTTTGCCATTTGTCCTAAAAACGGCGCCGGCGTTACTTGAACGACTGCCGCTTTTGTTTCGGGAACAGTTGTTGATGGAATTGATTTCGACGAATCGGCGCAATTTGAAACTAAAAAAATAAACAAACAGAAAAATGTTGATTTGAGTGTGAAGTTTTTAAAAAGCATATTTTTAACTTTAAACTCTTGAAAAAGATGAAGTCAACATTTTTCCAAACATTTTGGACTTCGCTTGACAAGATAAAGCAAAATTCTTAATCTTTAGATTCGTCTTCGGACGATATTCCGCAGTAGCTCAATGGCAGAGCATTCGGCTGTAAACAAGTTGCAGCTTTCACAGGCGACTGTGATTGAAAAATCGGATGAATTCAGGAAAACCTTAATTAAAGTAATTTGAAATGGTAATCCTGAGCGAAGCCTGTTGAATGGTTTAAGAGTAAACAGGAACGTGCAGAGACTGACGGAGGGTTGACAAATGAAAGTTCTACCATTGGTAAGAACAGAACTTAGGTCAGCTATTATTGGAATGGTGGCAGGAGACGCAGGAATCAGGCAGCAAAAAGGTTGTCAATCTGTCAGTCTTCGCATCCATCACGCGGAAAGACAAAAAGAATATCTTGAATATAAAAGAGACATTCTGCAAAATCTTTTTCGTGAATGGGAGATAATCGTCCAACCATTTAATAATAGCGGTTATCCCGGAGTTAGACTGGGAACGCGAACTCATCCACGATTGAGAACTATTTATAAATGGTTTTACAAAAGTGGGAAAAGGCAATTTTCGAGACGCATTCTTGATTATCTTACTCCACTTGGAATTGCTCTTTGGTATATGGATGACGGCTCTCTCTCTTATAAAAAAAGGGATGGCTTAGTTCACGGAAGAGAAATTCATCTCAATACTTATTGTTCATTTGAAGAAGCTGAAATTATTCGGACTTACTTCAAAGACGTTTGGAATATATCTTGGTCTTTAGTATCAAACAAAGGCTTTTATCGGCTTCGTATGGGAGCAGGTGAGGCACAAAGGTTTTTTGCTTTAATTGATTCATATATAGTTCCTTGTATGAGATATAAATTAGACCTAAAATACAAATCAACATCTCCACTAGCGTCCGACAACTTTTGCAAGAAAGTTGATGAGATAGTCCACACTCAAACGAAAGTTTGGGGCAAAGTGTAACCGAAGGGTTGTAAGTTCGAGTCTTACCTGCGGAGAATTTCTGGAAAAGGAAACGGGTAGCCCCTTGCGGCTGCCCGTTTTTTATCATACTTAAAAGGATTTGGATTAGGCGGAGTCATATATTTAATCGGCAGGTTAAAGCATTGATGCTCTGCCTGCCGATTTTTGCGGTCTTTTGAGTTATATTAGGAGAACAGAAAAATTAAGGGAGAATCATAAAATGCTTAAAACAAAAGGCTACGCAGTGAACAGCGCGGAAACGGGATTTGCGGCGTATGAGTTTGAACGGCGCGAATTGGGTGTCAAAGACGTTTTGATTACGATTATGTTTTGCGGAGTTTGTCATTCGGACATTCACCAGGCGCGTAACGAATGGGGGAATTCGATTTATCCGATGGTTCCGGGACACGAAATCGTCGGGCGCGTCAAAGAAACCGGTGCGGAAGTCACTAAATTTAAAGTCGGCGATTACGCGGGAGTCGGCTGTTTTGTGGATTCGTGCCGCAACTGCGAAAACTGTCGTCAGAATGTCGAGCAGTTTTGTCAGGTTCACTGCGCGCAAACTTATAATTCGCGGGAAATGGACAAAACAACTCCGACTTTCGGCGGTTATTCGTCGCAGATCGTCGTGGACGAAGATTATACTTTGAACATCAGCGAGCAGGAGAATATAGCGGCGGTCGCGCCTCTGCTCTGCGCCGGGATTACGACTTATTCGCCTTTGAAACGCTTTAACGTGCGAAGCGGTCAGAAAATAGGCGTGGTCGGACTGGGCGGGCTGGGTCATCTGGGCGTGAAGCTCGCCGCGTCAATGGGCGCGGAAGTGACGGTTTTCAGCACGTCGCCGGCTAAAGAAGAAAATGCGCGGCAACTCGGAGCGCATAATTTTGTGGTGACGAAAAATCCCGAAAGTATGAAGCCGCTCGCCGGAACCTTCGACTTTATTCTCGACACGGTTTCCGCCGCACACGATTTGAATTCATACCTTAGACTGCTGGCTTATAACGGCGCGATGGTGATCGTCGGTGCGCCGGAGAAACCGTCCGAAGTCGCTGCTTTCTCGCTGATTCCGAATAATCGGACGCTCGCCGGTTCGGGCATCGGCGGCATTCGGGAGACGCAGGAAATGCTGGATTACTGCTTTACCAACAAAATCGTTTCGGACATCGAGTTGATTCCGATTCAGAAAATCGAAGAGGCTTACGACCGAACGGTCAAAGCGGATGTTCGCTATCGCTTCGTCATTGATATGCAGTCGCTTTGATCCCGAATCAGAACGGCGAGCGGCAGCGGAACCGGTTAACGCTCCCGTTTCTGATTTTTTACGGCAGAGCCGCCAGCGTGTCCGATAGTTTTTCGATGACCAGCAGCAGCGTTCTGCCCGATTCGGTGACTTGTCCGGCGGCAGCCTGATCTTCGGCGCGTCCCGCCATCTCCGCGATTCCCTGAATTTGGAAAAGGTAACTTTTAAGTGCGGGCTTGGTGCGAAACTCGATTTCGAGGGCGGCGAGTCCGGCGCGGAGATTCTGGATCGTCGTCACGACGGCTTGTTTGTTTTTCGCATTTAACGCATCGGCGTTGCGCGAGGCTTTTCGCGCGGCGATGTCTCTATCCAAATCTTCGATAACCCGCGCCACGCCGCCGAGATTAAAAAGAAACTTCGAGACGTTTTTTATCTGGGTCGAAACCTGCGTCGCGCCGTTTTTAATTTCAAAACTGCCGGTCGCAGCGGCGGCACTCGGCTTGGACGTTCTTTTGCGCGGCTGACGCTTTTGCGCGGCGGCTGAAAAGACGAAACATAAAAGACACAAACTGATGACCGCTGATTTGATAACTTTCTTTTTCATAAACACTCCACCAAAAAATATATCCGCCTCGCGGAACGCCGACCATTCGGGCGGGGAAATTTGATTTTAGCCGGGCGTTGATCGCTGTTCATTCGTAAATTCCGACGGATAATTTTATCATAATGAAGATGCACGAAAGACGTTTGGAAGTTCGCCGTCTCGGTCGTTTCGCTTACGAAGACGGTTTGAATTTGCAGAAAAAGCTCGAACAGGAGGTTATCGAACGGCGCGAAACCGATTATCTGCTGCTGCTCGAACACCCGCACACCTACACGATTGGGCGGCGCGCCGGGAAGAACGGCGTGCTGGCGAGCGATGAAATGTTAAAAAAAATCGGCGCGACGGTTTTCGAGACGAATCGCGGCGGCAAAGTTACCTATCACGGTCTCGGTCAAATCATCGGCTACCCGATTATCAGTCTTTCGCCGGAGCGTAAAGACGTTCACAAATATGTGCGCGATTTGGAAGAGGTTTTGATTCGCACGATGGACGATTTCGAGATTGACGCTTTCAGAATCGCAGATTTGACGGGCGTTCATACCAAAGAGGGCAAAGTCGCGGCAATCGGCGTTCACCTCAAGCGTTGGGTGACGACGCACGGTTTCGCCCTGAACGTCAACACGGATTTGAGTTATTTCAATCACATTATCGCCTGCGAAGGCGAACCCGTCGCTTCGATGGAAAGAATTCTGGGACGCGAAATTGCGTTGGCGGAAGTCGAAACCCGAATTATTGATAATTTCAGAGCGGTCTTTAATGGCTAAAAAGATGTCGGATAATAGACCGCCGGCATCAGTGCGATTTTGTCAGAACACGGAAGCTGTTTGAAAACTCTTTTTGATAATTTCAGAACCGTCGGCGGAAGCCGGTGGGTGAGTTTGCTCTGGTGCTAAGCAGGTCGGGGGAAGTTTTGCGACATTATGAAAAGTTCAGAGTTACGCATTTATGCGTGAGAAATCGCCGCGCTTCGCTGGCGATTTCACGGCTGAAGCCGTCACTCTAAACTTTTCATAAATGCCTCAGAACTTTACAAACTTCGGTTATACAGCACTAGGTTAAGCGTCGGCTGCCACCGACGGTTCTGGCAGGAAGCAGCCTGCAAAATGTTTGCACTTTGAATCTTCGTAAATCTGTCGGAGTTTTAATAGAGTTGAATCCAGAGCTTCAAACATCTTTTCAAGACTAATGTGAATGCAATTCAGATCACTCTTGATCGCATTCACATCACTCTTGATCGCATTCAGACTGCTCCTGATCGCGTTCAGACTGCCTCTGATGTGATTCTGAGCCGTCCGATTGCCTTTCCGCGCAGTCCGCAAAGATTCACGGGCGGGCATAATGCGATTTCGGACGGTCAGAATGGATAACGGACGAGCTATCTAACGATTTGCTGTCTTCGTTGAAGTTTCGGACGAACATTGAAAAGCCTTCGAGCGCGGCTTCGGACAACCTTTGCGGCGATTTCGCGCATCTTGAACAATTAAGAATTACCGTCTAAAATCTAAAAAGCAAAAAGTCGAAAGTTAAAAATTTTATTGCCGTCAATATCAGGAGTTACACCGTTATGTCTAAAAAGAATTTGATTCGTAAAGCGGTCTTGACCGTTTCGATGCTCTCGGCGGGCGCGTCATATACCTTCGCGCAAACCCCGAAACCGACCGAAGACCCGTCAACCAAGGTGCGGAAGGTGAAAGCGGAAGCACCGAAAGTGTATAAAGACTGGCTTAGTAAAGATGTCGGCTACATCATCACAGGCGACGAGAGAAAAGCGTTCAAGGCACTGACGACCGACGAAGAACGCGAGAATTTCATCGAAAATTTCTGGCGGCGGCGCGACCCCGACCCGGACACCGAAGAAAACGAGTATCGTGAACAGTATTACGAGCGCATCGCTTACGCCAACGAGCATTACGCTTCGGGCATTCCGGGCTGGAAAACCGACCGCGGGCGAATTTATATCACTTTCGGCAAGCCCGACAGCGTTGAATCGCATCCGTCGGGCGGCAATTACGACCGTCCGAGTTACGAAGGCGGCGGCTCGACGACGACTTATCCGTTTGAAACGTGGTTTTACCGGCATCTCGATAACGTCGGCGAAGGCATCGAAGTCGAATTCGTTGACCCGACCGGCACGGGCGAATATCGCATCGCCCGCAGTCCGAACGAAAAAGACGCGCTGGCAACCGTGCCGGGCGCGGGTTTGAATACCTCCGAACAACTCGGTTTGTCGAACAAGGGCGACCGCATCGGCGGCAACGGACAACAGCAGAATTACCAGCGCGAGCAGGATTCGCCGTTTCGCCGGTTGGAAATTTTGACCGCTATGCAGCGACCGCCGCAAGTGAAATTCAGCGATTTGCAGTCGGCGGCGGGCGATAGCGGTGTCATTGACAATAATCCGCTCAACTTCGATATGCGCGTGGACTTTTTTCGTCAATCGGACGAGCGGGTGGTAACGGCGTTCACCATTCAAGCCAGCAACAAGGAACTCGCCTTCGATTCGGTCGGCGGCATTCCGACGGCGCGAATGAATATCTTCGGCAAAATTCAGGCGGTGTCCGGCAAACGCTCCGGCATCTTCGAGGATTCGGTGACGACCAGCGCGACCGCATCGGAATTAACCGAAGCCAAAGACCGCAAATCAATTTACCAGAAAGCGATTGCCTTAACGCCCGGAACTTATAAAGTTGATGTCGTCGTCCGCGATGTCGTCTCCGGCAACAAAGGCATTCGCAGCATCGGTTTTACGGTGCCGAAATACGAGGAAAACAAGCTCGATACTTCGACCCTGATTCTCGCTTCGACTTTGCGTTCGACGACCGAACGCGACATCGGCGGCAGTTTTATCATCGGTTCGGCAAAAGTCGTTCCGAATCTTTCCGGCGTGTATAAAAAAGGTCAGGAAGTCGGAATATATATGCAGGTTTACAACGCCGGCATTGACCAGACGACGCTGCGCCCGTCGGTTGATGTCAATTATGTTCTGACCAAGGACGGCAAAGAGATTTTGAATCAGCCGGAAAATTGGGAAGGTTTGAGCGATTCGGGTCAGCGTTTGACTTTAGCCCGAATGATTTCGACGAACGCGATGGCGACCGGCAGCTACGAAGTCAAAGTTAAAATCAAAGACCGCGTTTCCGGTCAGATGAAAGAAGGTTCAGCCAAATTCACGGTCACGCAGTGATTTTCGGTTCGGTCAAATTTTCAGCCGCCGCTTGCTCCGACGAAAGCGGCGGCTTTTTTATTTATTGCAAGGCAGCAACTAAACTATCTGAGCGGCGATTAAAATTCCCGGCAGCGTCAGGATAAAATCAACCAGCAGCGGTCCGCCGTCCTCAATAGCGAGTATCGAAGGAAACTGCGCGAAAAATATCAGCGTCAGACTGCTGACGAGCAAACCCCAGCGGTTTTGAGATAAAGCAATCGCCGCGGCGGCACCCGCCAGAATCGTCACGATCAAAATCGTTTTGCGAACTCCGAACATTACCGGCACAGTTCTGACTTGCTGCTTTTCGTCGGCTTTGACATCTTTCAAATCGCATAAAATACATCCCGCCGCAAGCAGCAGCAGCAGCGGCACGGTCGCGCTCATCATCCACCAACTCCAGCTAAACCATTGATCATTAGCGATTGACAAAGCCACGCCCGCCCAAACCCAGACAATCGCCACGATCAGTGTTTTCAGCAGCGGATATTTTTTCAGGCGGCGATACAGAAGCGCGAGAGACGAGAAAACCGCCACCGCCGACAAAGTTTTAATTGACAGGTGCGCGGCACTGAACGCGCACAAGACAACGGCAATCGCCAAACCAGCCAGCAACGCGATTCGGACTAAACGCGATTGGGCGGGCGAAGCATCGGCGAGGCGGTCGAGACTGTAGGCCGCCCAGATGCCCGCCAGAAACAGCATCAAACCGTTGGAATAGAGCGGCGCGCCCGTCGCCCGGTGAACGACCTGCGCGATTGACCAGCCGAGCGCGACCGGAAACCAGAAATGCAGCAGTTTGACGAGCGCGAGCAGATAACTTTTCGACTCGAAATTTCTTGAAAGAAAACTCACGATACAGAATAGATGTTCGGGGAAACGAATCGGTTGGAGTAAATTGCCGGAGCGAATTTACACGTTGTTCTTTGCCAAAAAGTTGTCGTGCCAGAGTTGAAAGACCAGCAGCGTCCAGAGTTGTTTGTAGTGCGAAGCAGCATTTGTTTCGTGTTCTTTGATGAGTTTCTGCACGAATTCGGGATTAAATAAACCTTGATTTTTCAACCTGTTTGAGTCGAGCAAATCGTGCATCAATGGATTAAGCCGAGTTTTCAGCCATTCGGCAATCGGAATTCCGAAACCTTTTTTCGGACGATTCAGAATGTTTTTCGGCAGCAAATCCTTCATCGCTTTCTTCAGAATATATTTTCCCTGACTGCCTTTTAATTTATATTCCAGCGGCAGACCGGCGGCAAACTGCGCGATTCGCGGATCGAGAAACGGTGCGCGAACTTCCAGGGAAACCGCCATCGAAGCGCGGTCAACCTTCGTCAAAATGTCTTCCGCCAGATAAAAATTCAAATCGAGAAACTGCATCCGCTCGATTTCCGTCGGCGCGTCGGTGATTTTCAACAGTTCTCGCGCATCTTTGTAAATGTCGCCCGAAGTGTTTTCTAAAATATCTCTGCTCAATAAATTTTGCTGTTCGCCAATCGAAAACGAGCCGAAAAATGAATGATGGCGCGTTACAACATCATACTTTGAAGCCGCCACGAATCGTTTGGCTTTGTAATCGAACGACAGATTTTTGTTGGAAACCGGCAGATTATTGACAAACGGCTCGATCAAACCGTTTCGCAAAACGTGCGGAATTTTGCCGTAAAGATTGGCGACTTTGTGCGCCAAATACATCGGATAACCGGCGAAAATCTCGTCGCCGCCGTCGCCGCCGAGCGCGACCGTGACGTGCTTTTTCACAAACCGCGACAGCAACAAGGTCGGAATCAAAGAACCGTCCGACAGCGGTTCGTCGAGCCACGTCCCGATTTCCGAAATCAAATCGGCGGCTTTTTCGACGCTTAACTTCTCTTCATAATGCTCCGTTCCGAGATGCGCCGCCACCTGCCGCGCAAACTTCGATTCGTCAAACGAATCCTCTTCAAAACCGATGGAAAACGTCTTCACTTTTTCGCTCGAAAACTGCGTCGCCAACGCCGCCACCGTCGAAGAATCAACGCCGCCGCTCAAAAGAATTCCCAACGGAACATCGGACACGAGCCGCATTCTAACGGCATCGGCGAGCAGTTCGCGCAATTCCGTCGCTTTGTCCGACAAACTTAAGTTTGTCGAGCTTTTCTGCCAACTCAGATTCCAATAGCGGCGCGTTTTGATTTCGCCTTTTTCTAAAGTAAGCAGATGCGCGGCGGGCAGTTTATAAATATTTTTGTAAATCGAGTTTGGCGCGGGGACGTAATCGAACGATAGGTATGAACGAAGCGCGTCGAGATTTATCTCCGCCTTGACCGCTGGATTCGCCAGCAAAACCTTCGGCTCGGACGCGAAAATAAGTTTCCCGTCAAACACGCCGTAATAAAGCGGCTTCTCGCCGAACCGGTCGCGGGCGATCAGCAGTTTCTTTTTGGGTTTATCCCAGAGTGCAAACGCGAACATTCCGTTGATCTGTTCGAGCATCGCGTCGCCGTATTCTTCGTAAAGATGCGGCAGAATCTCCGTGTCGGTCTGCGTCTCAAACTGATGTCCGCGTTTTTCCAGATCTTCGCGGACTTCCCGAAAATTATAAAGCTCGCCGTTCATCACCGCGACGATTGATTTGTCTTCCGAATAAACCGGCTGCTCGCCCGTGTGAAGATCAATAATCGAAAGCCTTCGCATTCCGAGCGCAACATTTTCGCCGAGCCACAAACCTTCCGAATCGGGACCGCGATGCTTCATCCGCTCGCACATCGAATGCAAAACGGCTTCGCTAGAATTTTGCGAATGGTTATTTTCTAAATTTGCCCAGCCTGCTATTCCGCACATTACGATTTACGAAGTTTTTTTTCTGTTTTGGCTGCCTTCCTGATGACTTCTTCTACTCTGCTTGGTTCGGTGAGATATTTATCAAACGCCGCTATATTACTGTGTTTTATATGTAATTGACCTTCTCCGACATTTCCGCGATGCTGTCCTTTCGAGTAAAAATTGCTATTCTCAACTTCTGCTGATGGAATAACCCAAATTTTCATCGTGTCACGCCAAACGGCAATCCAAACAAAAACATCGCAGTATTTTGGTTTGACTTGCTGAAAATTCATTACAAAAGGCTTATCTAAATCAAAAGCTAAAGCCTTTTGATAAAGCGGAAGGCTGCTTTTGCATCAACAGCGCGAGAGGCTTTTACTTCAGTACGAATGTCAGGAGCGAGAAAAAAATCATACTCGCCGCCCTCATACTCGATATGAAGAACTTTACTTGGTCTCTGTAATTTAGGAACAAGTTGTTTCAGAAAAGATTGCGCCCAGAGTTCACCAAATCCTCTTGGCGCACTTATTTCAAAAGGATACAAATTTAAGTTTCTGTCTATGTAACTTTGGCGCATTTGATAATACTCTTCCAATGTTAATTTTCCAGCTACCAGAAGATGTGAAATAGTAAATTCAAATCTGTTAAAAGGATAAATATCAGAGATGAGTCGCTTCAATCTCTCTTTTAAATCATTAGAATTTTCCAACTCTTCAATGAGTTGTTTTAATTTTTCTTCAAGAATTTCCATCTTTCCCTTTAAAATAATGTTGCTTGAGAAGATTTTTCTGCAATAAACTTTTTGCCCAAAAATTCTTGCAGCTCGACGTTTTCGTCTGACTCAATCTCAAAAGGGTTTCCGTTTTGCCAGCCTAATTTGCCTGTTTCTAAAAATCTTTCAATCCGACGAATCGTAATCTCACAAAATATCGGGTCAACGTCCATCGTAAAACAGCGACGATTATTTTTAGCAGAAGCAATCAATGTCGTTCCCGAATGTGAAAAGAAGTCTACAACCAAATCGTTTTCATTTGAACTTGCTTGAACGATTCTTTCAATACATTTCAAAGGTTTTTGCGCGTAACAACCATTGACGTTTTCGTCCATTCGATAAAAAACCTGCTGAATATCAACCCAGACATTTCCCGCTCGAATGTTTTCCGATTTACTGCGTTCAAAGTTTTCGGTTTTTTCGCCGTTCACTTCTTTATAATAGCCGCGAAGAATTTTTGGAATGTCGGTATATTCGGCTTCGATATTGAAAACCGCGCTGATTTCGCATCGTGATAAACGAGCGCGGCTTAAAATTCGTTTCGCGCATCATTATTATAAAATCGGGCAGCGGCTGAAAACCGTTGCGCTGGTCTGCGCCGAGCCAAACGTAAAACGAACTGTTTTCGTCGAGAACCGAATTGATATTTTCCGTCCAAACTCTGCACCATTCGATAAATTCGGCGACTTGCGATTCTTGAAAAGCGATGAAATTATACGGCGGGTCTTGAATTGAAAGCGTCGCTTTCTCACCGCTCATTAAATCTTCGACAGCGGATTTTGAAGCAATATCAAGACAGCCGACGCGAAAATTCCCGCTTGAGTCTTCCCAAACTTCTCCTTTTTGCAGTCGGCAAAATGGTAAAAGTTTTTCTTGCAGTTCAAAGTTTTCGTCAATTCTCGGCAAAGGCTGATTTTTCATATTTATTTCTCAAACCCAATTCTCTCACGAACCGTGTAAATCGCCTTATCCTGCGATTCGTGATAGGTTCGCACGAGTAGTTCGGCGAGTAAACCCATTAAGAAAAACTGCACCGCGATGGCGAGCATCACGACGGTGATAATCGGCAAAGGCGTTAAAATGAACGAAATGCCTTCAAAGATTTTCAGAAATACCGCCCAAACGCCCGCGATCAGCGAGAGCAGAAACGCTAAAAATCCGAACGTGCCGAAAACGTAGAGCGGTTTGGTTTGATAGGAAGCCATAAATTTGATGGTGATCAAATCGAAGATGACTTTGATGGTGCGCGAAATGCCGTATTTCGATTTGCCCATCGTCCGGGCGTGGTGGTCAACCGGAATTTCGGTTACCCGCGCTCCTGCCCAACTCGCGTAAATCGGGATGAAGCGGTGCATTTCGCCGTAAAGTTTGACATCCTGAATGACATCGCGGCGATAGACTTTTAAGGAACAGCCGTAATCGTGGAGCGGAACGCCGCCGATTTTTGAAATCACGCTGTTGGCAATCCACGACGGGATTTTTCGCAGAAGCAACGCGTCCTTGCGATTTTTGCGCCAGCCGGAAACGACATCGAAGCCTTCGTCTAATTTTTCCAGAAGCCGCGCAATATCCTTCGGATCGTTCTGCAAATCCGCGTCCATCGGAATCAAAATCTCGCCCTGCGCCGCGTCAATGCCGGCGGACATCGCCGCCGTCTGCCCGTAATTTCGGCGCAGCGAAACGACGCGAACGCGCGCATCCGCCGCCGCTATCGCCTTTAAAATCTCCAAAGATTTATCAGTCGAACCGTCGTCAACGTAAATAACTTCCGCCGTTTTCCCCAAAGAATCTAACGCTTCGGAAATTTTGGCGTGCATCGGGCGCAGATTGTCCTCTTCATTTAACACGGGCAAAAACAGCGATAATTCGAGCGTATCGGTGTCCGATTTTAAAACGGGAATGGCTAATGACATCGTTTTTTTAACTGATAATCCTTCACTTTTTGAAATAACTTAAATAATCCGACGGTGCCGATTATGTATATGAAGGGAAGAGACGGCAAACCGTAGCGATATTCAATCCACATCGGAAGATGAACCAGCATTATAAAACAGGGAAATAAATAAATGTGCGGGAGATTCAAAATATCTTTCCCAGAGGTCCAGATGCCGATTAAAAAAAATAAAAGCGTCATAAAACTAAAGAACAGGAAAAACAACTTAACGAATAACACTAAAAAATTCGATTCATTAACCGCCTGTCCGAAAGACACATTTTGCTCTTCAAGAACATAATCTCCGCTATCTATGAAAAGCCTCGGATATTGCCGGGACCGCGCCTTCAACCACCCCGCAGGGTTGTTGACAATGCGGGAAACCGCGAGTTTCATTCTTAGCCGGTCTTGTTCAATTTCGTCGAGTCCGGGCGGCTGCTGGGTGAGCGGGTCTTTTAGCACCGACGACCAAATATCATCTCCCCAAAGCCGGGTTCCGATGCTTCCGTAAAGAAGACTTGTTCCGTATCCCGACGACCGAGTTAAGGTTACTTTATTGAACAAAAGCGTGTTTCTGGCAATCCACGGCAGTGTCACCAAAAAAACCGTCAGACATATCATTAGATGGACGCGCCATTTAGGTCTTATTTTCGGCAGAAAAGAGAGCAGCAGAAAAAGCAGCAGAAAAGGAAAAATAACTGGACGGGTCAGACAAGCTAATCCGAAAAAAAGCCCCGAAAAATATTTTTTTTGCTCGCCCGCGAAATAACACGCCGCGACCACCAAAAAGGTGAACAGAGTTTCCGTCAATATGGCGGCGGTGTGGTGAATAGTGACCGGCGATAAAGCCAGTAGAAGAGCGGAAGTCAGAGCGATGAAACGCACGAAATGCTTTATCGTCATTAAGTAAACGATCACTACGGTCGAAGAACCCAATATGATTTGCAAAATTAAAATAGACTGTATCGGAGGCTCCGCGTTCGTCCAAAAAGACGCGATTAAAAAAGGGTAGAGAAACGGGCGGAAAGCAGTGTAATATATTTCCCCATTGGCATTATTTAACGCAAATGCGTGGTGGTAAACAAGGTTTCTGGCAATTTCGAGATACTGCCCGGAGTCGTCGGCGATCCAATATCGGTGAATAACGTAAAATAGTCTTATGCAGCCGGATAGTAAAAATAGACTTATTAAATCGTAGTATAACTTGGGTATGTTTCTCAGGAAACCCGGCTTTACATTCATAAAATCGTTTGTGAATTGAATTTTTTGACGAAAAACCCTTTTAGATTGAGACGATATTTTTTGGTCGGGCTGCAAATCCGCGCCCATCGAAATCAAAATCTCACCTTGCGCCGCGTCAATTTCCCGCGCTCATCGCCGCCGTTTAACCGTAAATTTTTCAGTGAAATCACTTGATGAGCGAGTCGGTCGCCGCGATTTCCCTGGAGGACTGCCGGATATTTAACGGTTGAACCGTCGTCCACATAAATCCCTTCCGCCATTTTGCCGGGCGAGTTTAATGCTTCGGAAATCTCGGCGCACCGGTTACGGATTGTCGTCCTCGTTCAAAACAGACAAAAAAAAGCGACTGTTTAAGCGCGGGCGCGGGTTGATTTTCAATTCGCGGCTGCCGGGAACTCATTTTCATCGCAATCGCAGGTTTCATAATTTACTATTTTTCGCGTGAAAAATACAATTCGCGGATTATTTTGCAGTTTTATGTTTTCGGTTTTCGGTTCACAGCTGTCTAGCCTGTAATCTTCGACCTCGAACGTAATTTTTTGGTGACAAACATTGTTTGTTTATGATAATCTTCTTTTGAGTTTTCTCTTCAATTCTAATCTTCCGGGCAAAATCTCGCCACCGAAAAATCAAAAGAAAATGGAAAAATTAAACGAATATCTGCAAAAGCTGCTCTCGACGGGCAGTTCCGAATTGCGGCTCGAACCGAACAAAACGCCGTGTCTGGTTAACGGCGGCGGCTTGACGGACATCGCCGACGCGCCGATTTTGGGAACGCAAATCAGTATGCTGGTTTTTCCGCTGATTCCGTCGGAAGTCAAACAGGAATTGCCCAACAAACCGGAAGTTAAATTTGTTCACCGTAACGCGCACGGGAATTTCAATTTTCTGGTGAGAAAAACGCCTGCCGGTTTTAACGTAACAATTCGCCCGGTGGTTTTCGAGAACGCCGTCCAATCCGCCGCGCCGACGTTTGATGCCGCGCCCGACTGCCAAACGGAACCGGTGCCGAACGATTTTTCCGCCGTCGCTCCGCAAATCCCCGTGCCGGACATAAAACTGCCGGATTTTTCGTTTTTAAATCGCTCTAAACCGTCCGCCGTGAGCGTTGAAACGGTAAAACCGCCGCCGGCTTTGGAAACGGAATATGACTTCGACCATTTGTCGCCGGTGGAAGCCGTGATTTATGCCGAACCGGTGGAGCCTCCGATTCGGCAACCAACGGCGGAAACCGACGATTTTTATATGCCGCCGGTCGAGCAATCGCCGGTCGCCGTTCCGCCGCAAGTGACTTCGCGGGCGCAGGCGCAAATGGATCGAATGTTTTACAAAATGGCGGAGCTGGGCGCGTCGGACTTGCATCTGTCAACGAGTATGCCGCCGATGATTCGCAAAGACGGGAAAATGAACGCGCTGGAAACCGACGAATCGCCGCTGACCGCCGAAGCGATGAAAGAGCTTCTGACTTCGATTATGCCCGCGAAAAATCAGGAGGAATTCGCCCGCCGACACGATACGGATTTCGCTTATCAGATCGAAAATCTGGCACGTTTTCGCGCCAATATCTTTCTGGACAGAAAAGGAATGGGCGGTGTTTTCCGTATTATTCCGGCGAAAATCACGACCGCCGAGCAGCTCGGACTTTCCAAAGCGATTCTCGATTTGTGCAATTTATCAAAGGGTTTAGTCGTCGTGACGGGTCCGACCGGCAGCGGCAAATCAACGACGCTCTGCGCGATGGTCAATTACATCAACTACCGACGCGAAGATCACATTATCACTATCGAAGACCCAATTGAGTTTACGCACGAAAACGAAAAATGCCTGGTCAACCAGCGCGAGGTTCACAATCATACCGATTCATTTAAGGACGCTCTGCGCGCCGCTCTGCGTGAAGACCCGGACATTATTTTAGTCGGCGAAATGCGCGATTTGGAGACGATTGCGATTGCCATTGAAACCGCCGAAACCGGGCATCTCGTGTTCGGAACGCTGCACACTTCGACGGCGGCTTCGACGGTTGACCGCATTATTGACCAATTTCCCGCCGACCGCCAGCAGCAGATTCGCGTGATGTTGTCCGAATCTTTGAAAGGCGTTATCTCGCAGACTCTGCTGCCGAAAAAAGGCGGCGGACGAGTCGCCGCACTCGAGGTTTTAATCGTCACACCGGCGATTTCCAATCTCATCCGCGAAGGTAAGACTTTTCAAATTCCGTCGGCGATGCAAACCGGCAAACAGCACGGAATGGTGATGCTCAACGACGCGCTGATGGAATTAGTCCAGAAAGGCAGCGTCGAACCGCGCGACGCTTATATTAAAGCGGTGGAAAAAAACGGCTTTGAAGCATTGCTGGGGCGCAACGGTTTTAAGTTATAGAAATTTTCCGCGATTATTCATAAGTCAGGCGGAAACCCGCACGAAGTAAGATTGAGAAACATTCTACACGCTTACTTCGTGCGGGTTTCGCGTTTTCGTTCGCTGTTTTATGCCTTTTCCCAGTGATTGTTCGAGCGGGCGGTCAAGACGAGTCCGAGACTGGCGGAGATCAAGAGAATGAGTGCGAAAATCCAGAAATAAGGAATCGAAAGCAGCAGAGTCCAAACGAATGTGCCGATGAACAGCGCGAGCGTTTCCGAATGTTTGTTGTCGGGCAGAAATTGTTTCTGCAGCCGCTTGCCGACGTTGACTTGCAGAGCGACGCGCCCGAAAACGAAACTGACCAGCAACAGCAGAAACGACATTAAAACGACAATCGCGTAAACGTAGCTCGGCAGAAAACTCAAACTCAGCATCACGCCGACGGTCGTTATCAAAAAGCCGACCATTCCGAAGGCGATGACTTTCAGCGTCGAGAGTTGAAACCGCACGACTGCGCGACTAACCGCGCCGGGCGCAATCGTCGTTACAACCAGGGAAATAACGAACCAGAAAAGCAGCAGCAAAATGCGCTGAGTGAGAAAACTCCACGTCAGACTTGGCGCGAAAAGTTGCGAAGGATTCTGCGTCAGATCGCGCAGTTCTTCTTCAAAGCCGGAAAAGACAATTGTTTTTTTATCAGCACCGCGCCGCACATTCGCACTTTCGGGACGATAAGTTCCGCCGAAAATTGTTACATCGCCGCCAATAAAACCCGTGTCTTTTTGGATAATCGAACCGCCGATGGTCGCCACGTCTTCGTCAATTCTGCCTTCGACGATGACATCGCCGCCGAAAACCAGAACGCCTTTGGCGTGTTCTTTGACGATCACGGTTTTGCCGAACGAAAAAACGTCGCTGTCTTTGGCATCGCCGATAATAATGGTTTTCTCGTCCGATTGAGCGACGGTTGAAGTCTGCGCGTAGAAGGTGGAGACGGCGATCAAGACAAAAATAAATCCTGCCAGAATCGGTCTGAAGGAGATTTGTAAATCGGTGGAAATATCTGTCCGAACGGCTGTGTAAGTCACTTTTCCTGAGCCTGAATTTTTAATCTCGGTGAACGAATAATCAAACGTAGCGACGCAAATAAACAAAAACTGAAAAGAATCGTCGCCAATGACGGCGAAACAGTCGAATTGAAAATCAACTGCGAACCTATCGAACGCAAAATAATCGCCGTTCCCAAGGCGATGTCATAAGAGAGATGAAAAGCGAAACCGATAACGACTAAAAACTGGTCGGCAAAGCCGGTGAAGGCGTTTAGAACCGTTTCCGTCTCTCTGCCGAATCCTAAAATCACCAGCAGAAATAACGCCGCGCAGACGAATAAAGCCTTTGAGCGTTCCTGCGGACGACGCAGACCGCTGACTTTGCTTTCGGCGTTGGCGGCGACGATTTGGGCGAAATTTTCAGGCAGTTCAAATTCTTTTTCGGTTTCCAGAGCGGAATCCAGAACGCAGAGCAGTTTTTTCTGTTCGTTGAGTTCCAGACGGCATTCGCCGCAAGCCGCCAGATGCGCTTCGAGTTCGATTTCTTCGCCCAGCGCAAGTTCGCCGTCGAGATAAGCGGCGAGGGCGTTTTTTTGCGAACAGAACTCTTTGATTACGGCGGTTTGCATTGTTAAAATTAAAAGCTATTTCAAAAACTTAATCGTCAGCGGATATTCCCAAAGTTCGCCGTTG
The DNA here is from genome assembly GCA_043768465.1 of Pyrinomonadaceae bacterium. GTDB lineage: Bacteria > Acidobacteriota > Blastocatellia > Pyrinomonadales > Pyrinomonadaceae. The sequence continues at coordinate 29,053 of JAYVKL010000295.1, forward strand.
TTCGCTTTGATTGCGCCGATAATCGGGAAAACGATGCTCATAATTCCGAGGGCGACGAGTCCGAGAACACCGATTAAAATAATAGACCTTATGCGTAATAAATTTGTTGTAACAGTAACTCTTTGAAAAATGGCTTCCTCATTAAGTTGCGATAATTGTGTGTTCCACAGGCGATTTCC
>JAYVKL010000296.1:0-2576 GCA_043768465.1 Pyrinomonadaceae bacterium
GTCAGAACGAAGAGTTGGACATCGCAACCGAATTGTTTGGCAGTCCACAGCCTTGACGCGGCTCAAAATCAATCCTTAACTTTTCACTGAGGCATTACGGAAAAATACCAAAAACAATTTCTTTTTGAGTCGTATCAAGCTATACTTTGCCGGTTATCGTTTTTAAAAAACGCGCGCCGCAAAAAAGCAAAAACTTTTTGATAAATCAGGAGTTCAAATCTATGAAAACATTTGTCCGCAAATTTATCGTCGTCAGTCTGTCAATAACAATTTTAGTTTCATCGCCGATGTTTTTGGCGGCGCAGCAAAAGCTGCTGGGCGATTTATCAATCACCACTACTTCGCCGGACGGTTTTGTCACCGTTAACGGCGAGCGGGCGGTTAGCGGGCGTTCGATTTCATCGCCCTCCGCAATTTCAACTTCACCGCAAGCGAGTTCAAAAATTTTCCTTGCCAAAACCGGCAGCGTCCTGATTTCACCTAATTCCAAACTGAACCTGTCTTTTATAAATTCCAGTATTTCAGTTGATATAACCTCCGGCGGGCTAACTGTCCAAACCGTGCCGAACACTTCTTTTAATCTTCAGTCACCGGACGGAAATCTGACGCTTCCGGTGGAAAACCAGGAAAACATCGTTAAAATCGAAGTTGTCAACGGCAAAACGACGGTCAGAACCTTACAGGGAAAAGCCCAGTTTAACAGCGTTTCGGTGTCTGCCGGTGAGTATTATCCGCTGAATTCCGTTAATGACGGAGCCTCGAGTAAGCCTAAAGAAAAAGATGATAACAAAGGGTATAATCCGCTTCTTCTTGTCGGTTTGCTGGGTGGGGCGGCGGCAATTGCTCTGATCGTCTTGGCGGGTTCCTCCAAAAACAATGACGCTCCGGTGGTCAGTCCGACCAGGTGAATCCGAGACGCTTTTTTCTAATATCTGCCTCAGCAAAATTAAGGTTGGGCATCTGAACAACTTGACAGTCGGCTGAGGATATTTTCCGAGAAAGAAAATATTTTAGTTGGGCGCATTTTGCCTCAAATGCAAAACTTTTATGAATTCTCCGCTATTATCCGGTGCTTTATTGCCGAAAATTTCAGACAATCGGCGAGCGTTCAGAGTCCAAATGCGACCCGCAGTTTCTTCCAGCCGCCAGCGCAGCAGAACGAAAAAATGCTAAAGGCGTGGACTTTGAAGCGAGAAACGAACCTGCATATTTTCGTTAACTCGGATTACACGGCACTAATTTTTTCCTAAAACCTCAATCAGCAAATCAATTTCTTCTTTTTTAACGCACAGCGGCGGCAATAATCGCAAAACATTCGGATGGCTCGAAGTTCCCGTGATGATTTTATTTTCAAATAATTTAGCGTGAAACGGCTGACAGATTTCGTGAAATTCGATTCCTAAAAGTCCGCCTTTGCCGCGCAGAGCTTTTACTTCCTCGATTTCCTTCAGACGTTCGCGCAGATAGCTTTCGATTTCCGCGATATTAAAACGCATTTGATCGTTTTCAATCGCGTCAATCGTCGCCGAAACCGCCGCCATCGCCAGCATTCCGCCGCCGAAAGTCGTGCCTAAATCGTTGGTTTTGATAACTTCCGAAATACAATTGTTGACCAGACACGCGCCGACTGGAACGCCGCTGCCGAGCGATTTGGCGAGCGTGATAATGTCGGCTTCAACGAAATCAGCCAACGGCGAACCGCTAAAAAACCAGTTTCCGGTGCGCCCGATGCCGGTCTGCACTTCGTCGAAAATCAAAACGATGCCGTGTTCGTTGCAAATTTCCCGCAATCCGCCGAAAAACTCCGGCGCGGCTTCGTTCACGCCCGCCATTGATTGAATCGGCTCCAGCATAATCGCCGCCGTGTCCGAATCAGCCAGAGCGCGAACCGATTCGAGATCGCCGAATTCGGCGCAAACGTGATGCGGCACATTCGGCTTGCCCAGGTTTCGATAATTTCCCAGAAAGGTCGCCGAAATCGCGTCCGCCGTTCTGCCGTGAAAGCCGCCGGAAAACGTGATAATTTTTTCGCGCTTCGTCGCCAACCGCGCCATTCGCATCGCGTTCTCGTTAGCTTCGGTTCCCGAATTGCAGAAAAACGCTTTCGTGATTGATTCGGGCGCGACGGAAACCAATTTTTCGGCGGCACGGGAGCGAACTTCCGAATAAACCAGATTTGAATAAAACAAAACCTTTTCGGCTTGATTCTTTAACGCTTCGACGACTTTTGGATGTGAATGTCCGGTGGCACAAACCGCGTGTCCGCCGTATAAATCGAGATATTTCTCGCCATCGCTCGTCCAAATCCACGCGCCGCTTCCTCGCTCCACCGCAATATTCATTTTCGCGTAAGTGGCGAGTTGAAATTGTTCTTCTAAATTTTCTATCTCTTTGAATTTCATTTTTCAATCGTGTTTATATGTCGTTAAAATACTTTTATGTCCAACCGTATAAATGTTTTCTGGAGTGAAAAAACTATAATTAAGCACCTAAACAAAAGTAATACGATATAATGAGCCAATTTGTGAAAGGACTTGATCCAGTTCCTGACACAAGTTTTTGTAGGAACTGTAAGC
>JAYVKL010000297.1:0-3184 GCA_043768465.1 Pyrinomonadaceae bacterium
TCATCGCCCGGCGGCGTATCCTTTTCAGCCGACTCCGGCGAGAACTTTTTGCGAGCCGTCCTAAAAAACGGATTCGGCGGCGGCGGCGCGGGCAGATTAAGCAAATTTTGCAGCAGATTCTTTTCAGCCGTTACCGACGGAAGCAACACGATCAAGCCGCAAAGCAACAGACAAACACAAAAAACGACGGTGGATAAAAAGCGTTTCATAAAAAAATCAAACTCCTTTGTACAGTAGTGATTTGATAACTTATTTATACGAAAAAAGCAAAATTTTTTGCGTGAAAAACATTTTCAAACGATATTCTCGATGAAAAAAGTCCCGCCGATTTTCAACCGACGAGACCTTTTTCACGTTTGTTATGGGCGAATCGCCTACGCTTTCGCGCCTTCAGCCTTGTCCTTTTTCTCGCGTTTGATGCCGCCGATCTGCACGAGATTTTCGGTTTTAATTTGATTTTTGTCCATCACCATCTGCTGGTAAAGTTTTTTCATCATCTGCATTTCTTCGGCGGCGGTTTTCGGTCCTTCCATTTCCGGTTTGTTCGGACGCGATAAATCAATGTCGTTCAGGATGAGATTATGAGTTTTGTCTCCCATATTGACTTCTTTGCCGCGAGCGAAAACTTCGTGGCGACCGTGTTCTTTATACCACTGCGCGACCGTCGCATTCTGATGCATATGTTCGATGATGTTTCTCCAGCCGATTCCCGTGTTATAAGCGCAGAATGAGATTTCGCCTTCCTGCGTTCCGTAGGGAATAATGCACATTTCAGTGCGGCGGAAGTCATAATTGAACAAATCCTGAAACCACATTCCGGCGATAAACAGAAAATTCCACGGGTCTTGACGACGTTTTTCGATGTCCTCGACCGTGCGATCACCGCCGACTTTGCCGTAATCTTTGCCTGACAAACCGAATGATTTATCGAACTTTTTCAGAATCCCGCCGAGCGTCAAACTGTCCGGCGCGCCATATGGATTGTAGTTTTTCAGCAGTGCCAAGCCCATCATCAAATTGGAAAACCATTTTCCGCGAGCCGTGTCGGTGATGTGCTTCATGTCCGACACCAAATCCTGAATGTTCAGAAACTGCGGCACGGGAGCCATTTCCTTCGTGTCTTTGTTAATCATCACGGCGGTTCCGACACCGCAGTTCGGGTGACAGCCGCAGGAAACTTGTCCCCATTCGGAATCCTCGCCGTGGACGACATCGGCAAAATCGGCGAACGCGCCCATCAATGAAAGCGGAAACCAATCGCGCGTCGGTTCGGTGATGCCGACTTGTTTTTGAACATCCAACGCCAGATGCGAAAGCGTGTAGCGTTGCTGCAACCGGCGCTGCTCGGTAATATGTTCGTCGCGTCCGGTGAATGAAACGGGTTGAAATGACACAAATGAAACTTTCTTCGGATTTTCCAGAGCAAAGCGGATAATCGTTCCAACCTGATCGTTGTTCACGCCGTTAACGAGCGTTGTCACCAGAACGATGTCAACGCCGGCTTCGTGTAGATTGTTGATGGCGCGGAGTTTAACATCAAATAAATTGCCGATTTGTCGGTGCGAGTTGGCATCGTTGCCGATTCCGTCGAATTGCAGATAAACGAAACGCAAACCGGCTTCGGCGGCTTCACGGCAAAATTCTTTAGATTTCGCAAACTCGATTCCGTTCGTCGCGGCTTGCACCGAGTTATAACCGACTTTGCGGGCATAACGAATTGATTCCAGGAAATACGGTGAAAGCGTCGGTTCGCCGCCCGAATACTGCACCGACATCTGCCGACGCGGTTTGATGGAAATCGCGTTGTCAAGAATTTCGCTGACATCTTCCATCGAAAGTTCGTGAACGAATCCGACCTGGTTCGCATCCATAAAACACGGGTCGCACATCATATTACAGCGGTTCGTCAAATCAACCGTCAAAACCGCCCCACGCCCGTATTTGATCGTCGAAGACCCGTGATTGTGCAGTTTTTCGTCATTATGCGATTCGATGTCGCGTCCGGGGAACAAACCTTCGATGTGTTTCAGAAACTCCGAGTCAATCGCCATCAAATCTTCAAAATGTCCGTGTTCGGGACAATCTTTGATCATCCAGATTTGACCGTCGCGCTCGATAATCTGCGCCTTGATTTCGCCGACTTTCTCGTTGACGAGAATGCCGACATCTTTTTTACCGCTTAAAATATCTTCACGCGCCTCGATAACACAATTCGGGCAGAGTGAATCGGTAGTGCGCGGAAAACCGAGCGTCGGCTTCGTTTTCTGCCACGATTTGAGCAACGGCTTATCCGACCACTTCGGCGTAAACGACGGGTTGGGCTTATACTGATTAACGGATTTGATGGCGTTGAACGCGCCCTTCGCAATGTAAGTCAACCCTTTTTCAAAATGTTTAATAGATTTCATAATTTCCTCAGTTTCCAACGAAAATAATTATATTCAAACAGGTTCTTTCAGTTGAGCATGATCTATGTTTTGTTTGGAATAAAGATTAAAATTTCGGTTTGATCAAGAAAGAACCCCGTTTATCAACTCGATGACAGATTATCCAGCAAAAATCGTGCCTTGTTATTTTTGCTGAACATTTGTTACCTATCGGCGGTCACCACATAACATTTGCTGTAAATACCGCCGCCGCCGGGCGTAGCAAATTGACCCATCAATCCTTAAATGAGTTCGTTTGGGATCGAATGACACAAATTCTTTACGAAATAAAAGTCACACTTGCCAAAAATCTCAGACGACTTGAGCAATGGTATTAAACTGATGCTTAAACCAGTCCGCGACGTGAGAAGCTTTTTAGTTGATAAACGGACTTGGAACGAAAAAACAAAGAGAAAAATTAAATATGAGGAATTTCGTTCACCTATCGTTCATATTTAAGCACTGACTTGACTGTTTACTTGAGGGAAACCTTGTAAACATTTGCATTAAAGCAGGTTATCCGGCAAAAAAAATGCTTTACACGATCATTTTTCTTATGCTAAAGTCATTTTCACCTTAACCGGAAAATAGGCTTTTCAATATGGACAGTTAATATGGGAAGTCGGTTTTTAAAAATTCCTTTAATGAAAAGTTTTACAAATATAGGACTTACGCAAGCGTAAAAAATCAGATAACTTTAGACAATGTTCATTGCCAATAAACAACCTGTTACTCGACTGGCTTATTGTCAGTATTTG
>JAYVKL010000298.1:0-13741 GCA_043768465.1 Pyrinomonadaceae bacterium
GAAGAAAAGACGGAAGTTTCAAAGGCTTTCATCCAACTGGCGATGATCCGTATTATGTTGAAACAACTCGCTTGTTGAAAATTTAAACAGACTCTAAAAGTTCGATTCGGTCGTCCTCGTCAAAAACTCCGCTTTCAATCATCAAGTCGTATTCCGCGACGGTGATTTGACGCAGTTTCAGAGTTTCGCTGTTGAAATTGCCGATAACGGGTTTCGTTCGAGAAGAAGTTTCAATAACAGCCGACATAATTTTTCACCTCTCGAAAATTTTAATTCATTTCGACCGTTTTGTGAACAATTTGATTTCCAATATAAATTAGTTGTAAATTCAGCTATGGAAAAACTGAACATCTTGCTGCTGGTTTTATTTCTTACACTGCTTCCGCTGACAGCTCTCGCCCAAAAAAAATCGGTTGATTTAATCGTCCAAAACGGAACCGTCGTGACGATGGACGCGCAGAAACGTCTGATCGAAAACGGTGCGATTGCCGTTGATAAAGGCGTTATCGTCGCCATCGGGACTGCCGCCGAAATCGCCAACAACTTCAAATCAAAGCAGACCATCAACGCCCAAAATAAAGTCGTTATTCCGGGTTTAATTAACACCCATACGCATATTCCGATGACGCTTTTTCGCGGCGTATCCGACGATTTGGATTTGCAGGAGTGGCTGACCAAATTTATTTTTCCGGCGGAGGCGAAAAACGTCACGGAAGATTTCGTGCGTGTCGGAACTCGTCTCGGACTCGCGGAAATGATTCGCAGCGGCACGACGACGTTCTGCGATATGTATTATTTTGAAGATGCCGTCGCCGACGAAACTTTCAAAGCCGGCGTGCGCGGCGTGCTGGGCGAGACGGTGATTGATTTTCCCGTCCCGGATAATAAAACCTGGGACGCGGCGATGACTTATACGGAAAAGTTTATCAGGAAATGGCAGGGAAATGCGCTGATTACGCCCGCGATTGCGCCGCACGCGCCTTATACCGTTTCGGAGGAACATCTGAAAGCGGCGCGCGCTCTGTCCGATAAACTCGCCGCGCCGCTGGTCATTCATCTGGCGGAAGCCGAAACTGAAACCGCGTTTATCCAGCAGAAACATCAGGGCATTCGCCCGATTGAATTCGTCGAAAGCATCGGTTTTTTGAGCAACCGCGTGATCGCCGCGCACGTCGTTCAAGCGAACGAACACGAACTGGGAATACTGAAAATGCGCGGTGTCGGCATCGCGCATAACCCGCAGTCGAATATGAAGCTCGCCGCCGGTGTCGCGCCCGTGCCGATGATGTTGAAGATGGATTTGCCGGTCGGTTTGGGGACGGACGGCGCGGCATCGAACAACGATTTGGATTTATGGGAAGAGATGGACACGGCGGCGAAACTGCACAAACTGATTTCCGGCGATCAAAAGGTCGTTCCCGCCGAACAAGCGTTTGAAATGGCGACGATTCGCGGGGCGCGGGCGTTGCATCTGGAAAAAGAAATCGGCTCGATTGAAACGGGCAAACGCGCCGACATCGTGATTCTGGATTTTGACAGTATTCACCAAACGCCGTTCTATAACGTCTATTCTTCGTTAGTTTACGCGACCAAGGCGAGCGATGTCCGCACGGTAATTATCAACGGCGCAGTCGTAATGCGCGATAGACGTTTGCTCACACTGGACGAAGATGTTATAAAGAAAGACGCAAACGCATATCGTCAAAAAATCATCACAAGTCTATCAAAATAAAGAAAGCGGGTTTTCAGTAAAACACGCACCAAAGCCGTTTTCTTTTGAAACGTATTCGGACGATTCTTTGAACGCGGAAGATTACAGTCCGAAAGTTATATTTAAGGAGACTCGAAAATGCCGCTTAATTTGAGAAGTTTGTTAGCTTCGTTTTTTCTGATTTTTACAATTTCGACGCTGGTTCGAGCGCAGACTTCCGGCGATGTAATGCGCGAGCGCGTCTCGAAAGCCAAAGCCTTTATCGCGGTGAGAAATTATAACGCGGCGATTTACGAACTCGAAAACATCCGGCGCGAGACGAGCGATCCGACCGTTAACGGCGTGACCAACGTACTTTTGATGAACAGTTTTCTCGAACAGGGCGACTACAAACGCGCTCAGGATTTTTTGAGCGAACTCTCCAAATCACCCAAGCCGAACGCTTCGGAGAATTATTTCGCGGTCGCCGGACAAGTCGTTAAAGGCGCGAAAAATCAGATGGAGCGTTATCGTGCGCTCGGCTTGAGCGTTGCCGACCGCAATCTGCCGAAAGATGCCGTCAACGACGTTGATAAAATGCGGGAAACGCTCGAAAAAGTCGTTGAGCAAACGAAAGTTCTGGGAAAAAATAAAACGCAGGCTGCCAACGCGATGGCTTTGATGGAAGAGGCGACGAACGCGCGCGGCAGTCTCGCCCGCGACAATTTCGATGCCAATCGCTGGAAAAACGAAACCGCCGACGCGCGTGAAAACCTAGCCAATTCGAGAAGCGTCGTCGTCAATGCCGTGAGCGAAACCCCGTCGAACACCGTCGCCAATTCAACCGCCGGTTCTAATCCCAATCTGACAACCGTCAATCTTCCCAAAACAAACGAAACCGCGCCGGTTTTTCAACCGGTTCCGACTTCACCTGAAAAACTTGCGGTGACGAAGGTCGCGCCGCCGCCGACTCCGACGGGCGGCGAGCAAACAGCGGAGCAAAGCGAAAAATCGGCTGACCCGACCGGCGGAAGTTCGGAGAAGGCGGCGGCGAAAAGTCGCATTCGGCGCGTCGAAACGACTTTACCAGAGGCGAATGCGGCGAAGATCGAAAATAAAGTCGAACCGCCGGTAAAGGTCAAAACGGACGAAGCGAAAAGTTTATCGCCGATTGAAGTCGGTTCCCTGGTTAATTACGCCACGCAGAAATCCAATCCGGTTTATCCGCTGATGGCGCGAAGTATGCGAATGACCGGCATCGTCAAAGTTGATTTGGTGATTGACGAGAACGGACAAGTCGCCGGAGTGCAGAATTTATCGGGTCCGGCGATGCTGCAAAGGGCGGCGACCGACGCGGTGAAAAAATGGAAGTTCAAACCGTTTACACGCGACGGGCAGGCGACTAAAGCGACCGGCTTTGTCAGTTTTAACTTCAGTTTGTAGCGATTCGACAAATTAAATTTTCACAAGGCGTTTTGCTCGATAAGGCAAACGCCTTGTTCGGTTTAAAGAACCGCGTCGGCATTCGGATTTTTCGAGCCGGTGGTTATTTTCTTTTTGACCGGCAAATTTACTCGCTTATTATTTACAAACCCGACGAGCGAAGTGTTAAGATGAAACCAATCGGGGCGCAACGGCGTTTCCATAATCGGCATCAAAACAGGCGAAAGTTTACAATCTATTTTTTGGGAGTTTTATGGCAGATATAGACGCATATAAAGATAAATTCAGCGAGAGCGGACAGCGTGTTTTGGAAGTTGCACTCGACGAATCGAGAAAGCGCGACCAGAATTATGTGGCGACCGAACATATTCTTCACGCGCTGGCGAACGAAGAAGCCGAACTTTTTAACGCGACGATGCGCGATTTGGCGGTTGATCCGCGCTCGGTCAAACTGTTGATCGAGAAACGTCTGGAAGCCGGACGACAGCACACCGGCAAAGGTTTTCGCATCGCGCCGGAGACGACCGAACTGTTCAAAAAAGCGATGGATCGGGCGCGTTCGCAAGGGCGGCGCGTGATCGAAGGCAGCGATATTTTTTACGTTTTATCGAACGACGAGCGCAGTCTTTTGAACGACGTTTTGCAGAATTTGGGAGTGCCTGCCGAAGAATTGGCGCAGACGGCGCGAACGCGCATCCGCAAAATCGAAAAGGAAGAAGAGCGTTCGCGCAAGAAATATGAATTGCCTTCATATTTAAAACACTTCGGCGTGTCGCTGAATAAGTTAGCCAGACAGGACAAAATTCCGCCGACCATCGGGCGCGAGCGCGAGATTCGGCAGATGATCGAAATCCTGTCGCACCGCGAGCGTTCCAATTCGCCGATGCTCGTCGGCGAACCGGGAGTCGGTAAAACGGCGGTCGTCGAAGGCTTGGCGCGAATGATCGAACTCGAACCGGAAAAAGTTCCCGAACGTCTGCGCGACTCGCACATCGTGCAGCTTCAAATGGGCGGATTAGTCGCCGGCACGATGTTGCGCGGAATGTTTGAAGAACGCATCAAAGGCATCATTGACGAAGTTAAGGAAAAGACCAACATCATCCTTTTCATTGACGAAGCGCACACGATTATCGGCGCGGGCGCGGCGATGGGAACGTCGTCGGATGCGGGCAATATGTTCAAATCGTCCTTGGCGCGCGGTGAATTAAGAATTATCGGCGCGACGACTTTAACCGAATATAAAGAATATATCGGCGAGGACGAAGCTCTCGCCAGACGTTTTCGATTGGTTAAAGTTGACGAGCCGACGATTGAAGAAACCAAAGAAATTCTCTTGGGTTTGCGTCCGCGCCTTGAGAAAAACTATTCGGTCACGATTTCCGACGAAGCAATCAATACTGCACTGGAAATGTCACCGAAATACATTCGCAATCTGCATTTGCCGGACAAAGCAATCGGCTGGCTGGACACGGCTTCGGTCAAAGTTGAAATCAACGAGCCGACATCTTTGGTCGTTCGTGCCGAACACATTATTGAAGTCATTTCCCAGGAGTCGCGGATTCCGAAAGATATGATTTACCGCGAAACTTCCGATAGATTTTCCGTGATGGAAGCGGACATCGGCAATCGCGTGATCGGGCAAAAAGACGCGGTTCGCGCCGTTGCGGAAAGATTGCGGCTGAACAAAGGTCCATTGAAAGACAATCATTTCGCGCCGGACGGAGTTTTATTATTTTTAGGTCCGACCGGAGTCGGCAAAACCGAATTAGCCAAAGCGGTTGCCGAATTTATGTTCGGCGACGAGCAGAAAATGGTGCGGATTGATATGTCCGAATACGGCGAAGGCACGGTCGGCATCGAAAAACTGATCGGAATGCCGCGCGGCATCGTCGGTTCGGAACGCGGCGGAATTTTGACCGAACAGCTTCGGGAAAATCCCTATACGGTTTTACTTTTGGACGAGGTTGAAAAGGCAAATCCGTATTTGATGAACATTTTTCTGCAAGCCTTCGACGAAGGTTGGTTGACGGACGGACGCGGCAAAAAGGTTTATTTGTCGGATGCCATCGTCATTATGACTTCCAATTTAGGATCGGAGAACTTTAAAAAATACGAAAAACCGCTTGGTTTCGGTATGAAATCAAAAGGCGAAATCAAAGAAATCACCGGCGATGTGATGAAAGCCGCCGAAACGAGATTTTCGCCGGAGTTCCGCAATCGAATTGATGAAATAATTGTTTTCTCGCCGCTGACGATGGATGAAGTCCGCGACATCGCCAAACTTTATCTGAACAAATTAAAGCGCAATATGGAGCGGCAGGGAAAAGTCTTTGACATCACCGAACCGGCGATTGATTTGCTAACCGAAAAAGGTTACAGCCGAACTTACGGCGCACGGTTTTTGAAGCGGCACATTGACCAGAAAATCAAATTGCCGATTACCAACCAATGGACATCGGCGGCGAGATTTTCCGTCGAAGCGGAAGACGGCGAAATCGTTATCAAACCGACCGCCGCTTTCAGTTTGAATTAAATCGTCTGGAAATTGTTTTCAGCCAGAAGGCTTCAGTGATAAAAATTTCGCTGGAGCCTTTTCTTTTACATGTAATTTTATGAAAAATATCGTTTTCTTATTGAATTTTGTTTTGCTATTCTGCTTTACAACTTATGGTCAAGGATCAAGCCAGCTAAAAATTTTAGAAAAACCGACTCCGCAATTATCGGAAGAGCAAAAAAAGATAAATATAGAAACTCAAGGAACAATTGCCCTCAAAGTTGAATTTCTTGCGAATGGACAAATAGGGGGAATTTTCCCTATTTCATCACTGCCATACGGCTTAACTGAAAACGCTGTCGAAGCGGCAAAAAAAATTAGGTTTGAGCCTGCAATCAAAGATAATAAGCCTATAAACGTCTCCAAAACTGTTCTATACAATTTCGGAGGTGGTTGGAAAATAGAATCTGACCGTGTTGAAGTCAAACAAACAGGTGATTTAAAAGTTGACGAAAAAGCCGAAGCCGTTTTGAAAAAAGTCGTCGAAAAGCTCGGCGGCGAAAAGTATTTGCAGGTCAAATCAACCGTCGGGCGCGGCAGATTCAGCGTCATCCGTGAAGGCGCGGTCATTTCGTTTCAATCGTTTACCGATGTCATCGTTTATCCCGACAGAGAGCGCACGGAATTTAAAGACGGCGGCGTGAAAACCGTCCAGGCGAACACCGGCGAGACCGGCTGGATTTTCGACGGCGGCGCGGAAACCATCAATTTGCAGAACAAAGAGCAGATCGAAAGCTTCAAACGCAGTCTGCGCGTCAGTTTGGATAATCTGCTGCGCGGTTATTGGCGCGGCAAAGTGGTGTTGAGCTATGTCGGCAAGCGTCCGGCGACGCTCGGCAAACGGAGCGAAGTCGTGAAGCTGACTTTTGCCGACGAATTTGCAGTCGAGTTTGAGTTTTCGGACGAATATCTGCCGATGAAAGCACTTTACAAACGCACGAACGCCGACAAAGAAGAGATTAAGGAAGAAGATCGCTACGCGCAGTTTGTAGATTTTCAAGGAGTCAAAACGCCGCTCATCGTTGACCATTTCTCGAACGGAGCGCAAACCAGCCGCATCAATTACGAAACCCTCGAATTTAACAAGACGATTTCCGAAAAAATTTTCACCAAGCCAAATAGCTCTAAAGAATTGAAAAAGGATTTGAAATTATAAATTCCCAAAAAAAATTTTAGCCACGAACAAACACAAAAAGAACACGAAAATTTCAGCTTTATTTTCGTGTTCTTTTTGTGTTTGTTCGTGGCTAAAAACTCCTAAATAAACGCGAAATCAAACTGCTGCTGGTGAACTGATTTGTCGCCCGTCACGTCAACATTGCCGAGATAGGCTTCGATTTCTTCCAAAATCGTATTCTCCGATTCGTTCAGGGCTTTGGCGACATCGGGATGAACGCGCAGAGTTGTTTGGCGAACGTCGTCCACGCTTTTGGAAAGCCGTCGGGCTTCGCCCAAAATTTCGTAGCAAATTGTCTGCGCCGATTTGACCCAGCCCGCGCCTTCACAGTATTGACACGGCTCGCACATCGTTCTTTCCAGCGATTGTTTGACCCGTTTGCGCGTCATAATAATCAAACCGAAGTCGTTGAAAGACAACACTTTCGTCGGCGATTTGTCGCCCTGCAACGCTTCCTGCAACGCTTGGGAAACCTTGTTGCGGTTGCGCCGGTCTTCCATATCAATCAAATCGAGAACGATAATTCCGCCCAGATCGCGCAGGCGAATCTGGCGGGCGATTTCGTCAACCGCTTCCATATTCGTTTTCGTAATCGTATCTTCGAGCCGCGCATTTCCCCTGCCGACGAATTTGCCGGTGTTGACATCAATCGCCACCAGAGCTTCGGTTTGATTGATGACGAGATAGCCGCCGGATTTTAACCAAACGCGCGGTTTCAACGCCTTGTCAATCTCTTCCTGCACACCGTATTCTTCCAAAATCGGCTGATCGCGCGTGTAGAGTTTGACGCGGTTGACCATTCGCGGCTGAATCTGGTTGATAAACTCGACGATGCGTTGATATTCCTCTTCGGAATCAACGCGAATCGCCGTGAAATCGTCGGATAATTGATCGCGCAGAAGTCGCTGAATAATATCCAAATCCTGATGGACGAGCGCGGGCGATTTCGATTTCTCCGCCTTTTTCTTCATATCCATCCAGGTGCGAACCAGGTATTTGGCATCCTGCCGCAAATCCAGTTCGGGAACGCCGACACCGGCGGTGCGAACGATAAAGCCGCCGCTCGGGACTTCTTCCTCGCTGCGAATCTTTTGAATCGCCACTCTCAGACGGCTGCGCTCGCTCGCCGATTCGATTTTGCGCGACACGCCCAAATGTTCAATCGTCGGCATATAAACTAAAAACCTGCCGGGCAGAGCGATGTGCGAAGTGATTCGCGCGCCTTTTTTAGCAATTGGTTCTTTGGCGATTTGAACGAGAATTTCCTGTCCTTCACGGAGCAAGTCGGTAATCGTCGGCTGATTTCGCTCGCGGTCGCGTCGCGTGTTTCCGGTGCTGCCGCCGCTGCTTCGTTCGCGTCGGATGTTGTCGGTTCGGTTATCGCTTCGATTGTCGGTTCTGCCGCTTTCGTTTCGACTTTCGTTTCTGTTGCTCTCGCTTCTTTCGCCTCTATTACTTTCGCTGCGGTTTTCGTTTCGAGGATTATTCGGGCGGCTGCTCGGCGGCTGAAATGTCGGTTTGACGGGTTCGATTTTGGGTTCGGGTTCGGCGACGATTCGCAGCGAAACCGTTTCTTCAGCTTCCGGCGCGTCGGTATTTTCAGGACGCTCGTTCGGACGGCGGCGATTGCGCCCGCCGCGCCGCACCGCCATTTCCGCCGTCGAATCCGATTCTTTAATTCCGGCTTCCGCGTCCGGCAAAACTTCTTTTTTAACGGCTTTTTTGCCGCCGCGATCTTTTTTGCGATTCATCGGATTTTTCGACTTTAGTTCGGCTTCGCCGCCATCTTCCGCATTTTTAGCAGGCTTTTTCGGTTTCGTCGCGCTTTTCGCTTTCGATTGCGAATCTTCCGTTTCGGTGTCGGTTTGCTTTGCCGTTTCGCCGCCTTTCAAATTGTCCGCTTGCCCGCCTTTCGGCTTATTTTTTCCGCCGCGTCTGCCGCGTCCGGCTTTCGATTTTTCGACGACAACCGGCTGTGAATCTTCGTCATCGTCATCGGCGATGCGCTCGAAGCCGCCGCCGTCGTTCGTCACCGAATCGAGCAAGGAACCGACTTCGGCGGTCGCCGTGCTTTCCATATCGAATTCGACGGCGCGAACTTTGTCCGTAATCGCTTCCTGCCGATACGCATCTTTGAACATATCGCCGGTCGTTTCCTCGTCGTCAATGATTCGTTCAAAACCCGAATCTTCCAAATCAAAAAGCGGTGTCGGTTCAGCCGATTCAAAAGCGAAATTCACCTCTTCGATTTCGTCGGCGGACAATTCCTTGAAATCGCCGGCGAATTCAGACTTTTCAGTCTCCTTAAATTCCTTGTCCGCAAACATTTCCGTTTCTTTGGCGACCGGCGATGGCTGCGTTTGTTCCTGTCTTTCTCTTTTGCCGCCGCGCCGCGATCTGCCCTGCCGGTCTCTCGAAGGTTCTTCTTTGATTTGAGCTTTTATCGGTTCGTCCTGCTCTTCGACGCTTTCGTCATCGTCGTTTTCCGTTGAAGTTTCCGCCGACGGTTCAGCGAGTTCCTGCACGGCTTCCATCTGCTTTTCGCGTTCGAGCCGGGCTTTTTGAATTTGTTCGTCCGCCTCGCGTTTGGCTTCTTCGGGCGTGGATTTTTTCGATTTCTCCATCACGATGCGTTCGATTTCTTCTTCCTCATCGAAAAAGTCGGAAACGTAGAGAAACGCATCGCGCTCCAAACCGATTTCGACGAACGCCGACTGCATTCCGGGCAAAACGCGCATCACGCGCCCTTTATAGATATTACCGACGATGCCGGAATTTTCTTCGTCGCCGCGTTCGATGTAAAATTCGGAAACGCGCCCGTTATCGAGAATGGCAATCTTTTTTTCGCGTCCGTTGACGCTGATAATCATTTCTTTTGACATATTTTGTGCATTTAATTTGTAGAATCAGAGGTGATAAATTTAGAAGGCGTGTCAGGTGGTTTTACGCACGACGACAGACCGCTGACCGCTGACTTTTTCGGTTGCCGGAAGATGAACGCTTTTGGATTATCGGGAATTTTTAAACTTGAATTTTTAACTCGAATGCCTGAGCAGATTTGGCGTTGTGCAAGTTTTTATTTTGTTCTTAGGAGTTTATTCCGAAACAATTAGAACTTTGAGTTTTTTACGCTGGAATCTTTTTTTATCAAAAGCGATTGTTAGCCGCCTCGTTTTATCTCTCGAAAGGGAGCGCAAAATTTCGTTTGACCGCGCTCGAACCCGTCGAAAATGCTCTTGTCAGAAAAGCTAAATTTTATGTAATTCTTAATAATCTTTGACGTTTGCCCGATCTAACGAGTGGTTAAATCGAAAATCTTCTCCGGCAAACTGACATAAGTATAGATTAAAAATGGTAAATGGTAAATGGTAAATGGTGAATTAAGAGAAATTTAACTGTTGGCGGTTCCGGGTTTCGAGTTTCAGGTTCCAAGTTTCAGGTTCCAAGTTCCAGGTTTCAGACTTTGAACCTTGAGTCTGGAACCTGGAACTTGGAACCTGAAACCTGAAACCTGAAACCTGAAACCTGAAACCCGAAACTTCTTCCACTCGCCATTTACCATTTACCATTTACCATTTACCATTTACCATTAAACCTATGGAAATTTATTTTCAGTTAATCACCGACGCGGACGCTTTGGGAAAGGCCTGCGAAGAATTGCAAAAAGAGGGTTTTTTGGGTTTCGATACGGAGACGACCGCGCTCGATCCATATCAAGGAAGTTTGCGGCTCGTGCAGTTAAGCACGGGCAAGGATACGAAAGTTATTGATTTGAAGCCGTTTGCCGAACGCGGCGATTTAAAGAATTCCGCCGAATTGCAGCCTTTGCGTGATTTATTGAGCGCGCCGAAACCGATAAAAATCGCGCACAACGCCAAGTTCGACGCGAAATGGGTTTTGCATCATCTGGGCGCGGAACTCGGCGGCGTGTTCGACACTTTGCTCGCCAGTCAAATCATCGCGGCGGGCGATCAGGATCGAAGACATTCGCTCGCCGACGTAACCAGTCATTTTCTCAACACCGAACTCGATAAATCGGAGCAGGTCAGCGATTGGAGTGCGCCGGAACTTTCGCAATCGCAAATCGAATACGCCGCCCGCGATGCCGCGACGATGATTCCACTGCGCGAGAAAATCGTCGAAAGACTAAAAGCCGACGAATTGATAAAAGTCGCCAAACTCGAATTCGACTGCGTTCTCCCGATTGCCGCGATGGAGTTAAACGGCTTTTATCTCGACGCGGTTTGCTGGCGCGAACAGTTGGATAAAGTAAAAATATCGCAGGGCAGAGTGGCGATGGAACTCCAGCAGATGCTTTCGGCGGGTGTCGCGCAAGCCTCGCTGTTTGGCGTGACGGAAATAAATCTCGACTCGCAGAATCAAGTAACCGACGCGCTCAAGAATCTCGGCGTTCCCGTTCCCGAAACGACTCGCGGCTGGCAGTTGCAGCCGCTCGCTTTAGAATTTCCGGTAGTTGCCAAACTCCTGGAATATCGCGGCGTGGCGAAAAATCTGACGAGCTTCGGCGAGAACATTCTCGAATTCATCAAACCGCAAACCGGCAGAATCCACGCCGACTTTCGCCAGATCGGTGCGCCGACCGGCAGATTTTCCTGTGTTGCCGAAGGAACTTTAATTGACGTTCCGGGCGAGCGAGTGCCGATTGAAAAAATTAAAAAGGGTGATTTGGTTTATTGCTACAAGGAAAACGGCGAGCCGACCGTGCGGCGCGTTTTGAATGTTTTTGACAACGGCGTTCGGGATTGCGTCGAAATCAAATGGCAAAGTTCCGGCGACCGGTCAACCGGAAGTCTCATCACAACTCCCGACCACAAAATACGAACTAAGTATAGAGGCTGGCAGGAAGCACAAAATCTGAAACGCTGCGACAAACTTTTTCACTTGCGAAAAGCCTTTGTCAATCGAAAAGGCGAAAGTTTCCGCGTTCGGTTATACGGCACGAATCGCTTTATGGAACTCGAAGAACGGTTTCTCAAGCGCGAACATTTTCGCGCCGACAGTGTAATGCACATTCACCACCGGAACGAAAACAAAACGGATAATCGAATCGAAAACCTGGAGATTCTATCGAGTTCGGAACACGCTTCCCGCCACGCTTCCGCTCCGGCGCGAATCGCCGCTTCCCGTTTCAATATCCTGAAAGCGTTGGCTAATCGTCCGCCTTCCAAATACGGCAAGGAAAATCATTTGTGGAAATCCGTTTCGCGTTTCGGTTTGATGAAAATGCTTGCCAAAGCTAAAGGCAGACCGACTTTTGTCGAGATGGATTTTGAAACATTCAAGCAAAAATGCCGCCGGACGGATTTGAGCATTAAAGCCGTCGCGTCCCGTTACAACACAAACGGCATTTATCTGACCGATAAGAAAATTCTCGCGGCTCTTGCCGAAAGCCGGAATACCTGCGTGGCGGCGGAGAGATTAGGTGTCGGAACACGGCGGCTCAAAGCGGTTTGTCAGGAACGCGGATTAGCTTACAATCACGCGGTAACTTCGGTCAGAAAGGTCGGAAAGCGGCGCGTGTTCGATTTGGAAGTCGAAGGCGAACACAATTTTATCGCCAATGAAATATGCGTTCATAACTGTTCCAAGCCGAATATTCAGCAGATTCCGCACGACGAAAATTATCGGCATTGTTTCCGCGCTCCCGAAGGCAGAAAGCTGATTATCGCCGATTATTCGCAAGTCGAGCTGCGAATTTTAGCCGAATTTTCCAGAGACGAAAACTTTATCAAAGCCTTTCATTCCGGCGCGGATTTCCACACGATCACCGCCGCGCAGGTTTTCAACGCCAAGCCCGAAGATGTCACCTCCGACCAGCGCAGTTTCGCCAAACGTCTGAATTTCGGTGTCGTTTACGGCATCGGCTCGCAACGGTTCGCGCTGATGACCGGACTTTCCCAAACCAACGCCGAAGACATTATGCGAAAGTATTTTGCGACGTATCGCGGACTCGATTCGTGGCTGCGGGAAGCGGCGCGAAAGGTGACGACCGAACGCTCTGCCCGAACCGCTTCGGGTAGATTGTCGCGCTTTAGATTTGAACCGGAAGATCGCAAAGCCGCGTCTTTGGCGCAGAGAAACGGTAAAAATATGCCGATTCAGGGAACGTCCGCCGACATTCTGAAACGCGCTCTGCATCTTCTGCACCAATCAATCAAAGGAACTTCGGCGCGTTTGGTCAACATCGTCCACGACGAAATCATCGTCGAAGTTGATGCCGCCGAAGCGCAGACAACGGCGGACAAATTAGAAAAAGCGATGTGCGCGGCGGGCGAAGAATATATCACCAAAGTTCCCGTCAAAGTTGACGTTCACATCGCCGACAAATGGACGAAATAGTAATTTTAACCACAGATGAACACGGATTTACACGGATAAAATCAAAACCGAATGAAAAAAATTTACCAACTTAATTTTTATCTTTTTTTCATCCGCGTTAATCTGTGTAAATCTGCGGTTAAATTTTCTTCGCCTTTGCTGTGCGCCCTTTATGTTTCGGCGTGAAATTTCACTTTCCCTGCTCGCGCCGAAATTATCGCACCTGAAGGCGATTCGTTTTTCGTGCCGTGAGATTTCCCGCCGGCGTTTGCCGCCGGTAAATCGGCAGTTTCCGCCACGCCGAGCGCATTTGCGAAAATCAAATTGCCCGTGTTCGATCAATGCGCCAGTGATGACTGGTGAAAACTAGAAATAGTCGAATTATAAAACAACTTGATTAAAGAGTTTCACGCGCTTCCGGTGCGCTCAGAAAATTGTAATCATCTCGATTCGTTCAAAAAAGTTTGGTGCCGGAACAAAATCAAAAAGTCGGCACAGGAATTTTTCCTGTGCCGACTTTTTGATTTTGTTCCGGGAC
>JAYVKL010000299.1:0-6632 GCA_043768465.1 Pyrinomonadaceae bacterium
AGGTTGAACTTTTCTGAAAGAAATAATTGTGAATCGGAAAGCAGCAATGATTTAGCGGCTTCGATGGCGGCACATATTTTTTATAGGAAAGCCCTGTAAGTGGATAATGAATAACGGATAATGGATAATGGAATGATTGACTCTTAATTATCCATTACCCGTTATCCATTATCCGTTGCCTAAAATTGATTGGAGTAAAGTTCAGCGCGTTCTCGTGGTTCGTCTGCGCTCAATCGGCGATACGGTTTTGGCAACGCCGTCGCTCGTCGCTCTGCGGAGATTTCTGCCCGAAGCGCGGATAGATATTTTGCTGGAAGATTGGGTTGCGCCGGTTTTGGAAGGTTTCGACGCGGTTGATAATGTATTGAGCGTCGGAAAAGATAAAAAATCGCGCGTTGAAACCGCCTGGAAAATTCGCCGCAATAAATACGATGTCGTCTTTAATCTGCACGGCGGCACGACGGCAACGTTTTTCGTGCGGGCGAGCGGCGCGAAATATCGCGTCGGCTCGGCGAGTTATCAATACCATTTTCTTTATACGCATCGCGCTCCTTCGCCGCTCGAATTCTGGCAAACCGAACACGCGCATTCCGCCGAACAGCAGCTCGCCCTGCTCGGTTCCGTCGGCGTTCCCGTCGAGGATAAACCGAAAAGTTGCTTGACCGTCACCGAGTCCGCCCGAAATTCGATTGAAAGAAAACTTTCCGCCTTCCGCCTTCCGCCTTCCGCCTTTGCTCTGATCCACCCGGTCGCCGCGTTCGAGACGAAGCAGTGGGCGACGGAAAACTTTGCACGCATCGCCGAAAGTCTGTTCGAGAAGAATCTGCCGACAATCGCCGTCGCCGCCAAAAATGAGCGGCAAATTTTAGATAATCTCTGCGAAATGGCGCGCGTCCCGATTCATATCTTCGATGATTTGACCTTGCCCGAAATCACGGCTTTGGCATCGAAAGCGAAAATCTTCGTCGGCAATGATTCGGGCATCGCGCACATCGCGGCGGCAGTCAAGGTTCCGAGCGTCGTCATCTTCGGTTCGTCAAACATCAATCATTGGCGACCCTGGACTGAAGCGGCGAACCAAATCGTTCAGGAAAAAATGCCGTGCCAGCCGTGCGCGGGTTATTTTTGCCGAGAGTTTGCCGAGGCGGAATGTATCAAAAGAGTTTCGGTAAAAGACGTGATCGAGGCGATTGAAAAAATCCTGGCGGGCGAAACTTCAATTGTGGAAAACCTTTAACCGTCAGGCTGGTTTGAAAACATTTGTAGTGCTGCCGGTTGCCTTTTGCCAACTCGTTACCGCTTGATGCTCTGAAAAACCGCTATTGATTCCGTGTTTTTAATGATCGCCGCGCTCAAACCCATCATCATAAAAAAAACCATCGCCACCATCGCCGTTCCGAGATTATAGTGAACGATTCCGGCGGACGCGAAACCGACGAGTCCGCCGAACGCGCCCAACACAATTCCCTTTTCGCGCCGGTCGGCTGAAGAGTGTTTACTTTTGAGCCATTGCAGCAACATTCGCCCGTAAACCCACAAAACCCAGAGCCACAAAAACAACGCGGGCAAACCGCGCTCGACGACTAATTGCAGCGGTGTCGAGTGAAAATGTCCCATCGGATTTCCCTGGTTGTCATACAAATTCCACTCCTTGATGTAACGCTTGGTTGAGTCCATTCCCACGCCGATGGAGAAATTTCGCGCGTTTTCCGTCCATAAATTAAAGCCTTTGCGATAGAATGTGAGACGGTCTCTGGTCGAATCGTCGTTGGCATCGAAATATCCGACGTGGCGGCTTTGCTGGATAAAATAAACGCCGCCGAACGCAATCGGTAAAACAATCGCCGCCAAAATCAACAACATTTTCCGGTTTGCGCCCAGGTAAACGATGAAAAAAGCCGAGCATAAAAACCCGATTTGCGAGGCGCGGGTAACGGTCAAAAGCAGCGCGAGTGCCATCGCCGCGACGCAGAAAAAAAGCAGCGGAGAAAAAGAGACGGGAAAAAGGCGTGGCTTGTCGGGTTTCGAGGCGTTCGATTGAGCGGCTTTTTTACGCCCGAAATCGGCGATGAAAAGCCCGCAAGTGAGTGAAATAATCAACTGCAAAACTTCGGCGAAAGTAGCGTAATGACTTAAAAATCCCGCCGAACGCCAGTTGCGGCTCGGCTTCCAGCCGCCGATGCCGAGGCGTTCGAGGGCGTTTGCGCCGCCGAGCAGGTCGGCGCGTTTAACTTCGACGGTTGAGTAAAAATCGGGACGATAAAAATAGATGCTCGTCGCGTCGTTAGCTTCGATTTCCGTTAATAAATCTTCGGGCGTGGAAATTTTCCGGTTGTTGGCTTTAAGAATCGTGTCGCCGTTCGTCAAGATTGTTTTTGAAAACAGGCTCGCCGCGCCAACGTTCGAGATTTCCACGCCGCGCCCGAAAACTCGTTCAATCGGTGTCCAGACGACGCTGACCATCGCCGACAAAATCAGCGTCGAAGCCATAAAAACGACGGCGCGTTTAGTTTTAAGGACGTTGATAATGTAATAGAAAATCAGAAACAGGGCGACGTTGCGGAGTTTGTCGAGCGAGGTCGGCGGATCGTAGGAAAAAATCGAGGTGAGCAGAGACCACGCGAAAAATATCCACAGCGGAGCGTCGAGCGGCGTTCGCCGCAGGCGCGGGCGCGGGCTGATAAATTGGCGCACGAACCACGCGAACATTCCCGCGAGCCACGCGATTTGCGTCGCCGCAATCGAGTGCGGCGCGAAGACGAACATCAGAATCATAAAAACGAATGCGATTCTTTCGAGCTGTCGGACGAGTTTGTTTTCCGTTTCGACGGCGGCTAAAGCGTCGAGTTTTTTAAGGAGTTCCGTCATAATTTTTTGGGGCTTAACGATTAATGATAAATGGTAAACGGCAAACGGTAAATGCTAAACTGAATTCTCGCCGTTAAGACGATTATGAAAAAGCTGCCGGAAAATTACGATTCCTTCGTCGAAAATCTCCTTGAAGAAGCCGCGACGGTCGAAGGTTTTTTGTCGCCGAACGAGATGCGTTTTCTCGCGCTGACGGCGGCGTGTCCGACGGCGGCGGGCGACGTGCTGGAAATCGGCAGCTTCAAAGGCAAGTCAACCGTCGTTCTAGCAAAAGCCGCGCAGTTGGCTGGCGACGCGAAAATTTACGCGGTTGACCCGCTGACCGCGCCATCGGAAACCGACCCCGATTTGCGCGGCGACGAATCTTCGCTGAAAGACTTCCTGGCGAATATCGAACGCTGCAACGTCGCCGACCTCATCGAATTTCACCAGACTTTTTCTCACAAATTGGCGGAAACCTGGACGCGCCCGCTGCGGTTTTTGTGGATTGACGGCGATCATACTTATAAAGGGACGAAGCTCGACTTTGACGGTTTCGCGCCGCATCTGGCGGACGGCGCAATCGTGGCGATTCACGACGTGCTGCACGAATTCGACGGTGGCATTCGCGTTTTTATGGAAGATATTCTGCTGTCGCCGCACTTCGGGGCGAGCGGTTTTTGCGGCTCAATCGGCTGGGCGCAATACCGGGCGGACGAAAAAACGGGCGAGCGATTTCGCGCCGTCAAACTTTCTCTCTACCGCAAGCTGAGCCGCCTGATTCCGCACATTGTTCTTAAGAATAATCTGCACGGTCTGGAAAAGAAAATCTACAAACTAAAGCGTTCGAGAGTTCCGCGCAGCGCGGTCAATCCGTCCGAATGGCTGAAAACGGTCAGTTAAAATTATGCTCGAAACCGATTTGCATTTAACCGCTGAAATCAAACTTTATTATGATTTGCATCTGCCCGAAAACAGCGTCAAACCCGCGCCTCTGCTCGTCGCGGTTCACGGTTACGGGGCGCACAAGCGTTATATGATGCGCGAGGCAAAGCTCGTCGCGCCCGAAGATTTCGCCGTCGTCTCGATTCAGGCTCCGCACCAGCATTTTCGACCGACCGGTGACGGCTACAAAGTCGGCTTCGGCTGGCTGACCGATTTCAAAGCGGCGGAGTCGGTGGCGATTCATCAAAATTTCGTGCTGCGGATCATCGAAAAACTGGCGGGCGAAAACGTGATTGACGATTCACGGGTTTATCTTTTCGGATTTTCGCAAGCCTGTGCGCTGAACTTTCGTTTCGCCTTCACGCATCCCGAAAAGATTCGCGGAGTCGCCGGCATCAGCGGCGGAATTCCTTCGGATTTGGCGACCAACGAAGATTATCGGCAGTTGAATGCCGATGTTCGGTATCTTTACGGCGATGATGACGAGTTTTATCCGCTCGAAAAATTCCAAACCTTTGAGCGCAGGTTAAAGGAAATCGTGCCGCGTCTGCAATCGAAATGCTACGCGGCAAAACACGTTATCACCGACGCGATGCGCGACGATCTGCGCGTCTGGCTGGCGGCCGAATGAGAAATGAGATTTAACGTCAGCCGTCATTGGCATTCCTCATTTCATTTAAGTTTTCTGATCTCGATTTTGTCCTGCATTTCAGGCGGTAGGTTGAGTTTTAGAGTGTTTTCGCCCGCTTCGTTTTTGATGTTTTCGACGCGCAATCCTTCGGCTTTCAGGGATTCGATGAGCGAACGCCCGCCGAATAAAATGACGGTTGCGCGTTTCTTTTCCGATTGGACAGGAACGATAAACATTCGTTCGACGCGCTTTTCGCCGACGTGAAACGCCACGTCAACCACCGTCGTATCGAGCGATTTAACTTCCGGGTTGATGATATTCAGAGGAACTCTCAGAACGGTGAAATCCGTTTGCTGGCTCTCCAGCCCGATTTTTTCGGTCAGGATAAAATCGAGCGATCTGATAACGCTTTCGGGTCCGCGCACCAGAACCGTCGGCGGCGAAATCGTTTGGCTGTAGATTTCAAAATTGTCGGCGACCGCGCCTTCGGTTTCGACCTTGATGGCGATTGCCTTTTCTTCGACTCGTTCGAGCTTGACGGCGATTTTATTCGGCTGCAATTCTTCGAGCCGAACGCCGGTCGGCAGCTCGACGGCGACATTCTCCGGCGTAAGCTGCACCGAACGGTCGCCGGATTGAACGTCGGTCAAATCCAAAAACACGAGCAAGCCGTCCTGCTTGATTTGTTCGATTTTGCGCCGGTCGCCCGTCACCAGCAAATCAACTTCCTGCGCGGAAATGCTCGTCACTTCGATTTGGTCGGAAACACGCGGGCGAAGAGCGATGTTCCGCAGGCGTTCGGTGGTCGGGGCGCGCAGCCCGGTCACGCCGAGCCAGAGCGCGACGGTAATCACCATCGCCACGCATTTTATCAGCCAATCGTCAAGAAAAATGCGCTTCAGCAATCGTCGAAACGAAATTCGGCGGGTTTCAATCGGGAAAGGTTTTTCAATCGGGAAAGGCATAGCTTTGGGTTTCAGGTTTCAGGTTTCAGGTTTCAGGTTTCAGATTTCTGGTTCCAAGTCCAAAGGTTTGAAACCAGCAACTTGGAACCAGAAACCTGAAACCTGAAACTAATCATCAAACCACCGTAATTTCGGCTTCGGATTCCTTCATCGGTTTGGACGTTTCGCGCACTACGGCGGCGACGGAAACGTCCATCGCGTTGAGCAGCAAGCCGCGCAAAGCGGTCGTGTCGAGATTGCGTTTGACTCGTCCGCCTTCGACGAAGGTAATCAAGCCGGTTTCTTCGGAGACGACGATGGAAACCGCGTCCGAGCCTTCGGTAACGCCGATTGCTGCGCGGTGGCGCGTGCCGAGTTCACGCGAGATGCCCGGATTTTTCGTTAGCGGCAGAAAAACCGAAGCGGCGGCGATGCGTTCGTTTTGAATAACGACCGCGCCGTCGTGCAGAGGCGTTGCCGGATTAAAAATCGTGACGAGCAGATCGTAGGTAATTTTCGCGTCGAGCGTTACGCCGGTATCAATCAGGTTTCGCAAACCGACGCGGCGTTCGATGACGATTAGCGCGCCGATTTTTTCCGTCGAAAGCGTCGTCGCCGCCAGCACGATTTCGTCATAGATCGAATCGCCCAACTGCCCGCGCTGCCGTCTCAAAACAGGGAAGTGCAGCCGGTTGCCGAAATAAATCAACGCCTGACGAATTTCCGATTGAAACAAAATGATAATCACCAAGCCGATATACGGCACGGTGGAACGCAGCACGAATTCGAGCGTCGCCAAATCCTGCGCGACGGCGAACCAGTATAAAAGCCCGAACAAAGCCATTCCGACGACCGTCGGCACGGCACGGGTTCCGCGCAAAAGCCGCAGAACGAAATAGACGAGAATAAAGACCAGCACGATGTCGAGCGCGTTTCTCAAAGTCGGTAAATAATCGTTAAAAGCCGTCTGCATTTTCGTTCAAAAAGTAGATTTCAAAAATATCATAACAAACTCAAGCCGGTTTCTTCTTCGTCTTTTCAATCAAAGTTCAGCCGCGCGCCGATTTTCGTCCGACCATCCGAAAAATAATTCTGTCGGGACATTTGCTCAAAACATCATTAACTTATGTGAAGCAGTAGTTGGAATTTCGCTAATCGCTTAAACTCCTTCTCTGCGTCCTCTGCGCCTCTGCGTGAGAAATAATTTCACGCAGAGGCGCAGAGGACGCAGAGAAAACCCAGGTTATTTCAACATTTATTTCAAC
>JAYVKL010000300.1:0-21172 GCA_043768465.1 Pyrinomonadaceae bacterium
GCCTGGCTGACAAGTCTAAAACATTTGCCAGTCTCGCCAGATTTGAAGTGTTCTGCCGGATCATCGCAATCAAAAAACTCGCCAACAACTCGACTCCGCCCCGGTCTAATGATAAGTTTGCTCGTAATGCGGCAAAGCATTCGGAGGTGTTTCTTTCATATATTCAAGAGCTATGCCAGCTCGAAAACACATCCGCTTTCTATTTTCAAATATCTTTCAACATTGTTTTTGTCCCGTGCAGAAATTTGTCATACGCATCAATGCGCCGCGTCGAGTTTGCGCCGAACTCGTCATTCTGCCGCACCTGCCGCTCGTATTTGCCGAAATTCTACAAGACAAACGGTTTGCCGCCGGCGATTTGGTCAGTCCTTACCAATCCGTTTCGCCGTCCGGCGTTTGACGCGGCGGCAAACATATTACGCTGCCGTTCCTGCACCGATTCATCAACCGTTTCCACCGTTTGCAAAGGCAAAAAAAGGTTTTCAAACAGCCTCTCGGCGATATGAATGGTTTCCATATCCGGTTTGAAATTCCGGCATCTAATTTTTAAAAGATTTCATCGAAACGCACGTTGTTCGAGCGTCAAACGGAAAAAGATTTTTAAGGCTTGAAAAGCGGGTCGGCGGCTGTGGTATAGTTTAACAGTCTCCTAAAAAAGGGAAGCCTGCCCGCGACACCGAAATAAAAAATATGAATAGAATTCTCAGGAATAAAGCCTTCGGGTTCAGTATCGCTTTCGTTTTGTGGATCGGCTCGACGACCGCCGTTTTCACGCAGGTTTCGAGTCAGCCGAATAATCCGCCGTCGCGCCCGCTGATGCAGCCGATTACGGTGCAAACCGGAAAGCCGACCGCGCCGGACGGCAATTCAAATTCGTCATCCGCGCCGCTGATCAAAAAAACGGGCAGTTCGTCGCCGGCTTCGGCGGTGGCGCGCCGCACTTCGATTCCCGCTCTCGCCGAGGTTGATATTCCCGGCTATTCGGGCATTCTGGTCGAAAGTCTCGACGGCGGCACCGTTTTGGACAGCTCTTCAAATTTCGCTTTTAATCCGGCTTCCAACGTCAAAATCGCCACGGCGTTCGCCGTCTTGAAAACTTTCGGACCCGAATATCGTTTCCCGACCAGCATTTGGACGGACGGGCAAATTGATCAGGCGAGCGGAACGCTTTACGGAAATTTATATGTGTCAGGACGCGATCCGATGTTTACGCACGAACACGGCATCACCGTCGCCAACGAACTCAATCGGCTGGGAATTCACACGATCAACGGCGATTTGATTGTCACTGACAATTTTGCGATGAATTATTCGATGCAGGCGCAGTCTTCCGGCAGTGCCTTGCAGGCGGTGATGAATTCGGCAAAGCGTTCGGGCGCGGCGGTTCGCGCCTGGCAAAATTATTTGGTCAATTCCAAGAAAGTCGTCCTGACGAATCCGAGTGTGACGATGACCGGCGGCGTTTACGTTCAATCGCTGCCGACGAACGCCAAACTGCTTTTTTCGCACGAATCCGCTCCGATGCGTGAAATTCTTAAAACGACGCTCTGCTATTCCGTCAATTTTCTGGCGGAAAGATTGGGCGATATGGTCGGCGGAGCTTACGCCGTCGCCCGCGTCGTGCAGTTGAACGCGCAGATTCCGCCCGAAGAGTTTTACATCCAAACTTCGAGCGGACTCGGCAACAACCGCGTGACACCGCGCGCGATGATGAAACTGCTTCGCGCTCTGCGAAAGGATTTGGAAGCCAATAAAATGAATTTTACGGATATAATGCCGGTCGCCGGAATTGATAAAGGAACGCTCGAAGGTCGTTTCGACACCGATTTCGCTAAAGGCAGCGTTGTCGGCAAAACCGGAACTCTGGGAAATACGGACGGCGGCGTGAGCAGTTTGACGGGCGAAGTGCAGACAAAAAACGGCAAATTATTATTCGTCGTTTTCAATATGCGCGGCGGAGTGCAGCGTTTTCGCGCTTTCCAGAATTCGCTGATTTCCCTGATTCAGGGACAGCTCGGCGGTGCCGATTCGCTGGGCTACAACGTCGTGCCGCTCGACGTGCGGCTGTCCAACACGCGCATCAGCTACCCGGACAGCCGCGTTCGCGTTAACGAAGAATAACTTTATCAGAGCGGTTAGATATAAAATAAGAAAATGTCAGTTGTAAAATTCGATTAGGAGTTACGCAATTGAAAAAGCGGCAAATGTAAAACAGACTGACCGCCTGTTTTACATTTGCCGCTTTTTCAATTGCGTAACTCCGAGCTTCTTTGACGCTTCGATATTAAAAATTTACCATTGAACATTCATCAAACGATTATGGAAATTCTAGCTTCTCTCAATCCGCCGCAGCGTGCCGCCGTCGAGCAAACCGAAGGCGCGTTACTGGTTTTGGCGGGCGCGGGTTCGGGCAAAACGCGCGTTATCACGCTTCGCATCGCGTATCTGATCGCCGAGAAAAATGTTCCGCCGTATAACATTTTAGCCGTCACTTTCACCAATAAAGCCGCCGGGGAAATGCGCGAGCGCGTCAAAGGTTTTCTTGAAGGTCAGCAGCTTCAATCCGCGCCGCTGATTGCGACGTTTCACTCGCTTTGCGTTCGGATTTTGCGGCAGGACATCGAGCATTTACAGGAAGGCTACAAAAAATCTTTCACCATTTACGATACGAGCGATTCGCAGAAAGTTATTAAAGCCTGCGTCAAAGACATCGGAATGGACGAAAAGCAGTTGTCGGCGCGAAGCGTTCAATCGGCAATTTCGGCATCGAAAAATCGCGGCGAAGATTACGAAATGTATGCCTCAAGCGTCGAATATACCGACGAACGAAAGGCGGCGATTGCCCGCGTTTTCAAAATGTATGAAGAGCGTTTGAACAACGCCAACGCGCTCGACTTTGACGATTTGCTGATAAAAACCGTCAAACTGCTTCGAGTTTCACCGGAAGTCCGCGAAAAATACAACAACAAATTCAAATATATTCTGGTTGACGAATATCAGGACACGAACTCAATTCAGTTCGCACTGATAAGTTTTCTCACCGAAAAACAGCAGAATATCTGCGTGGTCGGCGATGACGCGCAGTGTCTGCCAAAAGGAACGCAGGTTTTAACGCCGAAAGGCTATCAGCCGATTGAGGAAATAAACCTCGAAGACGAAGTTATCACGGCGGGCGGACACAGCCGCACTCTGATTTCCAACGTCGAGCGCGTCAAACCTAATTTCTATAAAGGCAAACTCATCGAATTAACCACGAGAACCGGCAAAGTTCTACGTGCTACGCCGAATCATATTTTATACGGAAAAGTTAATCCTTTGCCCGAAAAATACTTTGTTTATTTAATGTATCGGCAGGACAAAGGCTATCGCATCGGGATGTCAATCGGCGAACGAAACTCCGGCGAACGGCATAAAAATATGCTTGGGCTTCAGGTGCGAAGCAATCAGGAAATGGTTGACAGAATGTGGATTCTGCGTGTTTGCGATTCAAAATCCGAAGCCGCCTTTTACGAAGTTTTATGCTCGAACCGCTACGGCATTCCGACGATGGTTTTTCATTTGAAAGGGCGTTACGGAATGTGTTTTACGCAGGCGCAGATTGATCGTTTGTATACAGAAATTGACACGCGGGAAAAGGTTTTGAAGGTTTTCGCCGATTTTAATTTATATTACGATTACCCGCATTTTCGCCCGAAATCGAGATTTGAAGCGAACCGTTATATCTTAAATTTAATAAAATTCGGCGACGGCAGAACATCGCTCAACGCGCCGTGGGGCGGACATCGTTTGCAGTTCGGTTCGTCGGAGGGAAGTTTTCGCCCGCTGTTTGAAGCCGCCGGTTTGCCGTGTCGGGAGGGCAGAAAAAAAACGTGGCGAATGGAAACGGCGCGAATAAATTACGCCGAGGCGTTCGGTGTTGCCGAGCAAATTTTGGAAATTGATTCGCGGATTGATTTGTTGAAAAAGGCTGCGCTGGTGAAAGATTCCAAATCATTTTACGAATTTCCGGCAAGTCATTTTCACGCCGGAATGAGCATCGCCGTTCACGAAAATGGAGAAATTGCACAGGATACGATTGTAAAAGTCGAAACTTCCGATTACGAAGGCGAAGTTTATGATTTGGACATCGCGCACACGCATAATTTCATCGCCGAAAATTTCGTGACGCACAATTCGATTTACGGTTTTCGAGGCGCGGACATCGCCAACATTTTATCGTTTGAAAAACACTACCCGAACGCGAAAGTGATTATGCTGGAGCAGAATTATCGTTCGACGCAGACGATTTTGGATGTCGCCGACGCGATTATCAGCAACAACGCCGGGCGCAAAGAGAAAAAACTCTGGACGGACAAAGTTGACGGCGAGAAAATTTATTATTATCAGGCGATGGACGCGGACAACGAAGCGCGGTTTGTCGCCTCGAAAATTATTGATTACCGGCGCAACAGTCCGAAAGATAAAATGGCGATTCTGTATCGAACGAACGCGCAGTCGCGGGTTTTTGAAGAAGCACTGCGCCGCCAGCGCATCGAATACAACATCGTCGGCGGATTCTCTTTCTACGAACGCGCCGAAGTTAAAGATGTCATCGCGTATTTGAAAATGGCGATCAATCCGTTTGACGACATCGCGTTTCAGCGCGTCGTCAACACGCCGACGCGCGGTTTGGGGAAAACTTCGCTGGATGAATTGACGCTTCGCGCCAGAGATTTCGGGACTTCGATGTGGGAAGCCTTGGCGATTATCACCAGCGAAACTTACGAACAGCCGCGCAATTTAACGCCGCGAGCATTGACGGCACTGCGCGATTTCAAAAAGATCATCGAGAAACTTTCCAACTTAGTCGGCGAAGCGGCAAACACCAATAAAGCCGTTTCCGAAGTCGTCATCGCGGCGGTTGAAGATACGGGTTATTCAAAAATGCTGCGCGAGGAAAACTCCGAAGAATCCGAATCGCGCTTGGAGAATTTACAGGAATTGGTCAACGCCGCGATTGATTACGATAAGCAGGAAGCCGACGGTCTGCGCGATTTTATTGACCATTCCGCGCTTACGTCGGACACCGATAAGTATGACCGCAACGCCGCCGTCACGATGATGACGGTTCACGCGGCGAAAGGTTTGGAGTTTCCGATTGTCTTTATCGTCGGGCTGGAAGACGGCATTTTCCCGCATTCGCGTTCAATCAACGATCCGAAGGAACTCGAAGAAGAACGCCGTCTGGCTTACGTCGCAATTACTCGTGCGGAACGGATTTTATACGTTACCCACGCGATGCGCCGCCGCGTTTACGGCGAGGAAATGGCGGCGGAACCGTCGCAGTTTTTGAACGAAATGCCGTTAGAGATGATTCGGGATTTATCTCGCGGCACGTCGTGGCTGTCGTTTAAGAAGAGTTCCGCCGTCAATTCCAATAAACACGCCGTCAAAGCGTTAAAAGGCGAGGCGGAAAAAGAAAAACCGAAAGCGATTTACACCGGAAAAACTTATAACAGTTCCGACGCGATTGCCGAGTTTTTCAAGATGAAAAAAGTCGAAAGTCGAGAGTCGAGGGTCGAGAGCGAACCCGATGCGTCAAAACCGCTGTCAGGTCTGGAGAAGTTGAAAGCCGCCGGTTCGAGCCAATCCAAAATCCAAAATCCGAAATCCAAAACCGAACAGGGTTTCGTCGCCGGTTCGCACGTTCGCCACGCCAAATACGGCAAAGGCTTGGTTTTGCGGCGCGAAGGGACGGGCGATAATGTTAAGTTGACCGTTAGTTTTCCGGGCTTCGGGCAAAAAAAACTGATCGAGAAGTTTGCAAATTTGGATAAAGCGTAGAGAATGGTTATGCTTACATCTGAGTCTTGAGTTGAAATGAGAAGGAAATTAGACGCGGATGAACCCTGATTAGGCGGATTTTCGCGGATTATTTTCAATGGATTTTCCGGCGGAGAAATTAGGTATATTCGTCAAATCGGCGTTAATTCATCAAATCCGCGCTGATCCGCACCTAATTTTTTTTCTTTGACTCAAGGCTCAAATTTACCCAAAGTTGAGGATAAAACTATGAAAAACAAATTAGGTCTGACGTTCGGAATTTCGATTCTGCTGATTTCGATTTTGGGATGCAGTTTTTACAATCCGCTTGCCGGTCGTTCGGACGCGCCGCAGAATAAGAATCCAAGACAAAATTCGCCCGAAGATAAAACTTTAGCGGAAAAAGCGGTGGATACGACCGTCGGCGAAGATGCCATCGGCGTTCCCGAATGCGACGAACTGCTCGATTCGATTTCCGGATCGTCAAAAAATCAATCGGACGATTACGTTTCCAAAGCGACGCGCGAATTTTTCCTCAACCGAATTCGTGAAAGCGTCAAAAAGAGCATTGAAGAAAATAAAAGCGACAAAGTGGCAATGGCTAAAAATTGTCGGGATTACAAAAAACAGTTGGACAAATTCAAAGCCGAAGAAGACAGCAAAACGGAAAAGTAAATTTGTCCTAAAAAGTTCAGAGTCCACGCTTGAGCGTGTCTTCTGCCGCGCTTCGCTGGCGGCGCAAACAAACTAAAGTTTGGACTCTGAACTAAAATCTTTTCCGGCGCGGGCAAACTAAATATCCTTTAACCTCATCTTTGACAGTGTTCTTCAAAATCCTGTCCGTTAATAAAAGTAAAAAATGAAAATTAAATATCTTCTCTCCCTGGTCTTGCTGTGTTCAATTTCAGTTCCGGCGCAGGTGCGTCCGAATCGGCGAACTGCGCCGCCGCAAATTTCCAATGCCGCCGACAATCAAACGGCGGCGATCAATAATCTTCCGATTCGGCGCGTCAGTCTCTACTCCAACGGTGTCGCCTATATCGAACGGCGCGGTGTCGTGTCGGGCGATGCGGAAATCAATCTTTCGTTCAAGCAGTCGCAGGTTGACGATGTTTTGAAATCAATGGTCGTGCTGGATTTGGGGAAAGGCAGAATCGGCGCGGTTTCCTATAATTCGTCTGCGCCGCCGTCGGCGAAAATGGCGGAAATTCCCTTTTCGGTCAATGCCCAAACCGACGGCGCAAACGGCGGCATCGCCGGAGTTTTGGCGCAGCTGCAGGGCGCGAAAGTTTCGGTGGCGGCAAACGGCGGCACGGCAGTCGGCTCGATTTTAACCGTCGAGAAACGCGATGTTCCCGGCGACAAAGACCGACCGGCGCGGCAATCCAGATTTCTCGTCATCGCCAGCGAGAACGGCGAAATATCGAGTTTCGATTTGGCGGAAGTCCGTTCCGTTAAATTATTGGAAAACGGCACGATCAAAGATGTCAACGAATTTGCCAGCGCGACGGCTTCCGCCCGGCGGCGCGACGCGAAAACTATCACGGTAACATCAGCAGGCGCGGGACAGCGCGAGATGATTGTCAGCTACACGATTGCCGCGCCGATTTGGAAAACGACGTATCGCGTCGTGCTTGACCAGGCGGGCAAACCGTTTTTTCAGGGCTGGGCGATTGTTGATAACGTCAGCGACGAGGATTGGAAAAACGTCAAATTATCGCTGGTTTCGGGAACGCCGATCTCGTTTATACAGCCGATTCAGCAGCCGTTTTATCGTTATCGTCCGATTGTGCCGATTCCCGATGATTTGAAATTAACGCCGCAGATTTACGAAGAAGGCGGCGCAGGTGTCGGATACGGCAACGGAAGCGGAATAGTTGACACATCCGAAAATCGCATACAAACCAATGTTACTCAAAGACAAGTTCAGGAGTTGCCGGTGAGCGGCAGACAGGTTCAAAATTTGATGACTTTATCGTCGGGTGTTTTAAACAATTCGATGGCTGTTGACGGCGCGGAGACCACGACTTCCGTCAGCGACGCTTTGCGGAATAATAATTCCGGCGTAACGACGGCGGCGACCGGCGAGGAGATCGGCGATTTGTTTGAATATAAAATCGAACAGCCCGTGACCGTGATGCGCGACCGTTCGGCTTTGATCCCGATTGTCCAGACGACGATGGACGGCGAGCGCGTTTCGATTTACAACGAAGCCGTTCGGCGCGACCGTCCGATGGGCGGAATGCGTCTGGTCAACACGACCGCGCTGACGCTCGAAGGCGGCTCGCTCACCGTTTTAGACAAGGATTCTTACGCGGGCGAGGCGTTGATGGAACGCCTGAAACCCAAAGAACAAAGGTTTATTTCCTACGCGCTCGATTTGGGAACGCTCGTTACCGTCAAACAGGACTCGGACAGCTCGCCCGCCAAACTCATCAAGGTTTTGAACGGCACGTTTCAGGTTCACTACTTTCGGCAGGAGCGCAAAACTTATTCTCTGCAAAATCAAACCGACCGACCGCGCACGGTTTTCATCGAATATCCGGTGCGAAACGGCTGGCTGCTGTCGGACGACACGCCGAAACCCGACATCACGACGGCGCGTTATTATCGTTTCAAAATCGAGTTGGCGGCGTTCGATAAAAAGGAAATCGCCGTTTCCGAACAGCAGGCTTTGATGGACAGCTACGCCCTGACCAATCTTTCGCGCAGCGACTTGGAATTATTTTTGACGCGCCGCTACATCAACAGCGAGACGAAAGCGCGGCTCGAAAAATTGATTGATTTGCGGATTAGAATTAACCAAATAGTCGAGAAATTGGGGGCTTTTAACGAGGAAGTCGAGAAGATCAAAGCGGATCAAAAACGTCTGCGCGAAAACATTGAAACGCTGTCGAAAACGCCCGAAGCGAAAACGCTGATTACGCGCTACATCGCCAAAGCCAACGACCAGGAAACGCGGCTTGAAACGATTGAAAAAGAACGTGCAGCATCCGAATCGGAAAAAACGCGGCTCGAAGCTGAACTGGCAAACGAGATTCGCGCCTTTAATCTTTAATCGAAAGCAGCAGCCACAAAAAGGCGCAAAATTTACAAAATAAAAAACATGAATTTGTTTCAGTCAAAGCAATTCAGTTTGAGAAAGGCGTAAAGTTTTGAGTTCACGCTTCAGCGTGTTTCCGCCAGCGAAGCGCGGCGGCAGCGGCAACCTGAAGTTTGAACTCAAAACTTTACGCTCATTTTAATTTGGATCGGTGTTAATTTTTGTAAATTTTGCGCTTTTTTGTGGCTAAATAATTTCTTCGGCTAACTACACTTTGATGTAAATTTGCTTGCGGTAAAGCAGCCACATCAGAAAAAGCCACAGCAGAATATAACTGACGGCGAACATCAAGGAAGCGTTGATCGACGCGGCGAACGGCAGAAATATCGAGTTAAAAATCCAGCTTTGCAGGGAAATTGATTTACCGTCCGCGCCCGCGCCGACTTTGATAATGCCCATCAATTTCGCCGTCAAACCGGAAAAAGCGAACAGGGCGAGCGCGTTGACACCGAAAATCAAAAACGGTTTCGCCCATTTTCGATAGCCTTTAATATCAATCAGCCAATAGCAGAAACCGAGAAAACACAACGCTAAACCGGCGGTGTAGAAAACATACGAACTCGTCCAGAGGGCTTTGTTCAGCGGAAACCAAAAACTCCAAATCCAGCCGAACGCCGTCGCCGCCAAACCGAAGAAAAACAGCGCGGCGACTTTTTCGTAATCGTCTTTTTCGCGCCGCAGCCAATGCCCGCCTAAAACGCCCGCCAAAGTCGTCGCAATCGCCGGAAGCGTCGAAAGAATTCCTTCCGGGTCAAACACTTTCGATTGTTTCCAGATATGATTTTCCGTTAAAACGATGCGGTCAATATAAGCCGCCAGATTACAAGCCTTGTCGTCAAACGTCGTAATCTCACAGCCCGGCACGTTTACCAAAGTCATCAAAGCCCAATAAATCAGCAACAGCGAACCGGCGATAAGTGCCTGCTGTTTCCAATTCGTGCGAACAAAAATCAACGCCGAAATCAAATAACAAACGGCGATGCGCTGCAAAACGCCCATAATTCGCAGGTTTGAAACGTCGAGCCATTCGCCTTTGGTGAAATTATAAAAAGGAAAAGCCGCCATCAATAATCCGAGTCCGAAGATTATCAAAGAGCGACGAAAGATTTTCAGATAAATATCGCGGTTGATGCCGCCCGTCTCGACCCGTTTGCCGAGAGCCAGCGTAATCGAGATGCCGACGATGAACAAAAAGAACGGAAAAACCAAATCGGTCGGTGTCGCGCCGTGCCATTCGGCGTGTTCGAGCGGCGGATAAATCGCGCTCCACGTTCCCGGATTGTTGACCAGAACCATTCCCGCGATAGTCATTCCGCGAAAGACATCCAAAGACAAAAGGCGATTTAGACCGGCATTTTCAGACATTTTTCCCTTCAACAATTTTTTTGTGCGCTCGTTGAAAAAGAAATGTTTCACGCAGAGACGCAGAGAACGCGAGAGAGTTTTAAAGTTTCAGTATCACCAGCCGTTTCTCTCCCGCAAACTCGTGATGTGCGCCGTGTGATGTTTACCGTGCCAGACGTAGAGCGCGAGCATTTTTTCGAGCGTCCATTCGCCGGTTTCGGGATGAACGAGTTTCCTTTGAAAATCAGCGTCCGACATCGCATTTAAAACCGTCGCCCAACGATGATGCAAGCCTTCGACGATTTTTATCGAAGATTCAATCGGCAGAAAACTATCTTTCAATTCCGCCCAGCGGTCTTCGTAATACGGGCGAATCGTCGGCGCGTCTTCGGTCAGGGCGAGCTTAAAACGAATCAGCGAATTCAGATGACTGTCGGCGACGTGATGAACGGTTTGCCGCACCGTCCAGCCGCCGGGACGATACGGCGTGTCGAGTTGTTCGTCGTTCAAATCCTGCACCGCCGCCTTTAATTTGTCTGGCAGTTCGGCGATTTCGTTGATAAAATCGCTTCTCGCTTCAACCGTAATTTCAACCGGCGCGTCGAATTTTCCAATCGGATAACGTAAATCTTCGCTCATTTTTATTGGTCTCCAAAATAATTTTCAAATCTCGTAAACTCCCGCAGAAAAGCCAGTTTGACCGTTCCCGTCGGACCGTTGCGCTGTTTGGCGATCAGCAGTTCGGCAACTCCGGCATTTTCTTCGGACGGTTTGTAATAATCTTCGCGGTAAATAAAAGCGACGACATCCGCGTCCTGCTCGATGCTGCCACTTTCGCGCAAATCCGACATCATCGGGCGCGGCGGATTTCTCGCCTCCGGCGCGCGGGAAAGCTGCGATAGGGCGACAACCGGCACGTTCATTTCCTTTGCCAGACCTTTGAGTTCACGCGAAATCAGCGAAACTTCCTGCTGGCGCGATTCGCTCCGTTTGCCGCCCGACATCAATTGCAGATAATCAACAACGATTAAATCGAGTTTTTTCTGCTCGGCAAAAAGCCGCCTGGTTTTCGCCCGCATCTCCAGCACGGAAATTCCGGCGGTATCATCAATAAAAATCTTCGCGTTCGACAGCGTTCCGATGGCTTCGGCTAATCTGCCCCATTCATCGCGCGTCAGATAGCCGGTGCGAAAACGGTGCGCGTCAACTCTCGCCTCCGAACTGAGCATTCGCATCACGAGTTGCTCCTTCGACATTTCCAGCGAGAAAACCGCCACCACCGCTTTCTCCAAAATCGCCGCGTTCTGCGCCAAAGTCAGACACAAAGCCGTGTTGTGAACGCAAATGTCGTTGGCAACAAAATTGTGCGTTTCGGGAATCGTTAAATCATAAACTTGTTTATTTCCGGTATATTCAATCGAAACTATTTCGTCCCAATAGATTTCGCTCGCCGCCAAGTTTTGCAAATCTTTGTCTTCCAAAGCATTTGCCAAGTCACTCAAACGCCGCCGCGAAGGTGCGCGTTTTCCGACGTGGATGTTCGTATGACCTTTGATTTCAGCGCGTTTGGCTAAAGAAGACCAAGATTCCACGCCTTTTGATTCGCCGATATTTTCCCAAATTTTAATCGGAATTAAATCACCGTTCGTTTGATAATTTCGATTTTCGAGTTTTTCCGACGCGAGTTGCAACGCCGTTTCTTTCCCGTAAATTCCAATTTCACAAATAAAAGTTTTGATTGAAAGCGCGTCGGTAATATCAATTTGCCACGCCGGATTTCTGCCGGCTTGGTATTTTACACGGCGTTTTTTTAACTTACCGATTACGCCGAAACGCAAAAGTAGATGCTGAACCTGCCGGATCATTTTTTCGCTGACCGAGGCGAGGCCGAATTGCACTTGCCCGCTTGCTAAAACGCTCGCCCAGCCGTCGGTTGAGAAAAGACGATTTAGCAGAATGGCGACGAGTTCTTTTTTGAGCGTGAAAATTTCCTTCGGAATAAATTTCGTGTGGCTGTTGCAGCCGAAAATTCCGAGAGTTTTAAGCCAAACGGTCAGCGCGTTACTGCCTCTGGTTTTGCCGCCAATTTTGCGAACGCGAAGCGACAGTGTGCGATTCGGTGAATTCGACTGAACGGCTTCGACACCGCCGAACTCGCGGACGGCTTTGGTAAAATCTGTTTTTAAGTTGATTTTCCCAACCGTAAATTCGGGTGAACTTTTAGTCAGACAACCATCGCCGAGCAAATAACCCAAAATCTTAACTTCGCATTCGCGCCATTCGCCGTTCCCGAAAACATTCAAAATTCGCGGAACAGCGACTTTATCACCGACTTTCAATTCTTCCAATTTTCGCCAGCCGTCAATAGTCAGATACGGATGCGTAATCGTCGTTTCGATTTGCCGTCCGAGCTTAGTCGTAACCTGAAAAACCGGCTTGATTCCGTCGTCAATAAAATCGCTTGCTTCGGTTTGTTTGAATTTATAATCTTCTTTAAGCGTTAAAATTTTTGCCGATTTTCGCTGGTAAATTTCTTCAATAGTGGTTACGCTTCCATCGCTCAAAACTATTAAGCTCTTTGCCTCCAAGCATTTGCCCATTGATGGTCTTGCCGCAACGATAATCAAATCGGTCGGCTGCAAGCCGGAAGTTTTTTCGTCTAAGTCTCGAAAGCCGGTCGAAAGCCCGGTCAGCGCGTGCGATTCGCGTTTGGCGAATTCCTGCACTTTGGCGAGAACCGTTTCGGCAATCGGCTGGATGTGCGAAAAGCCCTGCCGCGTTTTTTCGTCGGCGAGGGCGAAAATCATCCGTTCGGCGTTGTCTAAAATCACGTCCGCGTCTTCTTCTTCGGCGAGGGCTTCGCTGGTGATTTGGTTGCAGACTTTGATTAAATTGCGCGACATCGCCTTGCCTTTGACGACTTTCGTGTAATCCAGAATATCGGAAAAATGCGGCAAACCGTAAGTCAGATTAGTGATGGTCGCCACGCCGCCGATGGAATCAATCGCGCCTTCTTTTTTAAGTTCTTCGCCGATTAAAATCGGATCAATCCGGTCGCCTTTTTCAAAAAGCGCGATCATCGCCCGGAAAATGCGGCGGTTGTTCGGCGAGTAGAAATCGTCGGCACTGATTTGTTCGATAGCCTGCGTGATAAGTTCGTTATCGAGGAGAATCGCGCCCAAAATGACGCGCTCGCTGTCGGGGCTGGACGGCAAAGGCTTTTCGAGAAACTGTTCGCGGGTGGATTCGGGATACGAAGTCATTTTTATTTTGGACGGCGGATTTCAGATTCGTCATTGTCCGCTCAATTGACAATTAACGAACCGACAAATTGCCGTTCGCGCTTTTTTCGTCTGAATGTTTTTTTGATAAAAAAAGACCGCAAGTTTTACCTTGCAGTCTTTGATAATAATATAAACCGAGCCGACAAACAAAGATTTGCGGCGGTTTGTTTTGCCCGTCTTTATTAACTTTCGGTTGTTTCGCCGGTGTTTTCCACAGAGTCTTCCACAACTTTTTCCGGTGAATCCGCTGCTTCAGATTTGGCAACCGCCGCCGCCGCACCTTCCGCCGTCACTTTGACCGGAATATCCAAAGCCACATCGCGGTAAAGTTTGACTTTCGCCGTGTAGTCGCCGATTTCCTTGATCGTGTCTTTCAAAACGATTTTGCGGCGGTCAATTTCGTAGCCTTTCGCCTGCAATGCTTCGGCGATGTCAATCGTCGTCACCGATCCGAAAAGCGTTCCGGTTTCCCCGGCTTTGCGCTCGAATGTCAGCACGATGTCCTTCATTTGTTCGGCTTGGGCTGTGGCAGTTGACTTTTCAGTCGCCGCTTTTTTCAAAAGCCCTTCGCGTTCTCTGGAAATCTGGCTGACGTTGGCTTTCGTCGCCAAGGTGGCGATGCCCTGCGGCAGCAAAAAGTTTCGCGCGTAACCGGCTTTGACTTTGACGACTTCGCCGCGTCCGCCCAAATTTTCGATGTCTTCACGCAACAGAATGGTAGTGGTTGCCATAATTTTAAATTCTCCTTTTCTAGTCGGTTACGAACGGGATTAAAGCCATCGAACGCGCCCGTTTAATCGCCTTCGCCAGACGACGCTGATCTTTGGCGGAAACCTGCGAGATGCGGCGCGGCATAATTTTTCCGCGCTCCGGGATAAACCGGCGCAAAAAATCAACGTCTTTCCAATCAATATAATCCGGGATATTCGGACCCTGCCGGCGACGTTGAAAGCGGCGCGGCATCCGCTCGTTTTTCAGTTCCGCCGCTTTGCCCAAATCAATCTCGTTCATTGCGATCTCTTCGCCGTCGTTTGTTTTGTTATCTGCCATTGCTCACTCCTATTGATTGTCCTGGGCTTCATTTCCCGAATTTTGATGCTGGTTAAAGTCGTTCGAGCCGCCGCTTCGACGATTTTGATTTTTCTCGCGTTTGGCGGTTAATTTCGCGCCCGTTTTGCGCTCCTCATCAACGCGCACGGTCACGAAACGAATAACGGTATCGTTCACGCGAAACCGGCGTTCGAGTTCAAAGATTTCCTGTCCCGAACCTTCGATTTCAAACAACGTGTAATGACCTTCAATTTTCTTTTTGATCGGATACGCGAGTTTACGCCGTCCCATCACTTCGGTTTTGACGACGCTGCCGCCATCTCTTTCAATTTGCTGCTGAATCGCTTCATTCAGCTTGGCGACATCTTCGTCCGCCGTCTCCGGCGCGGCGATATACATCACCTCATAAACTCTTTTTTCTGCCAAGTTCTTGTCCTCCTTTTGGCTGTTCAAGCCTCATTTCGTTGAATGAAGCAAGAAGGGTTAAGAGTCGAGAATAAAGAGTCGAGAGTGGAGAGCAGAAAGATTTCTCTCCACTCTCGACTCTTTACTCTCGACTAATTAAATTGCGCCATCGCTTTTTCAACGCCGTCCGCGATGACGGCGCGAATCGCTTCGGCACTGTGCTGTAAAACTTCTTCGACTTTGATGAAGTTCGCTTTCGAGAAATTCTCCAAAACGAAATCCGCCACGTCTTTCAATTGATGCTCCGGCTCGATTCCGATTCGCAGGCGAACGAATTCCTCCGTTTTTAAACACGCGATCATTGATTTCAAACCGTTGTGCCCGCCCGCCGAACCTTTGGCGCGAAGCCGAATCGTCCCCAGCGGCAAAGCTAAGTCGTCGGAAATGACGATCAACTTTTTCGTCGTTCGATTCGCTTTTTTCAAAAAGCAACTGACCGCTTCGCCGCTCAGATTCATAAACGTCTGCGGCTTGACGAGTTCGACCGTCTGATTTTCAATGACGGCGCGACCGATCAAAGCCCGGCATTCTTCGCGTTTGACCGCCGTTTGAAATTCCCGCGCCAACAAATCGACGAGCATAAAGCCCAAATTGTGGCGTGTTTTTTCGTAGCGCAAACCCGGATTTCCCAGTCCGACGATCAGCCAATTTGTTTCAGACGACGAATCCATCATTCAAAAATCAATCGCGGTCTGTAAAATAATCGGCTCACCAAAAGTTCGGTCAGATTTTGTTTTTCGTTCTGAGTCCGAACTTTAGTGGGAATTTTTCGCCGCACTGCGCTCGGCGGAAGCACTCGCTCAAGCGCGGACTCCGAACACGGCGCAATAGAGACGACGAAACTAACCACGATCTGTTTAACCTTTGTCGTCGGCTTTGTTATCGCCTTCTTTACCGACTACTTCCGGCTCGGCGGTTTCGGTTTGCGGTTCGAGTTCTTCTTCCTTAACGACGAGCAGCGACGCGACGACCGATTCCGGCGACTCGTGAATTTCGACACCTTCGGGAGTTTTCAAATCGGAAACGTGAATGGATTCGTTCAAATTCAAATCCGTCACATCAAATTCCAAGAATTCGGGAATTTTGCTCGGCTCGCACAAAACCTTGATTTCGCGCAACTGCTGATTTAACACCGCGCCTTCTTCTTTGAGTCCAACGGCTTCACCGATCAGATGAATCGCCACCGTCACTTCGATTTTCTCGCCCTTTGCCAAGCGGCGTAAATCGGCGTGAACGAGCCGACCTTTCAGCGCGTCAATCTGGCGGTCGTGGAAAATTAC
The DNA here is from genome assembly GCA_043768465.1 of Pyrinomonadaceae bacterium. Lineage (GTDB taxonomy): Bacteria > Acidobacteriota > Blastocatellia > Pyrinomonadales > Pyrinomonadaceae. Next base: position 16,329 of record JAYVKL010000300.1, read on the forward strand.
GTCGCCCGTGCCTTCGCCGACCATATCAATCGTAAAAATCGTGTTGACTCCGCTGTCCGAGCGCAAAATCGCCGCTAAATCCTTCAGTTCCGCCGTCGCCGCAATCGTTTCGCCGCCGCCGCCGTAAATCGAAACGGGAACTTTTCCCGCCACCCGCAAACGACGCGCGTCGTTTTTGCCGCGCCCTTCTCTTTTTTCCGCTTTTACTGTTACTTTATCTGCCATAATTTTAAGAGTCGAGAGTCGAGAGTCGGGAGTTGAAAGCCGGAAATTTTTCTCGACCCTCGAATCCCGACTCCCGACTCATTCAAATAAACAATGATGAAACGCTCGTTTCATCGTGAATAGACTTGATTCCCGACGCGAGCAGTTTCGCCACGGTCAAAACTTCGATTCGGTCTTCCGCCTTTAACGACTGTCCTTTTTCGCACAGCGGAATCGTATTCGAGACGATGATTTTTTTCAAATGCGAATTTCGCAGATTTTTAATTGCGTCGCCCGATAAAACCGCGTGCGTGAAACACGCGTAAATATCGTTTGCGCCGTTGGCGTAAAGCGCGTCGGCGACTTTGCAAATCGTTCCGGCGGTATCGCACATATCGTCAATTATCAAACAATTTTTGCCTTCGACGTTCCCGACGATATTCATCACTTCGGCGACATTCGCTTTTTCGCGCCGCTTGTCGCACAACGCCAAACCCGTGTTCAAACGCTTGGCATATGCGCGGGCGCGTTCCGCGCCGCCGGTGTCGGGCGCGACGACGATTAAGTCTTCAATCGGATTTTCCTGAAAATACTTGACGATAATCGGCGCGGCGTATAAATGGTCAACCGGAATATCGAAAAATCCTTGAATCTGCGAAGCGTGCAAATCAATGGTCAAAACTCTTTGCGCGCCGGCTTTCGCCACTAAATTAGCGATCAATTTCGCGGCAATCGGAACACGCGGACGATCTTTTTTATCCGACCGCGCATAACCGAAATACGGAATCACCGCCGTTACTCTTTCGGCTGATGCCCGGCAAAAAGCGTCGAGCATTATCAGCAATTCCATCAAATTCTGGTCTGACGGCGGGCAGGTCGGCTGAACGATAAAAACATCGGCACCGCGCACGTTTTCGCCGATTTGAAAGTTAAACTCGCCGTCTGAAAACCGACCGGCATTGGCGTTTCCCAAATCGCAGCTCAGATGACGACAAATTTCCGCAGCCAGTTTCGGATTCGCGTTCCCCGAAAAGATTTTTATATTACCGGTGACGCTCATTTGCCTGGAAAAACTGCAAAATAAATAAAAGACGAGCAACTTTGTAATGCTTCAAGTTGCCCGTCGCTTTTCTCTAAAAATGGCTGGGGCGGAAGGATTCGAACCTGCGAATGCCGGATCCAAAACCCGGTGCCTTACCACTTGGCGACGCCCCAATAACGTTGAGAATCTCTGTCAAACAAAATCTTTATCAATCCGAAGGGAATTCTGATAGACGGAGCGCGAAACGGTTTCAACCGGAAACACGCGCCAATTTTGCTCGATTTGCAGCGAATCCAAAGTATTTTGCCGCTGTTCGTTCGTGTCAAAAACAGCAAATACGCTCGCCCCGCTGCCGGACATCAAAGCGTATTTTGCACCGCGACCAAGCAGTGTTTTCTTCACCCGCGCCGTTTCCGGCTCTAATTCAAAAACCGTCACTTCAAAATCGTTTTTCAAGTTTGATTGCCGTAAATAAAGCGATTCCGCTGTATCGCGGCAAATTTTGAGAATACTTTTTGAGGATTTATTTGTCAAGTCCGGGACTTTTATTTGCGCGAAGGCTTTTTTAGTTGCGATATTCACATTCGGCGCGACAATCAACAGGTTTTCGGCGATAAAATCCGCCATCCGGCTTATTTCCGTTCCGCGTCCCGTGCCGAGCGCGGTTCCGCCGGAGAAAAAAAACGGCACGTCCGAACCGATTGATTTTCCAATTTCGCATAACTCCGCCAACCCGCTTTCGAGGTTCCAGAGCCGCGCCAATCCGATCAGCGCGACCGCCGCGTTTGACGAACCGCCGCCGAGTCCGCCGGGCGCGGGAATTCGTTTTTCGAGATGAATTCGCGCGCCTTTTTTTACGTTGAACTTTAACTGCAAAAGTCGAGCGGCTTTAACGACGGTGTTTTCGCCGCCCGTCGAAAGGCTCGCGTCGTCGCAGGTCAGGACAATCTCGTCGCCGCCGTCGAAAGTCAGATAATCGCACAGCGAAACGGTTTGAAAAATCGTACAGAGTTCGTGGAAGCCGTCGGCGCGTTTGCCCAAAACGCGCAAAAGCAGATTTATCTTGGCAAACGACGGCAGCGTAAAGGCGTTTTTCGACATCATTCAAGCATAGAAAAAGAAAAAAGATGAAGCAAATCGTTTTCGCTTCATCTTTCGGGTTTTCCGTTTTCCGACTATTTTTTCAACAAAAAAACTTCCGTGAAGTAATATGTTCCGTCGTCGGTGACGGCGATGCCGATGCCCGATTCCTGCCAGCGATTGTTCAACAGATTTTCGCGGTGCGCGGGCGACAGCATCCATTTTTCGACCGCCGATTCCGCCGGATTTTCAAAACCTCGGTTGTAGGCGATGTTTTCGCCGATTGCCCGCCACTTTTTGATTCCCAACGCATCGGCGCGGTCGTTGACCATCAAACCGTTCAAATCCGTGTGGCTGAAAAATCCGAACTGCGCCATACTTTCCGAGTGCCGCCGCGCCATTTCCGCCACGTCGTCGTTCCATTCGAGAACGATTAAACCGAGATCAGTGCGCTGTTTGTTGATTAAATCGAAAACCTGCCGTTCGAGGCGGAAATCCCTTTGGCAATGACGCGCCGAATTTCCGGCGTTCTCACCGGCAGTCTTTGCAGCCGTCCGCGGGCGCGATAGTGCCGGTCGAGTGTCGCCGCTGCTCAGCAAATAAGCCGCCGGACGTTTTTCGGCGCTTCCGTTCTGCGAAAACGCGCTTGGTGAAAATACCAGTAAAAGTATTAAAAGGAGAAACTTATTCGTCATTCAAACCTCATTTCGGAAATCAGACAATCTCGAAACCGAATTTCGAGATTCACGATTTTGCGTCTTCCGCATCGCTGCGGAGTTGCCATTGTCGTTGAAGGCGGCGGGCGTATTTTCCAGTTAACCTGAGTATTAAGTTAAAATGAGCAATAGAACTGGACGCTCGATGAAGGCGGATGTAACGGATCGGCGCGGATTTAACAAATATATTTATTTGCTTCGCCGGAAAATCCACGGAAGGTAACCGATGGAAATCCGCTTGATCGGCGGACATTCTTAGTCTAATTCCGGCTTTGATTTCACCTCAAAAATCAGGTTTAACTCGAATCGCCGATTAAATGATCGGCTTTATTCGTCAAAAAGACGGGTGCCAATTGTAAGAAATTGACAAACCGCGTTGATTTCCAAAAAAAAGTCTAGCCTTTATCGGCGAACAAATCGCTTTTTCGCAGAACGAGGCGGGCGCGGTCAATCACGGCTTTGACTTCGTTCGGACGATTGGCTTTTTTGTAGGTTTCGATTATTTTGTCGAAAATGCGAATCGCAAAATCACGGCGGTCGGGCGCGACGGCTTCGGTTTCGCCGATTCCGCGAATCGTCAAAGCGTTTTGATAGGCTTTGACGGCTTCTTCGTAACGATTTTTTTCAACGAAAATATCGCCTAAAACCGTTTGCAGAACGGCGGCGGAGCTTTCATCTTTAGCCGTCAACTCCGACGAAGCGTTTTGCAGAACCTTCACGGCATCTTCGGTTTTTCCCGCTTTCGATTGCACTTTTGCCAGCAGAACGATTAAAGCGGTGTTGTCGGGATTGGCGTAAACGGCTTGTTTGAGAGATTCGACGGCGACGGCGGAGGCGGATTCGTCCGCCGTTTGAAGGGCGGCACTCAATAAATCCACGGCTTCCTGATTATCCGGTTCGTCCGCCACTGCCAAGCTCAAAAGTTCGACGGCTTCGCGCATTTGTCCGGCTTTCGTCAGAGCCGCGCCGAGCTTCAAAGACGCGCTTTCCGGTGCCAGCGATTCGCCGGAAAAAATTCTGCCGTAAAAGCCGTTGCTAATCGGCGGCGCGGAAGCGATCCAGTTTCGCAGCTCGACGATTTTTTCGCTCTGTTTGCCGGTTCGCCCGTAAAATTCGCTGAGAAAGGCGTGCGCCTCGGCATTGCGCGAATCGAGCCGGATGACTTCCCGCCACTCGAAAATCGCCTTCGCCGTTTGATTCGCGTCTAAAGTTCCGCGATTGAGTTGACTTTTGAAACTGTAAAGCTGCGCCAGAATTAAGTGTCCGCCGAAATTATTGACGTTGATTTTGACGGCGACGGCTGCCAGTGCAATCGCGTCTTCGATGTTGTATGGCGGCACGAATTTGGCGAGTTCGGCGAGCGCGGTGTAGGCTTCGGCGAGCGTCGGATCGAGTTCGACGGCGCGCTGCAAAGATTGGCGGGCGAGCGTCGCGCCGCTTGCCAACGCCGCGTCCGAATGCGCGTTTCTCAGACTCCAGATGTGACGCTGACCTTCGAGCAGTTTCGCGTAGGCTTGCTCGCGGCTTTGACGCGAAACCGGCGTTTTATCGTTTATCCGACTGCTGTTTTGAGCCTTTGCGGTGGAAATCGGCGGTGTTGTCTGCGCCGAAACGATTTGAAAAATGCCGGAAACGATCACGAGGGCGAGAGCAGACAATTTATTTTTCATAAAACCTTTCCTGACGTTTTCCGTCAACCCGAAAACCGTTTGAGCTTCCCGTTAATTCGGCAGGATTTTTTCCGTCGGCTTCGGCGAGGTTTCGGGCGAAATATCTTTCACCGAACAAAAGTCGTTTTCGGG
>JAYVKL010000301.1:0-2824 GCA_043768465.1 Pyrinomonadaceae bacterium
TAGAGAATCAATCCACTGCCTCCGGCAGTGGTTCCTACCAGGCAGTGAGGCGAAACAGCAAATCGACTAAAATATATCTCCCTAGAGGTGTCAACAACTAAGGAGATATAATTTATGAGCAAAAGATTTAGACGACTTTCGCACACTATTTACGAGTGTAAGTATCATTTAGTGTTTTGTCCAAAGTATCGGTGAGCGATACTAAAAGATGAAATTCGAGAATATGTAAAACAGGAAATCAGCCATCTGCTGCGGCAGAAGGAAGGGATCGAAATAATCGAGATGAACGTGCCAAGCGATCATATTCATTTGATCGTCTGGATACCGCCGAAATACGCGGTGTCAGCGGTGATGGGCTATTTGAAAGGGAAATTGGCTCTGCGGCTGTTTCAGCGGTATGAGAAACTGGGCAAGCAGTTTTGGGGCAGACATTTATGGGCGCGGATATTGTGTCAGCACAATCGGGATAGACGAGATACGCATCCGCGAATATGTGAAATGGCAGGAAAACAAGGAAAAGGAGATCGAGAAGTTACAGGGTAATTTGTTCGGCGATGAACAAGGCTAGCCAGTGACGGCGCACCTTCTAGGGCAAAAAATAAAGCCACCGCCTCTGGCGGTGGTACTTTTACTTGTTCGGCGTGTTTATTGATAGAGCCTTTCTAACTGTTTGCCAGTTAAGCCGGACTAATATATTCATAAAGACCTGCAATTCTGTCAATAGTATTTTCTAATTCTTCAAGTTCTTTCGGCGCACAATAATAATTGACGACCTTCTTCTGCTTGCCGTTGAGTGAAATTGTTGTTGTTGTAGTTGGCTGGTCTGTTACACTCATTCCGTTTTCATCAGATTCGTATTTATCTTTCAGGGAAAAATACTTTATCTGTTCAAATGCTTTGACCAACTCCTTAACTTTTTCCTCAGAAATTTTGTGTTGTTTTTTGCCCGTAACTTTGACGAAATCTTTGCCCTCGTAAAGAACTGTTCCGTCTGTATAAATCTGAGCAGAATAAACTGGACACGAACCGAAACAGGCTTCTTTTTCAATCGTGATAATAATTTTAGAATCAGATTTCTGTTGCGCCACAGCACTTAAATTTAACACGATGACAAATAAGGTTGATAGAAGGCGCAACGCAAAAGAGAAATGGTTTTTAGTTTTAATTTTTACAAACATAAATTTTAAGAGAAAACGCCGAACGGCTGAGATGACGTGGGTAAAAACCGACAACACGCAAGCTGCGGGTTAAAAAGAACCTTTATAAAAAAGTCGCTGTTTTTGCCTCACGTCCATTGACTTGTTCGACAGCCCGTTATTTATTGAGCGTTCGCTGCAAATCTCGAAGCCCGTCTTTTTCTTCTGCCGTTAGTTCAAAGACCGTTTCGCCAAACTTTATCTTCACATTTTTAGCTTTCAACATTGCTTCAAAGTCTGCAAACGGAAGCGACGGCGTTATTAAGACTTCATAACATTCGTTTTCTTTCTTCGGGCTACAAGATGCCATTACAAGTTTTGCTTCGCTTTGCGTTACGCCTTTGTCGTTAAGAATGACTGCAACTTTGCGATTGTCTTTGTATTTAAAGCCGTTGTCAGAAAACGATTGAAAAATCATTTGCACACCTTTCGGCTTTTCGCCCGCTTGGTCTGCCGGAACTTCGTAAGTAACGCGAATGATTTGTTTGTCGTTGCGATTAAGAAAAACGGATTCAGCCGACGTTCTGGTTTTGAACTCATAGATTTTCGCCTTGCCGATAACTTTGGTCGGCTTTGCTGGTGCTGGCGGTGGCGGCGGTTGTGCCGAAGCAATAGCGACACAAGAAAATGTGAAAATTAAGAGCAAAAGAGTTTTTGTAAAGAATTTCATAAATTATTTTTCCTTCTGTAAGTCAAGCCTTCATTTTAACAGGAAGCTGTCGAACGACGGCGTTGACGCGGGTGGAAACGGCAACCACGCAAGCTAAGGGTAAAAAGGCAACGTTTTTAAGAAAGTCGCTGCTTCCGCCTCGCGTCCAATACCTTGTTCGATGCGGCGTTATTTCCACACGACTTTGTAATTATATTTGATTTTGCCGTCACGATAAGCCTTTTGCCAGTTAGCTTTGACGATTCTCACAATCGGGCGTGCCTTGAATCTATCGCCGCTATAAAATTTGTAATCATCAGGGCGAAAACAATAGCCGTCTTTCATATCGCCGCAAAATCCGTCGCTTGGTTCTTCAACAAAAATCGGTTTGTTATTTCTTTCGACAATGCTAGTCAAAATATCCAAACAAACGTGACCAACAGGCACGCGAACAGGTTTGTCGGTTAAATAACCGCCGAACAAAACAGTCGCCGAAGTCGTGCGTGTGTCGTCGAGACACTCAATCAAAAGCGGAATTGCTTTCTCGCGCAAAGCAACAACATCTAAGACTTCTTTAGGATTCTGACGTGCGACGTTTGGGTCGCCATTTTCGTAAAGTGCGAGAACCGAATTATCCGCCGCACCATCTTCGACATACCGCACAGAAAGATTTGGCGCGGCAACTAACGCATCAATTAGTTTTTCGTTAGAAGCCGTTGAAGTTTTTGGGAAACTCACACTCGGCGAGTTTGAAGGTGTGGGAATAACAGTTTGGCTTTGCATTTGCGACGCTGTTGAGCAAGAAGCCAGAGAAGATAATAAAAATGCTAAAAATAATTTTCTCATAATCCAAACTGTCAGAGTTAAAAGGAAAGCATCGAACTATGGATTGACCGGAAATATTTCCGCCCAATTGTCATTTTTAGCGTGTTATGCAGAAACTTTTCCGCCCAATTGTCATTATTCGTGTGTTATGCGG
>JAYVKL010000302.1:0-5234 GCA_043768465.1 Pyrinomonadaceae bacterium
ATGCGCGCCGTGATGTGCGCGGCGGCGGTCGAACGCCTGAACTACGCGGAACACCGGGCGAAACGGCAACCCCAAAAACGGTTTATGTGCCGCCCGCCGGTCAAAATCGAAAACCGGGACGTAATAATAAAAAAGGCGGCGGCGGTAAATTCGGCGAAAGAGGCGGCAGATTTGAAGAGCGAGATATTAGTGCGCCGCGCCCGCTGTCCATCGAAGAGCGTTTGCTCCAGCAAGTCGGCAAAGTTGACAGCGGCAATTTGAAAACCGTGCGTTTGACCGAGGGCGCGACGATTCGTGAATTTTCCGAAGCGTTGGGCGTGACTCCGCGCGACATCGTGCAACTGCTCGTCAAGCGCGGAATTTTTGCCACGCTCAATCAGCCGATTGGGGAAGGTATGGCGACCGAGTTGGGTAAGAGTTACGGTTATTCGGTTAGTTTCGTGCCGTTTGAAGAAATGGTGATCGAGCAGGAATTTGAGGAATTGATCGCCGCCGATGCCGACGATACGGAAGTGACGCGCCCGCCGGTCGTGACCGTGATGGGACACGTTGACCACGGAAAAACTTCGCTGCTCGACGCGATTCGTTCGGATAATGTCGCCGAAGGCGAAGCCGGCGGAATCACCCAGCACATCGGTGCCTACAGCGTTTTTGTGCAGAATCCTGATAATAAAAATGAACAGCGGCGCGTCGTTTTTCTCGACACTCCGGGACACGAAGCGTTTACGATGATGCGGGCGCGCGGCGCGAAAGCGACCGATGTCGTGATTCTCGTCGTGGCGGCGGACGACGGCGTGATGCCGCAAACCATCGAAGCGGTCGAGCATTCGAGAGCCGCCGGCGTTCCGATCATCGTCGCCATCAACAAAATCGACAAGCCGGATGCCAATCCCGATAAAGTCAAACAAGGACTTGCCGGTCTCGGTCTTCAGCCGATTGAATGGGGCGGCGATGTCGAAATGGTTCCCGTTTCGGCGAAGAAACGCGAAAATCTCGACACTCTGCTCGAAACGGTTCTGCTTTCCGCCGATATTTTGGACTTGAAAGCGAGTCCGACGCGCCGCGCTTCGGGAGTCGTGCTGGAAGCCAAACTGGATAAAGGACGCGGTTCGGTGGCGACGGTGCTGGTGCAGCAGGGAACGCTGCGCGTCGGCGACCCGTTTATCGTCGGGCAGTTCTACGGAAAAGTTCGCGCGATGTTTTCGGACCGTGGGGAAATCGTCACTGCCGCGATGCCCGCGACACCGGTCGAGGTTCTCGGATTGCAGGGCGTTCCGCAGGCGGGCGACACTTTTCAGGTCGTCTCGGATATTGATAAAGCCGTGTCCATCGCCAGCCAGCGACAAATGCAGGCGCGGCAATCCGCGATGCTGAAAACGACGAAACGCGGCATCGAATCGCTCGGACTCGCCGACATCAAAGAACTGCTGGTTATTTTGAAAGCCGACGTGCAGGGTTCGGTCGAAGTTCTGCGTTCGACGCTCGAAAAACTTTCGACGGAAAAAGTCAAAGTCCGTGTCATTCGCTCCGGTGTCGGCGCGATTACCGAATCGGACGTGTTGCTCGCTTCGGCGACGCAAGCCGACCAGACCTTGACGGCGGTCGTCATCATCGGATTCAACGTCCGCCCCGAACATCGGGCGGCGGACACGGCGAGACACGAAGACGTGGACATTCGTCTGCACTCGATTATTTATAAAGTCGAAGAAGAAATCACCGCCGCGATGATCGGGATGCTCGACGCGATTGAGCGCGAAACGATTCTCGGCAAAGCCGTCGTGCAGGAAACCTTTAGAGTGTCCAAAGTCGGCACGATTGCCGGCTGCCGCGTGACCGACGGTTTGATTCGCCGACAGGCAAAGGCGCGAATCATCCGCGACGGCGTGGTCGTCTGGACGGGCGAAATTTTGTCGCTCAAACGCTTTAAGGAAGACACCAGCGAAGTTCGGCAGGGCTTTGAATGCGGTATCAGTCTGGTTAATTTCAACGACATCAAAGTCGCTGATGAGATCGAAGCGTTCATCGTCGAGAAGATCGCGGCGACGGAGTTATAAGAATGATTACAGCCATCAAGGAAAAAGCGATTGTCGGAGAAAACGGCACGGTCGAGATTTCCGCGCCCGACGAAACGTATCTCCATTAACATCGAAAATCTATGAGAAAGATTTCGTTTCTGCCGGATGCCTTTGAGCATTATGATTTTCGGGCTGGCGAAAATAAAAAAACTTATGCACGAATAAACGAGATTATTAAAGACATCGGGCGCAGTCCGTTTTCAGGTATCGGTAAACCCGAACCTTTGAGACACGATTTGAAAGGTCTTTGGTCAAGACGGATAACCGACGAACATCGTCCGGTTTACAAAATCAACGATGAAGAAATTACGATTTATTCGTGCCGATTTCACTATAGTAAATGAGAAGACCTGAAAGATTGGCGGAAACCCTGCGCGAAGAGATCACGGAGATCGTCGGATTTGAACTGGTTGATCCGCGCCTGCTGTCCGTGACCGTCACCGATGTGCGCGTATCGGAAAATATGCGCGACGCGAAGGTTTACGTTATCGTCGAAGGCAGCAACGAAAGTCAGATTAAAGAAGCCTTACAAGCCTTGCAGCACGCCGCGACGTTTATTCGACAACAGGTTACGCTCAATTTGTCACTGCGCCACGCGCCGATTCTCAACTTCGTGCGCGATACGGTCGAAGAAAACGCCGCCCGCGTCGGAGAATTGCTTCAGAATATCGGATTGACGGAGAGCGATCAGGAAGAAATGGAAGACGAGCAGGAAAAATAGTCTTCACCTCAAAACTTTGCGGTCTCCGTTGCTAAAAAAATGCTAAGTCAAGTAGTAGAGTTAATTGAAAATAAACAGAGTTTTGCGATTACGACGCACGTCCGCCCCGATGGTGACGGCGTAGGTTCGTCTCTCGGATTATGCTGGCTCCTGCGTTCGCTCGGAAAAACGGCGGAAGTCGTGTTGAGAGATGCGATTCCGGTTTCCTACAACACGCTTCCCGGCGCGGATGAAATCAAACAAATTTCAGAAGTCAACGGTCAATACGATGCGGTTTTCGTCATCGAATGTTCCGACCTGGCGCGTCCCGGCATTGCCGGTTTAGACGCGCAAGTAACCGTCAACATTGACCATCATTCGACTTCGGAACATTTCGGCACGATCAATTGGATTGACGCGACGGCATCGGCGGTCGGCGAGATGATCTATAATCTCTGCAAAGCGATTGGCGGACGCATTTCCAAAGACATCGCCGAATGTTTATACCTCGCCATCGTCTCCGATACGGGTTCTTTCCACTTTTCCAACACCACCGACCGCACTCTGAAGGTTGCCTCCGAGTTAATCAAAGTCGGTGTCAAACCCGCCGCCGTCTCCGAGGTCATTTACAATTCATATCCCTGGAGCCGCATCGAACTACTGCGCCGGGTTCTCGACACCGTGCGCCGTGACGCGACCGGCAAAATCGCCTACCTGCGGCAGACGCTCGCAATGGCGGACAACACCGATTCGGCGGATGGCGACAACAACGGTTTCGTCAACATTCCGCTCGCGGCAAAAGACATCGAAGCGGTTTTATATATGCGCGAAGTCAAAGCCGATGCCTATCGCGTCAGCCTGCGCTCGAAAGGCGACATCAACGTCGCTCGCGTGGCGGAAAAATTCGGCGGCGGCGGTCACAAAAACGCTTCCGGTTTACGGGTTGAAGGCGATTGGGACGAACTCGAAACCGAAATTCTCACAGAATTGAGTAAAGCGATTGAAAAGGTATCCGACAGGATTGAATATAAAGCATCGGAAATAAGTTTAACTTGATACTTTAACCGCCGCGACCCAAGCGGCACGGAGATTTGAGAAACTTTTGACAACTTACTCGATTCCAGACTTAAAATCGTCAAAAAAATTTTCTAAAAACCTCCGTGTTTAGGTGCCTCTGCGGTTAAATTCGTAAAAAACAAAATGTCTGAAACAACGGAAAAAAAGTATAAATGGCGGCGCGAAGGTTATAAAGAAAATACTAAGGGTTTACTGATGGTTAATACGGGCGACGGGAAAGGGAAGACGACTTGTGCGCTCGGTTTGATGATGCGGGCGGCGGGACGCGGGATGAATTGCTGTATGGTGCAGTTTATGAAGTCCAAAACCGACCGCTACGGCGAACACGAATCGGCGGAACTGCTCGGCATCGAAGTTCACACGATGGGCGACGGCTTCACCTGGGATACGAAAGATACGGCTCAGGACATAAAAACGTCCGAAGAAACGTGGGAACTTTGCCAACGTAAAATGCACAGCGAAGACTACGATTTACTGGTTTTCGACGAACTCGTCTATGTTCTGGATTACAAATTTTTAGACTTGACAAAAGTGTTGGATGAAATCAAATCCGTGCGGGAAAAGCAGCCGCATCTGCACATCGTCGTGACGGGCAGAAATGCGCCGCCCGAATTGATTGAAATGGCGGATTTAGTTACCGAGATGAAGGAAACTAAACATCCTTTCCACGCCGGAATCTTCGCGCAGCAGGGAATCGAATTTTAGATACTGCTGAAAAATTGCGCTTTGGCGAGTTGCGCCGTCGGCAGCAAAAAATGATGCGGCGGGCAAAAAGTTTTTTGTCCGAGCAGTTGCGAGTAAATAGTCGAGAGCGAACAGCTTTAGAGCGTGTTTGGAAATTCACCTGGTCGAAAAGTGGATGGCTTAATTTTACATTTGACATTCGACATTTTTAATTTTTATCCGGTAAAAATTTAGAATGAAGAATGTCAAATGTAAAATTGCCGGTCTTTTTTGAATTTCCAAACACACTCTTAGCTCGACTTTATCCAATTTCGCAAGCATTTGTTTGCTTGATATTGCTGAATTTATTAGGTCTTGCAAATAAAGCGGTTATATTTTCAAATGTCCTGCCTTGACCCAATATTGAGATAACCCCAAGGCAAACACGATTTTGTAAGCCTTTTATTTGCATTACCAATGTCATAAATGGATAAAGTCGAGCTAATACCCTTTTCAATTAGAAAGTATGCAATAATAAGGAAATGAATAGGGCATTACCCAAAATCAAAGAAACCGAGGCAGAAATTCGAGAGATGCTCAAAAGTGAGCATCAAATCAAACGGCAAAATAGACTTCGAGCATTATATTTGATTGTCAGCCGACAAGCCAAATCAAGAAGTCAGGTCTCCAAAATGTTGGGATTCAACCGGAACACTATA
>JAYVKL010000303.1:0-23677 GCA_043768465.1 Pyrinomonadaceae bacterium
CACCCCAACAGAAATAAGTTAGACTTTGTAAATCTAGAGCCCTTATAATTATTGGACTTTGACAGATGAAACACTAATCTAATTTTGTTGAGGTGCTTATCATACCAATTCAAAACAAAATGTGCGTATGGATGCTGTCAGAACCGCCTGCGGTAGCGGGCGGGTTTCCGTGCGGCATTGACCCACCCGCTACCGCAGGCGGTTCTGACACGACGCACTAATCAACTTGAATTGGTATCATAATACTTTTAGCGCAAATCAAGAGTAGAAAACTTTTACCATTTCAGGGCATTCTCGCCGCGTTCTTTGCGCCCCGGCGCGAGATTATTTTGTCTTTTGAAAAGCATCCGGTTTTTGCATTCTTTCCACGCCGAAGTGCCGAGGACGCAGCGTTTTTTTGCTTTTGATTCGCGTTTTTACATTTTCGGCTGATCGGATGAATCTTTCGGAAAGATTCGGAGTAACGGAAAAATTCAAACCGTCAATTTTATTTGAACAAATGAGACTTTTAATCGCCAACGGTCATTTGATTGATCCGGCACAGGGACAAAACAGCGGGAAAAATCTATTGATCGAAAACGGGCGCATTGCCGCCTGGTTAAATCAGAACGAACCCGCGCCGGCGGACGCGGAAGTTTTCGACGCGACGGGTCTGATCGTCGCGCCCGGATTTATTGATTTGCACGTTCACCTGCGCGAGCCGGGACAGGAGCATAAGGAAACCATCGCGTCGGGCTGCGCGGCGGCGGTTTCCGGCGGTTTTACGTCCGTTTGTCCGATGCCGAATACGTCTCCGGTCAATGACAGCGCGGCGATTACTCGCTATATGATCGAGCAGGCGAAATTAGCCGGACTCGCCAATGTGTTTCCCGTCGGCGCGATTACCAAATCCTCGGACGGCGCGGAATTGGCCGAAATGGGCGAGATGAAAGCGGCGGGCGCGGTTGCCGTCTCCGACGACGGACGACCTGTTCCGAACGCCGGAATAATGCGGCGGGCGATGGAATACGCCAAGGATTTCGATTTGCCGGTGGTTGACCATTGCGAAGATAAATCGCTCTCGGCGGGCGGCGTAATGCACGAAGGGAAAATTTCTTTATTGCTGGGACTAAAAGGAATGCCCGCGCTCGCCGAGGAAATTGACGCGGTGCGCGATATTATTTTGGCGCGGGAAACCGGAGCGCATATTCACATCGCGCACATCTCGACCAAAGGCGCGATTGAAGCCGTCCGCCGCGCTAAAAACGAAGGAATAAATGTCACCTGCGAAATCACGCCGCATCATTTCACGCTGACCGACAAGATCGTCGAAGGCTACGACACGAACACGAAAATGTCGCCGCCGATACGAAGCGAGGAACATCTGGCAGCGATTCTGGAAGCCATCAAAGACGGCACGATTGACGCGATTGCCACCGATCACGCGCCGCATCACGCCGACGAAAAAGCATTGGAATATGACCGCGCGCCGATGGGCATTACCGGACTCGAAACGGCGGTCGGACTGGCTTTCAGCGAACTCGTTCACCAGGGAATTATTGATTTGGTGCGGCTGATTGAAATGTGTTCGAGTAATCCGGCGAAGATTTTCAATTTGAAAGAACGCGGAACTTTAAAAGTCGGCGCGGTTGCCGACATCACGATTCTCGATCCCGATTTGCAGTGGACTTATAAAAACGCCGATTCAAAATCGAAATCGAAAAACTCGCCGTTCGATAATTGGAGTTTCACGGGCGCGGCGGCGGCGACGCTCGTCGGCGGCAGAATCGTTTACCGGCGATAAAAATCAGACGGCAAATCAATTTCAAACGAGAGCTTTTGATGGTTTGCCGGATGATTAAAAGACAGTTTGAAGGCGTGCAGACAAAGCCTTGAAAACTCGCGCCCGCCGCGTTTTTCGTCGCCGACAATCGAATGCCCGATGGATTCGCAATGGATTCGCAGTTGGTTGGTTCTGCCGGTAATCGGCTGCAATTCGAGCAAGGTCGTGTCGGCGAATCTCTCTTTTACCTGAAATCGCGTTTCCGCGTATTTGCCGTCCGTTTTGATGTTCCAATGTTTGGTCGTCTCGTAACGTCCGATGGGCGCGACGATTTCGCCCGCATCTTTTTCGACGATTCCTTCGACGAGCGCGAGGTATTTTTTCTCGACTGTTTTGCGCTGAAAATGTTCGGACAAAACGCGGTGAGCGCGGGCGGTTTTCGCAATCAGCAGCAACCCGGAAGTTTTCTTATCGAGGCGGTGAACCAAACCGGGACGGACGATTATAGATTTTAGGTTTTGGTTGACGGGTCGGTTTTCCGATTTGCTGTCGCTGCGCTCTTTCAAAGTTTCGCTGTTCAAATAATACGAAAGCGCGTTCAAAAGCGTGCCGTTTTTGTCCCGATGCGTCGGGTGAACGAGCATTTCCGGCGGTTTGTTGACGATTAAAAATTCCGCTTCTTCATAGACGATGGCGAGCGGCACGGCTTCCGGGCGCATCGCCGTTTCACGCTCTAAATCAACGGTAATTTCGACGAAATCATTCGTTTTTATTTTAACGCCGGAATTCGCCGGGTAGCCGTTGACCTCGCAATCGCCCGCTTTGAAAACTCCGCGCAGATACATTTTGCTCAACGAATGAAATTTGTCGAATAAAAAATCGTCGAGTCTTTTTCGGTGAAAGTTTTCGTCAACCTGAAAGTAAATTTTTTCGCGCACCCGGTAATTTTACCCGAAATATGCCGAAGGCGCAGTTTTGGAGAAACCGCGCCTTTTTCCGACGGCATCGTGAGAAAACTTTGCCGGCGTTACTTCATACCGGTTCAAAATAAGTTGGGAATAAACATTCGGCTGGAGCGTTTTAAGTTTATCAGCGAAATCATTTACAATCCAAAAATCTTAGCAAAAAATTACTGGCAATTTTGTAGGAAATGAACAAAAATTCGCTCGCCGTAATTCAGACGATTATTCAAATCTTAAACGATTCGCAAATTCCGAAGTCAAACTTTTCGAGCGTTTTAGAGACGCTTGCCCTGAAATTCGGTGTTTCGCGTAGTTTTGTTTTCATTTATCAAGCGGCGAACGACAAGTTAAATCCGGTCGCCGTCAACGGTTTGAACGCCGCCGATTTTCGGCGACTGGAAAATAAAGTCGAAAAAAGCCTTTTCAGAACGGTTTTTGAAAAAGGAAAAGCCGTGATCGTTCCGCGTTCGAGTCTCGAAAATTCATTGAAATTTTTGCCGACGCTGGAAAACGAAACGAGTTTAATCGTTTTGCCGATCATTTTGGAAAATCAAAAACTCGGCGTTTTCGCGGCGGAGTTTTTAGGTCGTGAGGATTTGGATTTGAAGGAGGCGAAATTGTTTTTGTCAATCATCGCTTCGCTGATCGCTCAAACTTTTAAGATTGAAAACGCCGCATCCGACGAACGGCGGAAGCTGTCGGATGAAAATTCTCACCTGCGGCAGGAGTTAAAGGAAAAATACGATTTTTCGCAAATCATTGGCAATTCCGGTTTGATGCGGCAGGTTTATAATCAGGTTTCGCAGGTGGCGCGGTCGAACGCGACGGTGCTGCTTCGAGGCGAATCGGGAACGGGCAAAGAAATGATCGCGCACGCGATTCATTATAATTCGCTGCGTTCAAAACAGGCTTTCGTCAAAATAAACTGCGCCGCGCTGCCGGAAACGCTGGTTGAATCGGAACTTTTCGGCTACGAAAAAGGCGCGTTCACCGGTGCGGACAAACGCAGAAAAGGACGTTTCGAGCTGGCGGACGGCGGCACGCTTTTTCTCGACGAAATCGGCGATTTGCCGCTGCCGACGCAGATCAAACTGCTGCGGGTTTTACAGGAAAAAGGGTTTGAACGGCTCGGCGGCTCGGAGACGGTGAAAATCAATGTGCGGTTGATTACGGCGACGAATAAAAATCTTGAAGAAGCGATTGCCAAAGGCGTGTTTCGCGAAGATTTGTTTTACCGTCTGAATGTTTTCACGATTTTTCTGCCGCCGCTTCGTGAAAGAAAATCGGATATTCTTTTTCTCGCCGAACATTTTCTGGGGAAATACGAGCGCGTTCACGGCAAAAACGTGCGGCGCATCTCGACTCCGGCGATTGATATGCTAACGGCTTATCATTATCCGGGCAACGTCCGCGAACTCGAAAACGCCATCGAACGGGCGATTATCGTCTGCGACGAAAATGTTTTGCACGGTCATCATCTGCCGCCGACGCTGCAAACGGCGGCGGTTTCCGACACGGTGACGAAATTGACTCTGAGTTCGGCGGTCGCCGCATTTGAAAGCGATTTGATTCAGGATACGCTGAAAACCACCGGCGGCAACTGCGCTCAGGCGGCGGTGCTGCTCGACACCACCGAACGCATCATCAACTACAAAATCTCCAAATACGAAATAAATCCGAAGCGATTTCGCCATTGAGCGAGATTGTTTCGAGCTGAATTTATCAAGGAACAATGTTTGCCAACAAACATAGAAATCGAAGAGTTTGTTTTATATTAATACAAAATGAAAGGCGAGAAAAGCGAAAATAATTGGTTGATCGGCGGCATCGTCGGCATTGGCGCGTTGACGGCACTGCGGATTTGGAGTAAAAAACGCCGAGAGTTTGATCTCGACGATAAAGTTGTTTTAATCAGCGGCGGTTCGCGTGGTTTAGGCTTGGTTCTGGCGCGTCAATTCGCCGCCGAAAACGCCAGAATCGCGATTTGTTCGCGTGATTCGGCGGAGCTTCAGAGGGCGAAAGAAGATTTGGAAACTCGCGGGGCGGAAGTTTTCGCGGCGGTCTGCGACGTGCGAAATCAAGACACGGTTGAGAGTTTCGTCGAAAGCGTCGTCGGTCATTTCGGACGAATTGACGTTTTGGTCAACAACGCGGGTGTGATTCAGGTCGCGCCGCTGGAAAATCAAACGCGGGCGGATTACGAAGAGGCGATGGACATTCATTTCTGGGGCGCGTTTTGTATGATGCAAGCCGTCGTGCCGCAAATGAAAAAACAGGGCGCGGGCAGAATCGCCAACATTTCCTCGGTCGGCGGCAAAATTGCTATTCCGCACCTCGCGCCGTATTGCGCCAGCAAATTCGCGCTCGTCGGTTTATCGAACGCGATGCGCGGCGAACTCGTCCAGGATAATATCTTCGTGACTACGGTTTGTCCGGGTTTGATGCGAACGGGCAGCCACGTCAACGCGACTTTCAAAGGAAAAAACAAATCCGAGTTCGCCTGGTTCAGCGTCGGCAACGCTTCGCCGCTGGCTTCGGTCAGCGCGGAATCGGCGGCTGCACAAATCATCAAAGCCGTGAAAAACGGCGACGCGGAACTGATAATTTCCATTCAAGCCGAAATTCTGGCGAAAATGAACGCGCTGTTCCCGGAATTGACGGCGGATATTCTGGGAATCGCTAATCGTTTACTACCATCGGCGGGCGGCATCGGCGAAAAACGGGCGAGCGGTCTCGAAAGTGCTTCGTCAGCCGCGCCGTCATTTTTAACGGCGAAGATAGACGCGGCTTCAGAGGCGAACAACGAATTGAAACCGCGCGAAAGTTTAGGATAAGAATAAAAAAAGTCAGGGAAAATCAAGGGAGATAATTATGAAAAAGGAAAAATCACTGCTGGGAAGTTTAACCGGCACGGACGTTAATTTGACTCAGACCGAACGACTGGTTTCGGGCGTGGCGGGCGGCGGGCTGCTGGCTTACGGCTTGAAACGCGGCGGCGCGGCGGGCGCGACGCTGGCGGTAGTCGGCGGTTTGCTCGGACTGCGCGGCGCAACCGGACACTGCCAAATCAAAGACGCGCTGCAAACTGACGGCGAAAACGGCGGCAAAAAATCGAATTTACAAGGCTGGCTCTCCGGTCAAGTCCAAGTTAAAAAAGCGGTGACGATCAACAAATCGCAAACGGAGCTTTTCACGTTCTGGCGCAACTTCGAGAATTTGCCGCAATTTATGAATCATCTTGAATCGGTGATCGTCGTTGACGATAAACGGTCGCATTGGAAAGCGAAAGCACCGCTCGGCGCGACCGTCGAGTGGCAAGCGGAAATTATCGAAGAAATTACGAACGAGAAAATCGCGTGGCGTTCGCTCGAAGGCGCGGATATTCCGAACACCGGCTCGGTCGAATTTCGCCCGACCACGAATCGCGGAACCGAGGTTCTCGTTCATATTACCTACGAAGCACCGGCTGGGAAAATCGGTGCGCTCGCCGCTAAACTTTTCGGCGAAGAACCGAACCAGCAGGTCGCCGAAGATTTGCGCCGTTTCAAACGGTTGATGGAAGCCGGAATGATTGTGAAAGTGGAAGGTCAAACGTCGGGGCGCGCGGATAAAGCCAAGGGCGCGGCGGCGTAAATTTGGTTTGAAAATTTGAGGAGGTGTGATGACGGAAAACGATAAAGAAGCGGTTGGCGAATTTAAGAAAGCCGTTAATATGACCGCGAAAAAGCTGGAAAGTTACCTTGATACCGAAGAATCGAAGAAAGTCGGCTACAAAAACGGCGGCACCGGCGAATCGGTCGGACACGATGCGGGGGAAAAGATTGTCGCTATTCTAAATAAAAAGCAGGCTGATTACACGGCTGACGATTTGAAACATATTCATAAAGTCGTCGGTTACATTCATCGTCATCTGGCACAAAAGCCGAACGGCGATATTACAACGACAAATTGGCGATATTCGCTGATGAACTGGGGACACGACCCGAAGAACAAGGAGGAGAACTAGAATATGAAAGCTGTTTGCTGGAATGGAAAACACGACGTGCGCGTTGAAAACGTGCCTGACCCGACGATTTTAAACGGGCGCGACGCGATCATCAAAATCACGACGACCGCGATTTGCGGCTCGGATTTGCATCTTTATAACGGTTATATTCCGACGATGGAAGCGGGCGATATTCTCGGACACGAGTTTATGGGCGAAGTCGTCGAAACCGGTTCGGAAGTTAATAATTTGAAAAAAGGCGACCGCGTGGTCGTGCCTTTTACCATCGCCTGCGGAAATTGTTTTTACTGCAAAAAGGATTTCTGGTCACTGTGCGACAACTCCAATCCGAACCCCGGAGCGCAGGAAACGCTTTACGGTTACACGGGTTCGGGGCTTTTCGGGTTTTCCCATATGATGGGCGGTTTTGCCGGCGGTCAAGCCGAATACGTTCGAGTTCCCTTTGCCGATGTCGGTCCGATTAAAATTCCCGACTCGATTGAAGATGAAAAAGTTTTGTTTTTGTCGGATATTTTTCCGACCGGCTATCAAGCGGCGGAAAATTGCAACATTCAGGAAGGCGACACGGTGGCGATTTGGGGCGCGGGTCCGGTCGGACAATTTGCTGTCAAATCGGCATTTATGCTCGGCGCGGAAAAGGTGGTTTTGATTGACCACTACCAAGCGCGGCTCGCCGAAGCCGTTCAGCACAACTCGGATAATAAAGTCGAAACGATAAATTTTGACGAGGAAGAGGTTTATGAAAAACTGCTCGATTTGACCGGCGGACGCGGACCCGATTCCTGTATTGATGCCGTCGGGCTGGAATCGCACGGAACCGCGCCCGATTCGCTGCTCGATTACGCGAAAGCCGCCGTTTTTCTGGCGACCGACCGACCGCACGCGCTCCGGCAGGCGATTTTCTGTTGTCGGAAAGGCGGGACGGTTTCGATTCCGGGCGTTTACGGCGGATTTCTCGATAAATTTCCGATGGGCGCGGCGTTCGGCAAAGGCTTGACGTTTAAAATGGGACAGACGAATATGCACAAATATCTGCGCCCGCTGCTCGATTCCATCGAAGAAGGCAAAATTGATCCGTCGTTCGTCATCTCGCATCGCCTGAAAATTGACGACGCGCCGAACGCTTATAAACAATTTAATACCGAGAAAGACACTTGGCGGAAAATCGTTTTGAAGCCGTAAAATTAAATTTCATTTGATACTCGATGGCGAATTGTTTTCCAAAAAGCAATTCGCCTTCTCTTTGCCCCGCAGCGAAATTTCTATGAACGATAAAACATTTGATTTGAAAAAATCTGAAACCGTGCAGAATCTGCTCGAACTGATGACGGACTATCAAAAGTCGCAGGTGCTTTTTACTTTCGTCGAGTTGGAAATCGCCGACTTTCTGGGCGAAAAAGGTTTGCCCGCCGCCGAAATTACCGGGGCTAAAAAGATTGACCGGCTGGCGATGGAAAGATTTTTGAACGCCGCCGTCACGCTCGGTTTGCTGGCAAGAAAAAACGGGCTTTTTTCCAATACTGAAATGACGCGAAATTTTCTGTCAAAAGAAAACGAGTTTTATTTGGGCGGACAGGCGCAGCGTCATCGAAAACGCAGTTCAAAGGTTTGGGCGAAGCTCACCAAAAATTTAAGAAATTGGAAATACGGCGACGATCAAAAAGCCGCTCCCGACGCGACCGATCAAGGCGCGGAAGCGATGACCGAACAACACAACCTCGCGCTGCTGCACGGTTTCGCGCTTGCCGAAGCGTTCGATTTTTCCAAGTATAAAACGCTTCTCGACCTCGGCGGCGGCACGGGCGCAAGTTCTATTGGGTTGTGTCGGAGCGTTCCGAATTTGCGTTCAATCGTTTGCGAATTGCCGGAAAACGCCGCCGTCGCCGAAAAATTTATCGCCGAAAATAACTTGTCCGACCGGGTGAAAGCGGTGAGCGGTGATTTCAAAAAGGACGATTTACCGGCAGATTTCGACGCGGTTCTGCTCGCCAATTTTATGTCGGTCGCCGATGCCGCCGCGAACAAAAAACTGCTGAAAAAAAAATCTATCAAAAACTTCCCGCCGGCGGAGTTTGTATTTTAAGCGGCTGGGTTCTCGACCAATCGCACCTCGCGCCGCCGATTTCGGTTTTATTTTGTCTGGAAGACTTTTGCTAGAACGCGCCCGATGTCGAACGCGACGAGAAAATTTACAGCGAATGGCTCAAGGATGCGGGCTTTGTCGAAATCCAATGCCGAACTTATCTCGAACCGACGAAGATGATTTACGGCTGCAAAAAATAAATTTACAGTATTTTATAAACCGCCCACAGCGCAGCGACGGAGATGACAATCCACAAAATCACGCCTTGCAGCAGCGGTTTGATGCCGACTTTTTTCAAGGTTTCACGCGACAGCGACGCGCCGATCAGAAACAGCGTAACGGTCAAACCGGCTTTCGCTAAATTGACAATCGAATCGAAAATGCTCGGCAGTATTACGGCGGGCGCGTAAGTTCGGAAAATCGTCGCCGCCAGAAATAAAAAAATGAACCACGGAATCGCTACTTTTAATTTGCCGCCGCCGCTTTTGTCGCGGTAAAGATACGAATAAAAGAGTGCGACCGGCGCGATCCACAAAGCGCGGGCGAGTTTGACCGTCGTCGCTATCGCCAATGCTTCGCTGCCGTATTTCGCCGCCGCGCCGACCACCGAAGAAGTGTCGTGAATCGCAATCGCCGCCCACACGCCGAATTGATTTTCCGTCAAATTCAAAGCGTGTCCGATCATCGGGAAAACGAACAACGCGATGGAATTCAAAATAAAAATCGTTCCCAGCGAAACCGAAGTTTCTTCCGCGTCGGCGTTAATTGCCGGGGCAATCGCCGCAATCGCGCTGCCGCCGCAAATCGCCGTTCCCGATGAAATCAACGTCGAGGTTTTGCCGTTGACACTCAACAATTTACCGACCGAATAACCTAAAATCAGCGTTCCAAAAATTGTGGCAATCGTAAATAAAATGCCGTCGCGTCCGGCTTTGACGACCGCCGTCAGATTCATCCCGAAACCGAGCAGCACGACGGAAATTTGCAATAAGTATTTAGTCGCTTTTTTCGTTTGGGCGGGAAACGGATTGCCGAAAGTCAACGCCGCGCTCAAGCCTAAAACCAGCGCGACCGGCGGCGAGGTAAATAGACAGCCGACGAATAATATAATAAAAAGTATTTTCTGCCACGCCATAAAAACTGTAAGTATAAAAGCACAAAAGGGAAAAAGATATTGGCTTTTTCCCTTTTGTGCTTTTTGATGTTTCGATGTCGTTTATTTTAATATCCCGAAAACTTTTTTGAGCAGACTCGTTGTTCTGCCAATCGGGTCGGTGCGAATCTTTTTTTCTTCTTCGCCGACCATAAAAAACAATCCGTCGAGAGCCTTCTGCGTAACATAACCGTCCAAATCAGTCGCGTCTTTGCCCAAGAGCTGCGCCGCAAAACCGGCTTTGCCGACCATAGATTTGTATTTGTTGGTAACGCCGGTTTTGGCGGTAAAATCTTCGACTATCGGGCGAAACTTCCCGCGCAGATTTTCTTCACTCGTGCGGCGAAAAAACTGCGTCGCCGAATCGTCCTGACCGCTGAACAGAATTCGCCGCGCATCGTCGAAATTCATCTTTTTCACCGCTTCGACGAAAACGTCAAATGCGACGGGAACGGCTTTTTCCGCCGCGTGATTCATCGAACCGACAAATTCGTCAACCGCTTTCCCCTGTCCGGTGACGCGCAGAGCTTTTTCGAGTTTTTGCAAAGTGTTCGGCAAAGGGATTTTAACGCGCCCGTCGTCGAGAAATCCGTTTTCACGCCCTAAATTATCAACCGCCGATTTCAAGCCTTTGGAAAGTGCTTCTTTCAGCCCGCCGGAAATCTCGGAGTCGGAAATCTTTGCGCCCGAAGTCGTTTTTTTGCCAATCGCCGTTTTAGTTTTCGACGTTTTCTGCGCCGGAATCGTCAACGGCAAAAGCGCAACGAATATCGTAAAAATAAACAGAATTTTCAGCAGTCGCATAATTTATTCTCCTTATCAATCTCATTGTCTTAAAGTTTTTTCAAAAAAATTCAAAACTTTATTTTCGTAATCTTGGGGAGCAAATTTGTGCAGGTCTCCGTGTTCCGCATTCGGAACAATCCAGAGTTCCTTAGTTTCAGTTGCGGCGGCAAAAAGTTGCCGACTTTCTTCGAGTGTCGTGTGTTTATCTTTTTCACCGACAATCAAAAGTTTCGGAACTTTAATATCGGCAATCTTTGTAATCGGGCGCATTTCATCAGCCGAAACTCCTAAACGAAGCGGAAATTGCCACAACAGTAACGGGGTGAAATTATCCGCACCTCGAAAAAGCCACATATTGAGGCGGTTATCAATCGCTTTTCGCATTTCGGGATAAACCATTTCAAGAATCACCGCGTCAACTTTTTGCGGGTTCTTTTGTAATAAAAATGCCGCTCCGCCCATCGAAATCCCGATCACTCCGATTTTCTCACCCGGCATTTTCTCACGCAGAAACTTTATCGAGGCTTCGGCATCAAGGCTTTCGAGATAACCGAAAGTTATCTGCTTTCCCTGAGTTTCGCCGCTCGCCTGAAAGTCGAATGCCAAAACGGAATAACCAGCAGCGTGTAAAAATTCTATGCGGCTGGTTGTCGTCGTACGATTTCCGCCAACTCCGTGCATCAGAATTATTGCACCATTGCCAATCGCACCCGACACGAACCAACCTTTAACAATTGTCCCCGAATCACTGGCAAACTCTACATTTTCACAGTTCAAGTCAGTCGGGCAGCTACCGACAGGCTGATTCACCGATGCCATCAAAACACTTCCGGCTATCCAAAATGCACTGACCAACAATATCGGAATCAATACGATAATGCTAATAAATATTTTCTTCAACTTGTGTTTTACTTCGCTTTTCCCTGATTCGCCACTGCATCCTGCGCGGCTTTGATCGCTTCCTGATCGCCCAGATAATAACTTTTCGTCGGCTTCATTTCGTCGTCAAATTCGTAAACGAGCGGGATTCCCGTCGGGATGTTGAGTTTGACGATTTCCTCGTCGGAAATCCCGTCCAGATATTTGACCAGAGCGCGCAGCGAGTTGCCGTGCGCGGCAATGATTAACCTTTTACCCGCTTTTATTTTCGGCAGTATTTCCGATTCAAAATACGGCACGACGCGCTCGACGGTTTGTTTTAAGGCTTCGGCTGTCGGGAATCGTCCGTCGGCGATTCCCGAATAACGCGCGTCTCCGCCCAAAAATCTTTCATCTGCTTCGTCGAGCGGCGGCGGCGGCGCGGCGTAACTTCTGCGCCAGATTAAAACCTGTTCGTCGCCGTATTGCGCGGCGGTTTCCGCCTTATTTAAACCTTGTAGATCGCCGTAATGCCGCTCGTTCAAAAGCCACGATTTCGTTTCCGGGAGCCACATCAAATCCATCTCGTCCAGCACGATCCAGAGCGTCCGAATAGCGCGTTTGAGAACCGATGTGTAAGCCTCGTCAAACGCGAAACCTTCCGCTTTCAGTAGTTTGCCCGCCGCGTGCGCTTCGGTGCGCCCTTTTTCCGAAAGGTCAACGTCCTGCCAGCCGGTGAACCGATTTTCCTTGTTCCACGCGCTTTCGCCGTGTCTGATTAAAACTAATTTCTGCATATCGTCTATCTTAGATTCCGATTCTTAAATATCAAATTACAGATTCGCTTTTCAAAATTTTCTGCGCCTCGCCGACTAAATAAAGTGAACCCGTTATCAAAATCAAACTGTTTTCAGCCGCAATTTCCCGCGCTTTGGCGAGCGATGCGGCGACCGTTTCGATTTCAAAAACTCGACCTGTAAATTTCTCCGGCACGAATTTCGACAGTTCTGAAGTTTCCAGCGAACGCGGATTATCGGGTTTTGTAAAAATCAGCGTCGCGGCTTTCGGGAAAATCAGCGCGGCGATTTCCGTCAAATCTTTATGCCGCATCGCGCCGAAAATCACCGTGATCGGCGGCGTGGTAAATTCGTCCAGATATTCGCGCAAAGCCTTCGCCCCGGAGACGTTGTGCGCTCCGTCGAAAAGGATGTTGCGATAAAATTCGAGCCGTCCTCGATGAATTGCGGTTTGCAGACCGGAAATGATGTTTTCAGTTTTTATCCCAAATTCCGCCGGCAGGTTCTCCGCCAGCCGAAGCGCGGTTTTGGCGTTTTCGATTTGATGTTTTCCGGCGAGATTCAGTCTGACATTTTCGTATCGAGCTTTTTCAGTTTGAAAATTCAGCGTAAAATTTCTTGCACTCCTGCCGACGATTTCCGCTTTGAAATTTGTTTTCGGCGGCGAAATTCCGAAATCACCGCACCGCTTGTCAATAATTTTCGCCGCCGTATCGTTTTGTCCAGCGATGACAACGAGTTTCGTTTGATTCTGAATAATCGCCGCTTTTTCCGCTGCGATTTCCGCCAAATTCGCGCCCAAAAATTCCTGATGATCGTAGTCAATCGGCGTAATTGCGGCGATTTCCGCTTTCGCGGCAGTCGTCGCGTCGAAGCGTCCGCCCAGGCCGGTTTCTAGAATCGCCAACTTGATTTCGGCTTCGGCAAACGCTTGTAAAGCAATCGCTGTCACCTGCTCGAAAAAAGTCGGCACGGTTTCGAGTTCGCTCATTTCGACCAATTTTTCGGCGGCTTCTCTAATGCGCGATGCGTGTCGCGCAAAATCATCTTCGGAAATCTCCGCGCCGCCGATTTTAATTCTTTCCGTAATCGAAACGAGATGCGGCGAAGTGTAAAGCCCGGTTTTAATGCCCGCCGAAATGCCAATCGCATCCAGAAAAGCGCACGTCGAGCCTTTGCCGTTCGTTCCGGCGACTTGAATTTTCAAGTAATTATTCTGCGGATTGCCAAGCGCGGCAAGAAGTTTGGCGATGTTTTCCAGACCGAGTTTCATCGCCGTCACTTCGTTGCCCAAGCCGTAAAGATATTCGAGAGATGTTTGAAAGTCCATCGGAGAAAGTAATGGATAACGGATAATGGATAATTGAGAAATGATTATGAGAATTGTGAAATTATTCTTAGTTCTTCATTATCCGTTATCCATTATCCGTTATATCTTCGTTCATCATAAAATCGAGCAGCCGAATAATCGTGCCGCGCAATTCCCTTCGATCAACGATCATATCGAGCATTCCGTGTTCAAGGAGAAACTCGGAACGCTGAAAACCTTTCGGGAGTTTTTGGCGAATCGTCTGTTCGATCACACGCGGTCCGGCAAAGCCGATCAACGCTTTCGGTTCGCCGATAATTACATCGCCGAGCATCGCAAAACTCGCCGTTACGCCGCCGGTCGTCGGGTCGGTCAAGACGGAGATAAACGGCAGTTGCGCGTCGTGCAGCATAGCGAGCGCGGCGGCGATTTTCGCCATTTGCATCAATGAATAAGTGCCTTCCTGCATTCGCGCTCCGCCCGAAGCCGCAAAAATTATCACCGCGCCGCGCGTCTCCAGAGCGCGTTCGATCAGGCGCGTAATTTTTTCGCCGACCGCCGAACCCATCGAACCGCCGATAAACGACATATCCATCGCGCCCGCGTAAGTCAGATGCCCGCCGACTTTTCCTGTTCCCGACACAATCGCTTCCGGCAGTCCCGACGATTTTTTCGCGGCTTCGAGGCGTTCGAGATACGGCTTGGTGTCAACGAAGCCGAGCGGATCGGTGGACATCACTGTTTCGTCGAGCTTTTCATATTCGCCTTCGTCGAACAGCGTATCGAGCCTTTCTCTGGCGGGCATTCGGAAATGATAATCGCAATGCGTGCAAACCTGAAACGATTCGCGGAGTTCGCGTTTGTAAAGAGCGTTATCGCATTCGGGACATTTGACGAAAATGCCTTCGGTTTTAACGCGCTTTTCTTCGTCTTCGGACTGTTCTTCGATCTTGGGATTTTTGCGGCTGAACCACGACATAATTTATCAGAAATTTAATTGCTTAATCAGAATGTTTTCAAGATTAGCACAAGCCGAAAGCAAGGCGAAAGCGCGAGAAAGTTCCGTCGCGCCCGGAACGCCGAACATTTCCGGGTGCGCTCCGCCCGATTTCGTTGCGGCAAAAATCTTTTCTGTGTTAGATTGGTTATTCCAAACCCCTGTAAATTTCCGAGGTTATCACCAATGCAAAAGTTTTTTCTCTTATTCACGCTGATTTTCGTCGGCTGCCTGACCGATGCTTTTTCCGCCGTCCGAACCTGGGACGGCGGCGGCGCGGATACTAATTTCGCAACGGCGGCAAACTGGGTCGGCGACGTTCCGCCGACGGCGTTCTCTAATGACGATTTAGTTTTCCCCGCCAATGCCGCCCAATTTTCCGCCACCAATAATCTCGGACTGATTTCGACGTTTCGCTCGATCACTATCGAAGGCGGCAGCTACACTTTCAGCGGCAATGCCGTGCGTTTGACGAACGGCTTGACGGTGAACGGCGGCGGCACCCAATTTATCAACGTGGTCGTCAACGTCGCGGCGGCGCAGACTTTTACCGCCGGAACAAATTCGACCGTTACGCTTCCGATTCTGTCGGTCGGAAATTTCCCTCTGTCTTTCGACGGCGACGGAATCTTCGGCATCGGGCTGATTACCGGTTCGGGAAACCTGACGAAAAACGGTTTGGGCGCGACGCTGCTGGCGGCTTCAGGGAATTTTACCGGCGCGATCACTCTCAACAACGGCATTTTTGCGGTTGACGCGAATCTTCCGAACAGTTCGGTGACGATCAACGGCGGGAGCCTCGGCGGACAATTCGGATTCAGCGGATTCGGCGGCACGGGAACCGTCGGCGCAACCAGCGTCAACGCCGGTGTCATCAGTGCCGGAACGCTGACTTCGCCCACCGGAATTTTAAGCATCAAGAACGGGCTGACTTTCACCGCCAACGGCAATTATGTCTGCAAAATCGGCGGCGCAAATCCCGGCGCAAACGGACACGACCAATTGAATGTAACCGGCACGGTTGCGTTAAATAACGCCCGGCTGATTCCGCTGCCGTTCGGTGCTTTTCGCCCGGCAATCGGCGACTCATTCACGATTTTGAGAAACGACGGCACGGACGCGATCATCGGGACATTTTTAAACGCACCCGAAAACGCGGTTTTCGGCGGCGCGTTGAACACGGCTTTCCGCATTACCTATCAAGGCGGCGACGGCAACGATGTCGTTATCACGCGCGTCGCCCGCAGTCGTTTCGACTTTGACGGCGACGGCAAATCGGACGTTTCGGTGTTCCGCCCGTCAAACGGAACCTGGTATTTGAATCGTTCGACGACCGGATTTCGCGGTGTTCAGTTCGGCGCGAGCGACGATAAAATCGTCCCGGCGGATTACGACGGCGACAACAAAACCGACCTCGCCGTTTTCCGCCCGTCAAACGGCACCTGGTATCAGCTTCGCAGTTCCGACAACACTTTTTCGGCGACTTTATTCGGCACGAGCGGAGACATTCCCGCCCCGAACGATTTCGACGGCGACGGGCGCGCCGACCTAACCGTTTTCCGTCCGTCAAACGGCACCTGGTATGAATTGAGAAGCATCGCCAACCAATTTTTCGCCCAGCAATTCGGGCAGAGCGGCGACCGACCGGTGATCGGCGACTTTGACGGCGACGGTCTCGGCGATTTAGCGGTTTATCGCGGCGGCAACTGGTATTTATTTGAGAGCGCGACCAATGCGTTTCGCGCCGCGCAGTTCGGCATCTCGACCGACCAGCCCGTTTCCGGCGATTTCGACGGCGACGGCGCGACCGATTTGGCGGTTGTTCGCAGCGATGCGGCGCAGAACAAATCGGACTTTTATATCCGGCGAAGCTCCGACGGCGGTTTTAACGCGCTGACCTTCGGAGTTGCCGGTGATATTCCGGTGATCGGCGATTACGACGGTGACGGCAAATCGGATGTCGCGGTTTTCCGAATCGCCTCCGGCACCTGGTATCTAAACCGCTCAACGGCAGGATTTACCGGCGTGAACTTCGGACAAAACGGCGATTTGCCGACTCCGGGCGCATTTCTGCGGTAAAATAAGTTTGAACGGCGCACCACGCGCCGCCGATTCCAGAAAACGCTATTGGAAACTTGGAAATTTACCATTTGACGCGAAGAATTTCAGCATTGACAGCGGCGGTGAATAACGATAACTTCGATTACGCCGAACGTCCTTTGAGGCGAATAAATTATGACTGCTCTACCGAAAATTGCCGCCAGCTATACGCCGGAAGAATATCTCGAATTCGAGCGCAATGCCGCCGAACGCCACGAATTCGTTGACGGTTATCTCGTCGAAATGGCGGGCGAAAGCCTTTCGCACAGCCGCATCTGCGTTAATATAACCGTCGAAGTCGGCGGACAATTGCGCGGCAAAAAATGTGAAGCCTTGTCGCCGAATATGAAAGTGCGGACTTCAAACGCCAGTCTGTTTTCCTATCCCGATTTAACGATTGTCTGCGGCGAGCCGCAATTTCACGACCGTAAAAAAGATGTCGTCGTCAATCCAAAAGTGATTTTTGAAGTTCTTTCGCCCTCGACCGAGAAATATGACCGCACTTTGAAATTTCAGCGTTATCGTTTGGGGAACGAATCTTTGACCGATTATATTTTGATCGCGCAGGATGTCATTTCCGTCGAGCATTATCACCGCGACCCGCAGAATCGTTGGATTTTTGAAGGCTGCGTCGAGTTATCCGATGTCTTGCGGCTGCCGGAAATCGAACTGGCAATCATCGCCGAACGAATCTATGACCGCGTGGAAGTTCAACCGCCGTCGGAAGTTTAATTACGAAAGATTATTCGGCGTTAACGGTTAAAACCGCGATTTCCGGCGGGACGAGAAAGCGAAACGGCAGCACGCTCGTGCCGATTCCGGCGGTGACGAAAACGTCAACATTCTGCTCAACCAGATGACCTTGAGCGAATTTTTGACCGTAAACCGAAGGCACAATCAACGCGCCGAGAATCGGAAACCAAACTTGCCCGCCGTGCGTATGTCCGTTCAAAATTAATTTCAAACGGTGAACATCGGGCATCGCTTCGGTGATGACGGGCAGCATATCCGGGCTGTGTTCCAACACGATAATATCTCCGACTTGCTCGTTTGAAACGATTACATCTCTGATTTCGGTGACGAAATTATTCCAGCCGGTGCTTTGCATATGATCTTTTAAGCCGAGCAGACGAATTTTTTCGCCGTCGCCGCGCTCGATCAAAGCCATCTCGTTTTCCAGAGTTTTAATTCCGACGCGGCGCAACTCCGACGCGACTTTTTCGGTTCCATACCAGCCGTCGTGATTGCCCAAAACCGCGTAAACGCCGTGTTTCGCCTGCAATCCATTCAAATTATCCGCGACTTCCGCCATCGGCATTTTAAGTTTCGAGTGATCGAGTTCTTCGGAAACATAATCGCCCAACAAAACAATTAAATCAGGGTTTTCGGCGTTGGCTGCCTGCACGACGCGCCGGATTTTTTCCGCCGTGACACCGTTCGAGCCGCCGTGAACGTCAGAAATTAAAGCGATTCTAAAATTGTTGAACGCCGGATTCCAATTTTTAATCTTTAATTCAGAACGCCGCACGACCAAACGGTTCGGCTCGATAAAATAGCCGTAAGCCACGCCGAGCAACCCGAAAATCAAAACGGTTGAAATTATCGAAAATAACTTTTTCATTTATTCGGAAAATATTCGCGCCAGCGATTATCAACGAGTTTGACAATATCTTCACGCGGCGCGACTTCTTTCGGATACCAAGGCTTCATCCGCGCATCAATCACTAGCGGCGCGTGATAGGAAATATGATTGTTTTTCAGCGAAATTTCTTTGGCGCAAATGTCGGTCGAAGGATTAAACCGCGTCCAGGTCGCCCACAGAAATTGGGCGGCAGAATCGGCGTATTCGATTTTATCGTGCAGCACGACGATTTGAAAATCGTCGAACGCGCCGGATTTGGCGATTCTGTCGCCTAATTCGTCGTTTGATTCGTAGCTTTCGGTTTCCAAAACCAGACAGCCGCCGCAGAAAACTTTCGCTCGTTTGACACCGGACGGCAAATTGCCGTGAAACTCTTTTTGCAATTCTCTTTTCGCTTCGCCGACTCCGACGAGCATCGCTTTGGAGCCGTGATTTACTTTACCCGAAGCGTAATCCAGCGTGTCGAAAGAGGTTCGGTCGAAGATAAAAAAATCGCTCGTCCAGTCAACTCTCGCCAGAATATATTCAAGCAGCGTTTTGAAATCGCGCAAATCCTGCGGCTTATCGGTCAAAAGCAAAAATTTCGTGAGCGTCAACTGCCCTTCGCCCAGAATGCGAAAACCCGCGCCCAACGCTTCCCGCGAATATCTTTCTTTGACGACCGCCGCCGCCAAACTGTGAAATCCGGTTTCGCCGTAACTCCACAAATCTTTGACCGACGGCATCACCAGCGGGAACAGCGGCGACAATAACTCCTGCAAATAATCGCCGATGTAATAATCTTCCTGACGCGGTTTGCCGACGACGGTCGCCGGATAAATCGCGTCTTTGCGGTGGAAAATGCCTTGGCATTCAAAAACCGGATAATCGTGAACCAGCGAATAATAACCGTAATGATCGCCGAACGGACCTTCGGGACGGCGAATCTTCGGCGGCACGATTCCGCTGAAAACGAATTCGGCTTCGGCGATCAGGCGCAAACCGTTCGGCAGCGGATTTTTAACGGTTTCGATTTTCCCGTTCGCCAAAAGCGACGCGAGCATCAATTCGGGAACGTCTTCGGGCAAAGGCGCAATCGCCGCCAAAATCATCGCGGGCGCACCGCCAACCGTGATATTAACCGGCAAAGGTTTGTTTAATTGTTCGGCTTCGTAGTGATGAAAACCGCCGCCTTTGCCGATTTGCCAGTGAATTCCGGTGGTCGTGTCGTCGTAGCGCTGAATGCGATACATTCCCAAATTATGTTTGCCGCTCGAAGGGCTTTCCGTATAAACCAGCGGCAAGGTGACGAAATGCCCGCCGTCTTCGTGCCAGAGTTGGAGCAGCGGAATTTCGGTTAATTTCGGTTCGCGGCTGAATCGTTCGAGAATCGGGGCATGCTTAACGGTTTTCGTGCCGAGCTTCAGCGCGTCAAAAGCCATCTGCCGGTATTTCCAAAGTTCTTTCGGTTTCGGCGGCAGCAGAATATCAATCATCTCGACCGCGTTTTTGACGAATTCCTGCGGGCGTTTCGTAAAGGCGAGTTCGATGCGTTTGATCGTTCCGAAAAGGTTGGTGGCGACGGGAAACTTCGAGCCTTTGACGTTTTTGAAAAGTAAGGCTTTGCCCTGATTCTCAATAACGCGTCGGTGAATTTCGGCGATTTCCAGATACGGATCAACTTCCGCTTCGATTTCAATGATGTCGTTTTCGCGCCGCAACGCTTCGATAAATGAACGTAAATTTTTGTGCATATCTTCGACTCTATTCAAACAAACACGCGCCGGAAAGACAAAAGGCGGAGATATTAGAAATCATCCGCCGTATAATTATTTTCACTGCTCTTCGTTTAGAGCCTACGCTTGAGCGTGTTCTTCCGCTGCACTTCGCTGGCGGAGAAGACAAACTGAAGTTTGGACTCTGAACGAAGAGCAGAACACGGTAACGATTCGCCGATTTCTACATTCAAAATCTCTCCGACTATCGCAAATTTTCCTTGCTCAAATCGAGTTCGTCCGCTTTGATAACATCAATTTTCATATTCGGAAACCGCTTCGCCAAATCGTCTCTAAATTTCGCGTAATCGCCGACGATGATGATGTCGCCGCCGTTCAAATTCCCTTTAGCAAAATCCCGAACCTGCGCGTCCGTCACATTTTGAACCATTTTCGTATAAGAATTAAGCTCGCTCGCCGGCAAATGGAAACTGTATAAATCGGCAATCGCCGCCGCCAAACCTTCGTTCGTTTCCAGACTGCCCCCGAAGTTTCCGGTCAAAACCGATTTCCGCGAAACGAGTTCGCCCGCCGCCGCCGAAGTTTCGCCCAATTTTTTGACTTCGGCTAAAACCAATTCGGCGACTTCCGCCGCCGACTCGTTTTTCGTTTGCGTTCGGGTGCTGAAGTTGCCATTCAAGTAACGCCAGGCGAAACTACTGCCTGCGCCGTAACTCAAACCGCGTTTGATACGAATTTCCTGATTGAGCCGCGACGAATAACCGCCGCCGAGAATCGAGTTGAGAACATTTGCCGGAAAATAGTCGGCGTTCGATCTAGATTCGTTCAGGTCAACTCTGCCCTTTTCGATATATTTTGAATAGCTGACCGCCGATTGTCCCGAATTCGGCAAATCAATCACGAGCAGTCTTTTCGGCGTTAAAATTTCCTTCGGCTGATTATCAACGGCTATTTGCGGCGATTCATCCATTCTTTGGATTATTTCCGTTCGTGGCGGCGCGGCGATTCTAAAATATTTCCTTGCCAGCGAAACTGCTTTGACGCTGGAAACATCGCCGGTAAAAATTAGAATCGAGCTGGACAAATCGTAAAATTCTTTTTTGTATTTCAATAAATCGACGCGATTGATACTTTTCAAACTTTCAGGTGTTCCGCCCGCCGGATGTTCGTCGAAGCTGTATTTTGCGGCGGCGTAATTCGCCAAAAATCCCGGTTGTTTCAGGTTATAAGTCAAACTGTCGAGCGTTTGCGATTTCAGCAAATCAATTTCACTCTGCTTGAACGCCGGATTTTGAACAACGTCCGCCATAATCGCCATCGCCGATTCGAGCTTATCCGACATTACGCTGATTGTTACAACCGTTTTATTCCAGTCCGCGCCGGTATTTATCGAACCGCCGAGAAATTCCATCTGCTCGGCGATGTCGGTCGCCGTGCGGGTTTTCGTTCCCTTCGTCAAAAGTCCGGCGGTCATATTGGCTAAACCGGCTTTCTCCAAATCTTCTAAAGCCGCGCCGCTTCTGATTAAAAGCTGCACCGTCACCAGCGGCACGTTTTTTCGTTCGGCGACCGCGACCGTTAAACCGTTCGGCAATTTCTTTTCCTTAATCGCCGGAACGGAAACGGCTCGCGGCGCGGACGGCGCAGGCGGCGATTCCTGCGCGTGAACCCAAACGGCAGAAGGCGAAAGCAACCAGGCGAAAGTAAAAATCAAAGCAGCGAAAATCAAAGATCTGTGCAAGTTTCGGCGAATTGATAAACTTAATTTATTTTCCATTTTCCATTTTCCATTTTCCATTTTCTTTCCCATTATTTCCCTTCTCCCTGGCTGTAATAAATGACAACGCGGTTCGTGTCGGTGAAGTATTTTTTCATCACGTTCTGCACGTCCGCCGCAGTTACGGCTTGCAGTTTACCGATGTCGGAGTTGACCGCGTTCGGGTCGCCTTGATAGGCGACGGCGCGTTCGATGGCAATCGCCTTGTTGTCGTTGGTTTCGAGTTCCCGCAACTTTTTCGTAATCAATTGGTTTTTCGCTTTTTCCAATTCTTTGGCGGAAACCGGCGCGGCTTGGATTTTACCGAGTTCGGCGAGCATTGATTTTTCCAGTTCCGCCGGAGTTTTGCCCGCCGCCGCAATCGCCAGAAAATAAAGCAAACCTTTGTCAACGCGAATGTCGGCGTTAAAATTTGCTTCCTGCGCGATTTTTTGTTTGTAAACTAATTCCTGATAAAGCCTCGAACTCTCGCCGCCGGACAAGATCGTTTCGGCGATTTGCAATGCCGCGACATCCGCGCTTTTCGACGGCGGAGCCAGATAAGTGATCGCCACCGCCGGAAACGGCACGTTCGGGGCGGTTTCAATAAAGCGTTTTTCAGAAGTGCGTTCCGGCTCAATCGCCGTGACACGCGGAATTGCGCCGTTTCGTTTCTCGATTACGCCGAAGTATTTGTCCGTCCAAGCCTCAAACTGCGCCGCCTGAAAATCGCCGACAACGATTAAAACGGCGTTGTCGGGACGATAAAAAGTTTTATAAAATTCTCGCGCGTCGGACAGTTTCGCCGCGTCCAGTTCGTTCAGATTGCCGATTCCCGGACGTTGATACGGATGCGTCGTGAACGAAAGTTTCTCCAGATATTGCCCGTTGAGCATTCCGTATGGATTTGCCAGAATCCGCTGTCGAAATTCTTCTTTGACGACGCTCCGTTCGGAAATAAAATTGGCATCGTCCACATTCAAATTGACCATTCTGTCGGCTTCCGCCCAGAGCAGAGTTTCCAGATAATTCGACGGCACGACTTC
The DNA here is from genome assembly GCA_043768465.1 of Pyrinomonadaceae bacterium. Classification (GTDB taxonomy): domain Bacteria; phylum Acidobacteriota; class Blastocatellia; order Pyrinomonadales; family Pyrinomonadaceae. The sequence goes on from JAYVKL010000303.1 coordinate 22,973, forward strand.
GTAATAATTTGTAAAATCGTCGTAAGTCGAAGCGTTGTTAAAGCCGCCGACATCTTCGGTCAGACGGTCGAACTGCTCGTTTTTCAAATTTTTCGACGATTTAAACATCAGATGTTCAAACAGATGCGCGAACCCGGAACGCCCGTTCGGATCGTCTTTGGAGCCGACGTTATACCAAACGTGAATCGCCACGGTCGGGCTGGAATTGTCCTGCAATGACACGATTTTCAAGCCGTTCGACAAAGTTCTTTGCTTGATATTCAAAGGCGCGATTTTGGTTTGAGCAAAACTCGTTTGAATTAGAAAAACGAGCGTCAGTATTGATAGAACAACGAGTTTTTTTCGCATAATTTATTGTTTGAAATTGAACTGTTCTTTGATTGCACGGTTAATTCGTATCTGATTTTGAGAAGTGAAGCGGTTTCAAGATTCTCAAGTTATTTTAAGTCTAAATCCTGCGCTTTTCGACGCATCAAAAACGCCAGACGCAATTGCTGATAGATGAGAAAGCCGAGCAAAATAGTCGAAACTAATCTGCCTATTCCGGTTTCATTAAATAACGCTCTAATTAAGAAAACCGAAAAACAGACGCTGAAGAAGAAAGACAAATAAGCACCCCAGCAGAAATAAGTTAGACTTTGTAAATCTAGAGCCCTTATAATTATTGGACTTTGACAGATGAAACACTAATCTAATTTTGTTGAG
>JAYVKL010000304.1:0-5586 GCA_043768465.1 Pyrinomonadaceae bacterium
CCGATTCGATTATAATCGAATCGGCACTCTTCTCTTGTGTAAAAATTAAGCGGGAAATTCCTTTGCCTACAAACACTATTATTGCTTTCCGGCACCCGAATTTACTGCACCGTCGCCGGCAGTAAAGAACCTTTCGGGTCGGAGGCGAAGGCGTGTCCGTCTTCAATTTTTCCGATCAGTCCGTGAAAGACTACTTCGTCATTAGATAAAACGACGATGACATCGCCGGGACTGTAAAGCGTTTGGTCAATCTCAAACTTAATGATGGCGGCATTGCCGTTTTCCTGCGAAACTGCTTCGTATTCAAAGGTATCGGCGTTAAAACTGATGGTCTGGCAAAAAGCGACTTCCGGCATTTTATATTCTCCAATTTATTTGCGCGGCGAATTTATTTCGTCGCGGTTTGAGGCTTAATCTTATCTTTTCGACGGCGCAAAGTCCAAAGTAATGGCATCGTGGTCGGACAGCGGAATGTCTTTCGCGTCCTTTAAATCACCGACCGTTTGCGGGCTGCCTTTGACCGCAATTCCCTTTCCCGCGAACCAGTCGAGCCGCGCCGAAACTCTGCCGCCGACGCGGTTTGCCGCCCAAAAGATAAACGGAAAACACCAGCGCGGAACCCAATCGCCGAGATTCGTGTTATACGCCGCATTCTTCATATCGTAATGCAAAGTTCCCGTGCCGGTTTGGTTGAGATTTTTATAATCGAAGCCGCGTTTTTCCAATTCTCGAAACAGATTACTCTCGAAATAGCGGTCGGGATGCGGATAATGATTTTGCGCGACGTTTTTCACGCCCATTAAAACGCGGCGAAAATATCCCAAAATAGCGCGATTCGAGTTTTGCGCGTTATACGTCGTCGTGTTCCAATCGCCGCCGATAATCGTCGGCGAATCCGGCAGAGTTTCCAAATGATCGAGGATGATTTTCATCTGCAAGTGCCGGTGTTTTCTGGACGAATGCGCGTCGAGATGAACGGTGACGGCGCGAAATCGCCCCGCCGGATGTTCGATGTCGGCGATCAAAGCGCGTAAATGTCCGAGCCGTTTCTCCTTGCCCCACATTTTATCTTTGCCGTTCGGCAGGGCGACGGCGTGGACGTTTTCCAACGGGAATTTCGAGAACATCGCCAAGCCGTGCAAAGACTTCGTATTCTCTTCGGCAACGTCCGATTCAACGCCGCTGCCTTTTTGCAGAGCGATATAGACGGGCGCGAAGGCATAATTTAATTTGAGTTCCCGCGCCAAATCCCGCGCCACGAAACGGTTGCCGCTCCGCGCCATTCCGTAGTCGAGTTCGGTCAGCAAAAGCAAATCTTTATCCTTCAAATCGGAATGATTTTTTAGTGCGCCGACGATTCCGTCGAACCGACTGCCGCGTTCGATGTTCCACGCCAACGCGCTGATTTGAGCGGCTGATGCCGCTGCCGGAGAATCAGTTTGCGGCGCGAAGTTTTCCTGCACGACGGCGTTTAGAATTTGTTCGACTCCGGCTTTTATTTTACGGTAAACTTCCGATTTTTCGGTTTCTCCGATTGATTCAAACTTGAGCAGTTCAGGAAAATAGCGGTTTAACTCGTGGTCTAAAATGCCGGGTGAATTCGGCTGTAAATTTGATTCGGCAGTCATAAAAAATGGCGCGGCGGTTAAAACTGGCGGAGCAAACGCCGAGATTGAATTCAATTTCAGTTTCCGTTTTTTTTCTAAAATCAATCGTCGTAACGCTCTTTGGCGGGCGCAACCGCTAGAAAGTCGGCGGCGAGTCTTTCCGAATAAATGCGGAGAAGCTCGCCGATTCGCGCCTCGTTCGGCGAGTGGAAAATCAGTCCGACGTGTTTCGGCTTCGTCACGCGAAAGACGATTTCTTCGTCAGCGTAATGCGAAGTGTCGGGCGCGTCTTCGTTCGCCAAACACAAAGCCACGCCCGCGTAATCGCGGCGAAGTTTCGGTGCTTGATACGGATTTTCCGCCGTCGCAGTTTCCAGCTTCGCCCATTCGCGCCACAAATTAAAACCGCTCGCCTGCTCTAAAACATCGGCGATATACGCGCCGCCGACGCGACACGCCACTTCCAAAAGATAAAACTCGCCGCTCGCCGCACACTGCAAAAATTCGGCGTGTGAAACTCCGTTTCGATATTCAAAACCCTTCAGCAATTTTCTGTTGAGTTTTTCCAACTCTCTTCTTTCTTTTGATTGATGCGACACGATAAAACTCGTGAAAATGCCGCCCAGATGCGTCACGGCAAACGGCGGCGTGCCGTATTCGCTAACCCCGACGGCGGCGACTACGCCGTTTGAGACGACTGAATCAACGTGAAAAACCCTGCCTTCGATAAACTTTTCAATCAAAAATTGCGACGGGTGATCGCGCCACGTTCCGCGCCCGTCCAAATCGGTCAAAGCGTCCCAAACCGCTCCCGCCGTTCCGCATTTTCTGATGCCGAACGCCGAAACCTCACTGCGCGGTTTGACGATCCACGGCGCGGAAACTCGTTCAAGATAATCATTGATTTCCGTCGGATTAAACGCCGCGACGAATGCGGGACACGCCAGACCGATTTTGACGGCGCGGTTTCGCATTTCAAGTTTGTCGCGGAAGCGCAGGGCGTAACTGCCGGAAATTCCTTTGATTTGTAAATGCTCGCGGGCTTTGGCGGCGGTCAAAACATCGAACTCGTCAATCCCGACGAGGCGGTCAATTTTTCCGGCTCCGGCGATGTTCGTCACGGCGCGAATATAATCTTCGGGCGCGGCGTTCGCGCCGACGGTTTTAACTTCGCTCAAACTCGTCCATGCCCAAGGTTCGTTCAGCAAATTTTCACTCGTTACCAGAGTTACGCGCCAATTTCGCTCGTGACATTCTTCGTAAAACTCGTTGCCTTTGAAATAGCTGGCGATGCAGACGATGTGTTTTTTCATATTTCTAAATTCAGAATTTGGAATTTAAGACGGGTCGCGCTTTTAAGTCGAAATCTGACGTTCGTCTTTTCTTATTCACCGAATGCGATTTTAAATTGCGCCGAAAGAATGGCACAATTTAACGGTTCAGACAACAGCGAGTTATTGTTTCGACACTAACAAATAGACCGGATAACTTGCAAATTCGGCGGTTTAAGAACTGGAGTAAAAACAAAATGGGCGATTTAAACGCGATTGATTTAGTTTCAAATTTGGTTATTTATATGGTCGTCCTGCTGCTGGCGATTTCCGCGCACGAAGCCGCACACGCCTGGATGTCCTTGAAATACGGCGACGACACGGCATATTTGCTCGGTCGCGTGACCTTGAATCCGGTCGCGCACACCGATCCGGTCGGAACGCTTTTGCTGCCGATTTTGAGTTTCGTTTTTGGGGCGATTGGCGGCGCGTTAGGCTCGATTCCGCTGATCGGCTGGGGCAAACCGACTCCGGTTAATCCGCGCAAATGGACGAAATTTAAACAGGCGAACGTGATGGTTTCGATTGCCGGAATTTTAGCCAACATTCTGATTGCCGTCGTCAGTTTTACAATCTTCAAAGTTCTGCTGACCTACGGAGTTTTCAACGCGGAAAACACGCAGACGGGTTTCGGCAAAATTTTTGTGACGTTATTTTTAAACCTGATTTTTCTCAATGTTTCGCTGGCGATTTTCAACTTACTACCGTTTCCGCCGCTCGATGGCAGCAAAGTCTTATCAACTTTTCTGCCCGCCAAATTTCAGCCGATGCTCGATATGATGGAGCAATACGGCTTTCTGATTTTGATGGCGTTGATTTATCTCGGCTTGATTCGCCTGATTATGACTCCGGTTTTCACGCTCGTCTATTACCTTTTGGCATTATGAAAAAACGCATTTTCAGCGGAGCGCAGCCGACGGGCAATCTGCACCTCGGCAACTATCTCGGCGCGTTAAAAAATTGGGTCGCGCTGCAAAACGAATACGAAAGTTTTTTCTGCATCGTCAATCTTCACGCCGTTACTTTGCCGCAAAAGCCGGAACTCTTAAAACAGAAAACTCTCGATCTAGCCAGAATCTATCTTGCGTCGGGCGTTGACCCTGAAATCTCGACGATTTTCGTTCAGTCGGACGTTTCCGAACACGCCGAACTCGCCTGGATTTTATCGTGCATCGCCCGAATGGGCGAACTCGAACGGATGACGCAATTTAAGGAAAAGTCTCAAGTTAATGCAAGTTGTGGAAACAATAAATTCGATAGAGACGGTCTTATTGAAACGTCTGTTATGAAACTTTCATTGAGCGATGCCAAAGATATTGAAGAAAAATTTTTACAATTTTTTAAAGATATTGACGAAATAAAGACCACTTTGGAATCTTTGCCTGAAAATAGCATAGTGCGTAAAAATTATTTAGAATCAACTCAAAGAAGCAATAAAAGAAAAGCCGAAAGAGTCGGTGTCGGATTATTTACCTATCCGATTTTGATGGCTTCCGACATTTTGCTTTATCAGACGAATCTCGTTCCGGTCGGGCAGGATCAAAAACAGCATCTCGAACTATCACGCGATTTAGCCGAAAGGTTTAACCGCGATTTCGGCGAAACCTTCGTCATCCCCGAAGCGTTCATTCCGCCGGTCGGCGCAAAAATTCAATCGCTGCAAGATGCGTCAAAAAAAATGTCGAAGTCCGACGATAATCAAAACGGCGCGTTATTTCTGCTCGACGATGCCGACACGATTCGCAAAAAATTCAAAAAAGCCGTGACCGATTCGGGAACCGAAATCACCTTTGACGAAGCGCGTCCGGCGATCAAAAATCTGCTGACGATTTACCAACTGATGACCGGCAAAACGGCGGCAGAATGCGAAGCGAATTTCGCGGGCAAAGGCTACGGTCATTTTAAAATCGAAACCGCCGAAGCCGTCATCGAATTTCTCAAACCGTTTCAGGAACGAGTGAAAAATTATACGGACGAAGATTTAAAAGATATTTTAAGGTCGGGAGCGGAAAAGGCGCGAACGATTGCGCGTAAAACTTTAACGGACGTTTATGCAAAAATGGGAATTGTCGGCGCGACAGGTTAATGTTTGTTTTCCAACTTTCAAATGAGAGAAGTTACGCAGTTGAGGATTTGGAGAAACGTAGAACAGGCTGACAACCTGTTTAATCGCCCACCGCGCCGCCTTATCGAAGTTGGAAAAACAGGCTGTCAGCCTGTTCTACGTTCAACCGCGTAACTCATAAAATGATTAAAAAGTTCACCTCCAAAACCATCGCAGAACTGCGGCGGCTTTTATTTTTGTATGATGTTGATTTCGGTGTTTATTTTAGCTTAGGACTCAAACATCTAAAGTAAACCATTTTTTGCAATTGCCGCCGACAAGTAATTTCTCCTCTGATGTCTTTCCTGCCGCGCAAATCGCACTGTGCGGTGAAGTTAGTAATTTATCGTTTTCGGACGACCATTCGTAAACTTCAAACTTTCTATTCAACAATTTCAAAATTTACCGATGAAGTGCAGTTTATCTTCATTGCAGGAGAGAAAACTAAGCACCTCAACAAAATTAGATTAGTGTTTCATCTGTCAAAGTCCAATAATTATAAGGGCTCTAGATTTACAAAGTCTAACTTATTTCTGTTGGGGTG
>JAYVKL010000305.1:0-6460 GCA_043768465.1 Pyrinomonadaceae bacterium
CAGCACCGGGCAAAATCGTAACCAATATTTTCTCTACGCACGTGGAGATGAACCGGTTTTGATTTAATGATTGCCTTTCCGCCTTGCATTTTCTCTACGCACGTGGAGATGAACCGTGATCGGCTAACTTTTTGCGTTTCTTCGTTCAATTTTCTCTACGCACGTGGAGATGAACCGGTTTTGATAACGGCGGAAACGGCGGAAACGGCATTTTCTCTACGCACGTGGAGATGAACCGTTTGTGATATTGAAAGTGGCTTTAACTGCCACATTTTCTCTACGCACGTGGAGATGAACCGTCGAAACACTCCAGGACTTAATGGATTCGGACATTTTCTCTACGCACGTGGAGATGAACCGGGTAATACCGCAAAGTTTTTTGAAAATTCTTCATTTTCTCTACGCACGTGGAGATGAACCGTTTGGAACATCAACGCCGCTGCGCTTTCTGCATCCCACGCCTGAGCCACTGCATAAAGCCGCAAATCTTTGCGTCGGCGATTAGCTAATGCCCAATGAGCGTTGGCGATAGTTAATCGCTGACGTTTTTGCGCCTCTTTCAAATCGGTTCCCGGCGGAATCGGAAAGTCGAGTGTAAAAGCGACATCAGCGATTCGTTCCTGAAGTTCAAGCACATCGGTAGGATGAATCTTTTCTTTTTTGCCATCAATATTTGTTTGCAGAACGCCAAGTCCTTTTTTCGCAGACACACTGTTGCTTTCAAAAAGCGAGGCAAATCCGCCAGAGTCAACCAATAAAGGCAGTCGCACGCTTTCGTTTATCTGCCGCGCATAATGAAAACTGACCATCATCGCCTGCGAGAGCCTTAGCAGATAAGGTCGAATGAGATTGTCGAGCGGATATTTATTTCCGAACGTCGTAACGGGTATGTAAGCCGGAAAATGAATTGCTCCGGCGCGCGTTTGCAGCAGCCGGGATTGGTTTTTCATATTGTTTTCCTTACCGTAAAAGATTTTTGTCCAGCAAACCAAAGCTCAAAAATATCAATCGGCTTTTTGTTTGAAACTTCGTTTAGTTTTTTGACCGCTTGCTGCAATTGCGAATCGCCACGATAAAGGCGCACTGCGAATATGTGCTTACAGACCAAATCGTTTCGGTGTTGAAAGTCTATGCAGTCGCAAATCAATTTGCCGCCCACGGTTTGTATAATGTGCGGCTCGGTTCCGCCGGTCACGAGATGGGTGCCGCTGTCCGCGCCTTTTACTTTGAGTTCCATTGCTCTGCGAAGACGATAAGGGTCAATTCCGGTTAGAAGATTTTTGGGTGAGTGTGTGGTGTGCGGCGCAATCTCGAACAATTCAGCTGCCGAGCGAATTTGAGCCAGCTTTTTGGCTTCTATTATCCAGAGTTTTAACCTCTCGCGTTTTATGCCCGGTATATTCTTTAGTCCATTGGCATCTGTTTTAGATAGTTCCAGCAAATCGTTAATGCCCGCGCCTTTTAGACGATTCGCCAACCTCGGTCCAACTCCCTTTATCATCGTCAGAGTAGCCGCGTATTCGTCTAGTCCACCATCAACCATTGCCAACAGAATGCGGATTTTTTCGTCGTAGGACGCGCAAAATTCAAACTCATCCGTTTCCTCTAAATCAATTGGTTTTTCGACAACTGCCAACATTGCTGTTAACAGCCGCACGAAGGATTCTCTCAACCGGACAATTTCAAACGGATAGCAATTATATTTTTCCGCCACTTTTTCAACTTTACCTGATCTGCACCATTGCCGAATTGCAAGTGCCATCTTCAAACTTGCAAGAAGTCTTTTGCCGTCAACGTCCAAAAAACCGACGATTTCTTCTTTAGACATTTCGAGCAAAAATGAAGATTCGTTATTAAGATTAATTGATAAATCTTCGAGTTCTTCGTAATCGCAAGGCAAAACAGGTGCGCAATCCATCGTGCAGGCACAAATCATCAACAAATCGAAAAACGTCAATTGTTCGGCGGCAATCACACGCCGAAAAAGCAGCACGGTTGACAGCTCAAGAAAATGCCGGGAAGTTATTCTTCCTAAACGAGTCGCCCGCAGAATAAATTTGTTTTTCTTTGCCTCTTCATTCTCATGCAAGGCGAGCATACCAGCAGCGAGCATCTGATTAAGAATCACTTTTACATCAGGTAAAATTTTTTGTTTGGCAGCAAGCGATTGTGAAAAGGTTAAATCAAGCTGGTCTTGTGTTCTGGACATTCCGCTCAAAACTTCGGCAATGATTTGTTCTGAAAGTGCGTGAGTGCGTGATAATCCCGAAACAATTGGTTCAAAGTTGCCCTTTTCATAGTTATCAGAACTGCGATCCCACGCCGGAACTATCAACACAGCTTCCGCCGTTTCATCAAATCCCGGTCTGCCCGCGCGACCTACACGTTGCCACACGTTATTGGTCGGCAATGGCTGAAATTCTGTTCCGTCAAATACCTGCAAGTCATAAAGGACAACTTGGCGAACTGGGAGATTCAAGCCCATTTCAAGCGTTGAGGTCGCCACTAAAACGTCAATTTCATTTGAAAGAAACTTCTGCTCTACATCGCGCCGTTCTTCGTGTCCTGATCCGGCGTGGTGATGATAGGAACGAATTCCCTGTGACCTGAGAAACGAACTCGTTTCTTCGGCGCGTCTCCTGCTTTGTACAAAAACCAGGCTTTTCCCGCTTTGGCTAACGTTTCTCGACACTTCCTGCAAAAGGAGGTTCGGCTTTTCTGTCGCTTTTCTAAATTGGACAAATCGCCATTTGAGCGGCACTGGTCGCCAAGTCGAAACATAATCCACTCCGCCCAACCAATCAGATAATTCCGAACGGTTGCCGAGCGTTGCCGAAAGTCCTAAGATACGAGCAAAGGGATTGAGCCGCCGGATGCGGGAAAGTGCGCCTTCAAGTCGCGCGCCGCGCCGCGAATCGCCAAGCAGATGAAGTTCATCTACGACGATTAAATCAACTTCGGGAATCCACGACCAGTGGCTGCGCCAAAACCGTGTGCAGGCATCGAGTTTCTCCGGTGTCATCACTAATAACCGCGCATCACGAAAAAGAACTGGATATATTTTACCGTTTGAACTGTAATCGCCGGTGAAAATGCCAACTTTGTATTTGGAAAATTTGTGTTGCCACCGTGTTGCTAATTCCGCGGCTAAAGCTCGCAGAGGAGAAAGATAAACCGCACGCAAATTTTGTTGTAGGGTTTTTTCAATCGCTTGTTCGGCAAGCCAAGTTTTACCGCTGCCGGTCGGCATTTGCAGGACACAATTGAAACCGGAATCTAAAAAACCATGCGCGAATACCTCTGCCTGCGGCGGAAGAAGATTTTCTGTCAAAGGATTTATTATCGGTTGCAACATCGTGAATAGAGTAAAACTAAATCTTGGAAAAATCAAAGTGAATAGATGTTATTTGTCATTTACATCTATTTAATTTGCAAAAAATAGACGTAATGGATAATATTTCAATAGCTAGATCAAATATTCGTTATTTCCTTTGGAAAAAAGAGAAACGAGAACGCAGTGGTTGGGCGGAAACTTTAGCTAAGCTACTTGGTTGTGGTAAGCCACGCGCAAAAGAGCTGTTATTTCACGGTCAGCTTTCTGCGGATGAATTAGAAAGATTTATTAAGGTAGCAGAATTACCAAATGCAGAAACTTTTCAAGCACCGTTTTTTGAAGAAAAACCTAATATACTAAAAGAAAATTTACAGTATCTTTTTGAGTCAATAAAACAAAAAGACCTCGCACAAGAAATCGGTGTCAGCAAAGATACCGTATCAAGATGGTATCGCGGCGACCATAACATAACGCCCAAAAATCTTGATGCTTTGCGTAAATATCTGCGCTTATCGGCGGATGTTAATTTAAGAAAAGATGCAATTTTTTTGTCGTTAACACCCTTTGACGACCGCTCGCGGCGCGAGTGGCTGAATCAGCAAATAAATGAAATTGATTCGGATTTGCTGCGCGACCTCTTTCCCGCATTTGAAAGATTGTTTAGAGAATAATGAGAATTATCAATGCAGGTACTTCCGGCAATTCAACCGAACCTTTATGTCAGGCTACTTGGTCTGACCTAAAACTCACGCCTGAATTTAAAAAAATTGTCGAAATACTCAATCCCAATTCTGACCCGCGTCCGGTTCAAACCTTAGCATTCGGCAAAAAGAAAGTTCTGGAAAACCGGCGCAATCTAATAGTTTCAGCCCCGACAAACAGCGGCAAAAGTCTCGTCGGCACGCTCGTAATGCTGGATAGTATTCGTCAAGGGCATCGCGCCGTTTTGCTCGAACCGTTGCGCGCATTGGCACGTGAAAAGTTCGACGAGTTAAATAAAACACTTCCGCAAATTGAAGATATTTTGAAAAGAAAAATCACTGTGCGGATTACAACCGGTGATTTCCGTCTCGACAATGAATATTTTTATTCTCCGCCTCCGGAAGCTGGCGAAATAATCATTGCTACTCCCGAACGGTTAGAGGCGATTTTGACAAATCCTGACTATGAAACTTGGGTAAAATCAGTCGGTTCAATCTGCCTTGATGAAGCCCACCTAATCGCTTCTGCGAAACGCGGACCAACTTTTGAGTATCTTCTGACCTCGTTTCTTTGTCTTCCATCGCCGCCGCGAATAACGCTGCTTTCGGCATCGGTTGGCTCAGTTGAGGAAGCCCGAAAATGGTTGACTCCCTGCGATGAAATTAAAGTTACGGAGCGCGTGCCGTGCCTCAAAAAGGAAGTGATAGAACTCGCAGAAAATGAAGACGCAAACGAAGCCATTCAAAAGCTCGCTAAAGATATTTTGAATGAACCAGCGGCAAGCATTTTGATTTTTGTTTATCAAACCAAGTCTGCTGAAAAGTTAGCCCAAACATTAAGTCAGTCAATCGGTGATTTGGCTGGCTGCGACGGCGCGTTAGCCTATCATTCACAAATGAGCGCGCAGAAACGAGCGGCTGTTCGTAGTAGTTTTGAAACCTCTCGGTCGCGTTGCTTGGTAACGACAACATCGCTCGCTATGGGAATCAATTTGCCCTGCACCCACGTAATTGTCCGTGATTGTACTTTCGTCGGCGTGGGTTCGCTCGAACTGCCGGAGATTTTGCAGTTGATGGGTCGAGCCGGACGCGGCAACCAACCCGGACACGCAACCGTCATCGTCCGCCCAAGCGATAAATGGAACGCCGAGAATCTTGCCGATGAGTTAAAGGAAGAAAAATTGCCGGATTTGCGTTCATCATTTGAAGCAATTAATTTCAATCGCTCAAATGCCAACCAAACTTTGTCGTTGCCTATCGCAACTCACGTCGCTATACAAATTGCCCGAAGCAGTGACTCCGGTGCGACTTTAGAAACTTTATGTGAATTTTTCTCGCGCTCGCTTGGTGGAAAGTCATTAACCTGCCAAATTCCAAAAGCCCTTGTGTGGCTTACTAATCCAACCGTTGCGCTCGCCTATTTTGATGACAAACAAAAATATCGACTGACGACGCTCGCTACAAAAGCATTACGCAGCTCGTTGCCGCTCGACGTTGCCGCCGGTTACGCGCAATTGCTCCGAGACGTTATGTATCTCGACATAGACGGACATCTTTTATCAAATTGGCATCCGCTTGACCATCTCATTGCTTTAGAAATGCTTTCGCCGCAACATGTCCGACTCCGACCGTTTAGCAAAAAAGTTGTTGAACAAGTGGACGGCTGGATTGAAAAATCTTCCGCTTATTCTTCCTTGCTCTATACCAACTGGATTCGCGGTGAACGGAACTTCTCGCGTGCGGTCGAACTTGCCGGTTCGTTGAATATTACGATTGACAACCAATCCACACCCGCTGACAATTGCGCGTTTTCAGCTTACAAACAAGCATATTTAGCGACTTTTCGCGCTATTATATTATCCGAACGCGGACAAGGATTAGCTTTTGAAGAGATGCAGCGCAAGTGGAATATTGACAATTTAGAAGGCATCGAAGAGCGTTGGCGCGACCGCAATTTGTGGCTGCTTTCAGGTTTGCCAGAGATGCTCGACGTGCGCTGCTTTTATTACTATCTGAAAGAAGACTGTAATGCCGGGCAGGAACGAGTCCAAAATATAAAACGCTCGCTGGCAAAAATGCGTGAGCAAGTGTTTGAACTTCTCAAAGACTTAAAGTATTGTTCACCTCTTGGCTCATTTCTGTCTCATTTACGCAACTTTTATCAGAACAAAAGAAAGACACAACCCATAGTGAGGCACCAAACAATGCGTCGAATTGAGAATGCAGGTATTCGTTATCTACCAGATTTATTGCGATTGCAAGAAAAAGATTTGGTCGAATTAGGAATAAGAAGAAGTGCAGCAAAACAAATCGGCGATTATATTAAACAATAGACCTTATGCTGAATAAAGGATAAGTTTCTTTGGAAACATTCAAACAATTGTAAGTAATCGAACAAGATTAGATTAGACCACCTTTATATTGA
>JAYVKL010000306.1:0-38327 GCA_043768465.1 Pyrinomonadaceae bacterium
ACGCGAAAATTAGAACCAAATTATCGAAAGATATTACTTTATTTCGCGCTCTCAGCGTATTTCGCGGTTAAAGTTTTTCAAACGTGACTGATTTCGTCGTAATTCGCCCGACCGGATAGAAGCCGACGCGCTGGTTGAGAAAATAGGGCGAGCGTTCATAGAAGAAATTCAGGCGGGCGCGCGGATTTTTCGCAAAGGTTTCGTCTTTTAACCTTTCATTAAATTCCTTTTGTAGATTCGCGTCTCTCGCCAGCATTTCGCGGGCTAGTTTCTCCAAAACGTAGCCTTCGCCGTATTCCTTCTGCTCGAAAATCGCGTTGAAAAATCCCCAGTAAACGAACGAATCGGGCGACATCGGTTCGAGCAAATGGACGGCGACGTTGGCGGCTTCCTGCGCTGTCGGAATGACGATTGAACCGGCGGGGAATTCGCGGGTTTCGACGATTGGAACCGCTTTGAAATTGACCGTAATGCGGTTTTCAAACGACGCGGGCGCAAATTTTACATCGCTGAATCGGTAGCTTTCAACTTCGATTTTTAACGGTTTGACGGTTTTTTTGAACTGAATGCCGTGCGCTTCGAGAACTTCAATTGCGTCTCTCCACTGCGGCGGCACGATATAGTAAAGCGGCGGCGCGACGGAGGCGGTGATTTTCGCAGTATCGAATTTCGGAATCGTGATGTTAAGCGGTTTCGTACCGTAAATAATTCGCTTCGTTCCCGAAATTTCGCTGTCTTCAATTTTGTATTCGATGCCTTTGAACGCGAACGGCAAGGATTTTTCCGTAACCTCGATGCGAAGCGGAAATTGCCGGTTCGCATCGTAATTTTTGCCGCGTTCGACGGTTTCCGCGTCAGCTTTTCGATTGGCTTCAAACAAACCTTCTTTGTGGCGATTGATTTCCTCAATCGTGTAACGCAAAACGTCGTAGGTTCCGCGAACGCGGGATTTATACGGCTTTAACGAATGCGTTTCGATCAATAATCCGGCGCGGTTGCGGAGCGGCGTGTAACCCGTCGCAAAACGCGGCGTGGCGATGAAAGTCGCCACGCCATTGGTTACTTCGCGTCCGGCAAATTCGACGTAATGCGTTAAAAGATTGCCTTCCGATTGGACTTGTCGAACGATATTGACATCGAAATGCTCGTTCATCCAATCGGTGATAAACGCGGAAGATTCCTGAAAATGCGCGAATTCGTAAGTTACGTTGTATTGAAAATCCGCGCCGTCGGTAACGTGGCAATCAATGAAAAAATCCGGCTTCCATTGATTCCAAAGCCGCAGAAAAGCGCGAGTTTCGGGCGCGTCGACTTTCATATAATCGCGGTTAAGGTTTAATCCGGCGGTGGTGGCGCGAAAACCCATTTCGGCGGGACCGTTTTGATTGATGCGGTTGAAGGCGTTGAAATTTTCGTGTCCGTCCGCGTTGTAAATCGGCACGAACAGAATCACCGCATCTTTTAACAAATCGGCGCGTGTTTTGGTGATCGCAATGTCGCGCAAAAGTGCCAGCCCCGCGTCCTTGCCGTCGGATTCGCCCGCGTGAATGCAGGCTTGAATCAAAATTATCGCCTTACCTTTTTTTCTCGCCGCTTCGACGGTGAAAGTTTTATCGTTCGACGCGATTAAAAGCGGCAAATCTCTACCTTCGCCGCTTTTACCGAACGATTGATAGGCGATTAAATCCGATGCTTTATCCAATCTGCGGGCGAAATCTATCGTTTCGGCGTAGCGCGGAGTTTGGCGATAATCGGTTTGTTCGGCGAAGGTTTGCCAATCTTTCGGGATACTGACTGATTCGCTTTGCGCGTCCACTTTCATAAAATTCACAGCAATCAAACACGCCAGCAGAAAGAAACATTCTGACGAACTGTTCAGCCGCAAAAAATTCTCAACCCAATTTAATGTCATAACAATTATCACTCTGCGAACTCTGCGCCTCTGCGTGAAAAGTTTTCTCACGCAGAGGCGCAGAGTTCGCAGAGAAAAGTAATCTGTAAACCTCAAAAAACTGCTTCTGACAGCAAAATATTTATTCCTCAAACCGCAGTTCTTCGATAATCTCGCGCATCAATCGTTCGCCTTTCTCGACCTCATCGGGTTTGAGCGAAACCGCGCCGACCACCGCGTGTCCGCCGCCGCCGTAGCGTTCGCAAATTTCCGCGATGTTGTGTAGTCGCGGGCGCGGCGACCAGGGATTTGAGCCGACCGAAATCTTCGTGCGGAACGCGCTCTGCGATAATGAAACCGTATAAGTCGTTTCCGGGTGAAAATAATACGGGATAAATTTGTTGTAGCCGTCAATGTTCGTGCCGATTAAATCGAAACTGACCACGCCGCGTGAATAATCCGATTTATCTTTAATAATTTTGACCGTTTTCCAGTGATTTTCCAGAATCGGTTCGAGTTTGGCGTGAACTTCCGAGCTTTCCAAAATTTCGTCCAGACTTTTAACCGTCAAACTGCTGATGATTTTTTCGACGAACGCCGCGTCTTTCTCGCCTTCGATAATCTGCATCAATTTCAGCGCGGACGATTGCAGTTCAACGCATTGCGCGGGCGATTCGTAGAGTGCGCCGTCAATAATGTGCGCCCAATGAATCAATTCCGCCAGACTTTCGTCTTGAAAACCGAATTGTTCTTTGGCGATGCGAGCGATGAATTCGGCGCACGATTTGCTCGTCGTGTCGAGAAACTTCCTGCCGGAAGTGTCGGCGCGAAAATGCGTTTCATCTTCAGGCGTGAGAAACGCCGATTGATGATGATCGAACCACCAGTCGAGCCGCTCGTCCGGGCAGTATTTGAAATCAACAATCGCGTTCTCGTCGCCGTCGAACTGCTCGCGGTCAAAGGCGTTACCCGCTTTGTGCATCGTCGGCGTGTAGAAAAATTCCGTGTCGGCATTGATTTGCGATTGATAAAATTTTGAGAAAACAGCGGCGGACGCAACGCCGTCGAAACAGTTTCCGTGATAAAGTATGCGAAGTTTCATAAGTTGGATTGGTTTTGTGAACCGAACAAAACATTACAGAGTAATTACCAAACGCCTTCGCGTCAAGGAAAGAGTATGGAAATTAGAATTGCTAAAATCGAAGATGCCGCGTCGCTCATCGAATTTAATCAGGCGATGGCGTTGGAAACCGAAGTGAAATCGCTCGCTTCGGAGACGCTGCGAAACGGTGTCGAGGCGGTTTTCCGCGACGAAAAGAAAGGCTTTTACGTCGTCGCCGAAAGCGAAAATGTCATCGTCGGCGGTTTGATGGTCACTTTCGAGTGGAGCGATTGGCGCGATAAATGGTTTTGGTGGATTCAGAGCGTTTATATTCTGCCGGAATTTCGCGGTCAAAAAGTTTATCGTCTGTTATACGAATTCGTCAAAGAAAAAGCCGTCGAACGCGACGATGTTTGCGGTTTTCGCCTTTATGTCGAACGCGAAAATATCAATGCTCAAAAGGTTTATGAAAAACTCGGAATGGAAAAGTCGCATTATTTGATGTTTGAAGAAGCGATTTAAAAAAGAAAAGCCGGTAGAAATAGATCCACCGGCAAAGATTTGAATGTTCGGCTATCAACCGCTCTTTTATCGCTGTAAACAACCAGTTTGCTAAAAGCAATTTTTCGTAGGAAAGACTATTATCAATATTTCTCGCCTTCGGCAATCTAACAAGCTATTTTATAAGACCGGCTTTTTGCCGAACATTCAACTGTCAAACTCGTCGAAATTCAAATGAATTTCTTAATTCTCATTAGAATCTCGAATTGTTCCGACGCTTTTAACGACCTGCCCCTCGCTCAATTTCCTCCCCGAAACTTTTGCCTGAAATTTTGGAACCCAAATCCGAAATCACGCTTGACCACCTTGCTCGCCTAACCCTTATGGGTGAAGCTGAAAGCAAACGCCGTGCCAAGTTCAAACGTCCTCGAAAGCCCTAATTACAGGAAAAACTTTTGCGAAAAAAGTGAACTGATTTTATGCATTCGCGTTGAAATGTCTGTTTTACATACAAAAAAGGTTGCCGCTGAACTGTAAAATTGCCCTGCTTTTGTTCGCCTTATTTGATTGCCAAAAAAAATCGGGTTGTGTTCTAATAATTTCAGATGAATAAAATCAGCGAGTGCGAATTGGCGCGGATTTGCGAAGGAATTTATCAGGACGGAGACGCGATTTACCGGCATAATCCGATTGGTAAACGTGACGAAACGCTTTTGTGGATGCTTCTGAATTGCTTGTTCAGTTACCTGAGTTTGACCGAAATCGAAACGCCGTGTTTGACGGGAATGCCCGACGCGGAAACTTATCGAAAGGCGATTCTGTTCGTTTTGCGGGAAAAAAGAATCGGAAATTTTGCCGTCGAGAAATATCTCGACGCGATGATTAAAGAATGATAATTAAAACCTTTATAACCAGCCCGTTTCAACAAAACACGCGCGTTCTGGCTTGCGAGGAAACGCGCCGCGCCGTCTGTCTCGATCCGGGCGACGACTCGCCGGAAATCGCCCAATATATCAAGGAAAACGATTTCGAGTTGCAGGCAATCACCATCACCCACGCCCATCTCGACCACATCGGCGGCGTTTCCGATTTGCACCGGCATTTCCCGAACGCGGAAATTATTCTGCACCGAGAGGACGAAGATTTGTATTACGGGCTGCCCGAACAGCCGATTTTTATGGGCATTCCGCCGCATCAGTTAAAGGCGATGGGACTGGAATTCGACGTGCCGCCGCCGCTGTCGAGAAATTGGCAGGACGGCGAAATTTACGCGGTCGGCAAACTGAATTTCAAGATTCGGCACACGCCCGGACACGCGCCCGGACACATTATTTTAGCCGAAGAAACCGAAAAAAAAGTTTTCAGCGGCGACTGTTTGTTTGCCGGTTCAATCGGCAGAACGGATTTGCCCGGCGGGAATTTCGAGCAGTTAATGAATTCGATAAAAGAGGTAATTTTACCGCTCGGCGATGACTATACAGTTTATTCGGGACACGGCGAAGACACGACCGTCGGACGGGAAAAATCAAGCAATCCATTTTTGACGGGTTTTTTGTAAGCGATTTAAAGTTCTGAGTTCAAACGCGGAACGCACTTTGCCCCGCCGCGCTTCGCCGGCGAACCAACACGCTCAACGTGAACTCAGAACGAAAAATCAGCTATCGCAAAATCTTCACTTTTTCCGTAATTCGTTAATTCTTTTCAGCAATCGCGGCGTTAATTTTGCCGTTTGAAACAGCGAGCCGGACGCGAAATACTTAGCGAAACCTTTGAATGTTTCAATCGCGTTCGCGCCGTAAGGCATCCACCAAACATTCGGCAGTATCGCCATTTTGTTAATGTGAATATGCTGCGGCTGGACGAGTTCCATCAAACCCTCGATGCCGTGCGTTCTGCCGCTGCCGGAATTTTTGAAGCCGCCCCACGGCGTTTGCCCGATGCCGTGCGTATATAAAACTTCATTGACGCAAACCGTTCCGGCTTCGATTTGCATCGCCACGCGCTTTCCTTTTTTCAAATCGCGCGTCCAGACGCTCGCCGTCAAACCGAATTCCGAATCGTTCGCCAATCTAATCGCTTCGGCTTCGGTTTTGAAAGTCGCAATCGGCAAAGTCGGACCGAAGGTTTCCTCCTGCATCGCCCGCATCGAATTGTTCGCGCCGGAAATCACCGTCGGCTCGAAAAATAAATCTCTCGATTTGCCGCCCGTCAAAATTTTCGCTCCCTCGCGTTCAAAACTTTCGACGTGATTTTTGACGATTTCCAATTGTTTTGCCGACGACATCGCGCCGATGTCGGTTGATTCGTCGTCGCCCGCGCCCTGTTTCAACTTTTTCGTTTTCTCGACGATTTTCCGCGTCAACTCCGCCGCCGCCGATTCTTCCACGTAAAGCCTTTCGACCGACGAACACGACTGCCCCGAATTGCAGAACGCGCCCCAAACGGCAGCGTCCGCCGCGAGTTCCAGATTGGCATCGGCGAAAACGATCATCGCGTCTTTGCCGCCCAATTCCAAAACCACCGAAGTCAGATTTTTGGCGGCGGCGGCGGCGATTCGCCTTCCGGTAGCGACGCTGCCCGTGAACATAATTTTGTCGGGCGCGGCTTCGACCAACGCCGCGCCGGTTTCGCCCGCGCCGGTGATAATCTGCACGACGTTTTCCGGCGTTCCGGCTTTTTCAAAAATCTCGCCGATTTTCAGTCCGATCAACGGAGTCAGTTCCGAAGGTTTCAAAACCACCGTATTTCCCGCCATCAAAGACATTACGACCTCGCCCAGAGGAATCGAAAACGGGTAATTCCACGCCGGAATGATTCCAACGACTCCGAGCGGCTGATAAACGATTTTCGACGTGCGCCCCAAAAGTCCGTAAAGCCCGATATTGATTTTGCGCGGCTTCAACAGCTTTTCAGCGTTTTTGGCGAAATACTGCATTAAATCCAAAACCGGCGCCATTTCCATCGAAAGAGCTTCGGCAATCGGCTTGCCCGATTCTCTGGAAATCAAAAGCGCGATTTCATCAAGTTCGGCTAAAATTATTTCACGCGCTTTAATCACCATTTTTTGGCGCGTCGCAAAAGAGGTTTCACGCCACGTCTGAAACGCCGCCCGTGATTTTTCGACGGCAATTTCAACATTTTCGGCGGACGTATTTTCGACGCGCCCGATTTCCGCGCCGGTCGCCGGATTGTAAGAAATTATTTCAGCCGCTTTGTTTTGGATTTTTAAGACTGCGCTCATATTTTATTGCCGATTTGCCGGAACTACGCCGGAGCAAAGATATTTATTCGGAAAGATAACATATATCGCGGCGTTTATAAATGAATGATGATTCATTCTAATTTCGCCAGATTATAAAACAATTCTTGACAATTCCAAAGGCGACTATTATTCTTAAAAAAGAATGTAAAACAGAATGATAAATGAAATTGATAGTCAAATACTAAACATTATTCAGCAAGATGCTCGAATCGCCAATGCAGAAATTGCGCGGCAAGTCGGACTTGCGCCGTCCGCCGTGCTGGAGCGCGTCAAAAAATTGGAAGAACGCGGCATTATTCGCGGCTACGCGGCGGAACTCGACGCGGCACAGATCGGCTTCGGTTTGACGGCGTTTATTTTCGTTCGCACGAAGGATTGCAGCGACGAAGCCGACCGACTTTTGGCGGCGATTCCCGAAGTTTTGGAAGTTCAAGATGTCGCGGGCGACGAAGACTATTTGCTCAAAGTGCGGGCGAAAGATACGGAAGATTTGGCGCGAATCCTGCGCGAAAAATTGAAAAATGTGCCGAACGTCATTTCGACGCGAACAACGGTCGTTTTGCGGACGATCAAGGAAACGACGGCGTTGCCGATTGAACGCCAAGGCGAAACGGCAAAAGACGAGCCGCCGAAAAAGCGCGTAAAAAAGATGTCAACGGGCTGAAGTTCTGAGTTCAAAGTTCAGGCTGCCGCGCCGCGCCTCGCTCTGCGGAAACACGCTGAAAGCGTGAACTCATACGCTTTTCAGCTAGAAATTGTGCAATAGGTCAGAACCGCCTGCGGTAGCGGGCGGGTTTGCAGGCTTAATTTTATCAGTCGCTACCGCTTCCTGTTCTGACTTGGTTACTAATGCACAGTTATTAAGTGAAAAGGGTATCAGAACTTCAGCCCGTGTTTTTGAGACGGCGGCTAAAAGAACAAAAGGTGTGAAATGCAAAAGGTTAAAGCAACAACAAACAATAATCGAAATTTAATTCCGCTGATCGCGGCGTTCGCGGCGGTTTATATTTTTTGGGGTTCGACGTATCTGGCGATAAAATACGCGATTGAAACGCTGCCGCCGTTTATTATGGCGAGCGCGAGATTCATCGTTTCGGGCGCAATTCTGCTGGTTTGGGCGCGATTCACCAAAGACTACGAACGCCCGCGAGCCATTCATTGGAAAACGAGTTTTATAGTCGGAACGCTGCTTTTGCTCGGCGGCAACGGCGGCGTGGTTTACGCCGAACGGTATATTTCGTCGAGCCTCGCCGCGCTTTTGGTGGCAACCGAACCGTTTTGGATCGTGCTTTTAAGCTGGCTCTGGCTGAAAGGATCGCGTCCGAATTGGAAAGTCGCGCTCGGTTTGGCAATCGGATTTTTCGGCGTGTGGCTTTTAATCGGCGGGCAAACTTCAAACGTCGAAAATTCCGGTTCGACGCATCTGCTCGGCGCGTTCGTCGTCATCGTTTCGGCGATGTGCTGGGCGACCGGCTCGATTTACGGGCTGCGCTCGCCCGTCCCGAAATCGGCATTGCAGACGGCGGGAATGCAGATGTTCGCGGGCGGTTTGGTGCTGCTTTTCGTCAGTTTGATTTCGGGCGAACTGCTGAAATTTAACATCGCCGAAGTTTCGCGCAATTCGTGGTTCGGGCTTTTATATTTAATCGTTTTCGGCTCGATTATCGGTTACACGGCTTACAGTTGGCTTTTGAAAAACGCGCAGCCGACAAAAGTGGCGACTTACGCTTATGTTAATCCGGTGATCGCGGTTTTTCTCGGCTGGCTGATCGCGGGCGAAACTTTTACGACGCAGATGCTCGTCGGCGCAGGCGTGATCGTCAGTTCGGTCGTGCTGATAACTTCGCACGATAAACATTCCGAAGAAGAAATTGAAATTCACGAATCAAATGCGCCGACGGAAAATTGTAAAACTTTGTCGGCTTCCGCTTAACTTGAAATAAAAATTTAACAGGATAGACAGGATTTGCAGGATTGATATATTTATCCTGAATATCCTGTTTATCCTGTTAAATTTCAACTTAACATTTGCTCGACTGCTTTATAACTAGCTTCCAAAGCATCTTTCAATTTCGCCGCATCCGTGCCGCCGCCCTCTGCCATATCCGCTTTGCCGCCGCCGCGCCCGCCGACTATCGGCGCGATTTCCTGCACGATTTTTCCGGCCTTTACGCGGTCGGTCAAATCGTCGGAAACGCGGACGATAAACGAAACTTTGCCTTCTTCGGTTCGGGCGAGAATGACCACGCCGGATTTTAACTTCGCCATCAAAGTATCCGACAGATGCCGCATTCCGCCTTTGTCCAAACCGTCAACCGTTTTGGCGATGACTTTGATACCGTTCACATTCTTGGCTTCGTCGCCGTTGGAAACTGCGCCGCCGGTTGCGCCGGTGGCGATTTTCATTTTCAAATCGTCATTTTCGCGGCGGGCTTTTTTCAATTCTTCCTGCAATTTCTCGATAGCGAGCGGCAGATTATCGCGCTGTGTTTTCAACGCTCCCAACGATTTTTCGATCAAATCTTCATCGTCCCTGAATCTTTCAAACGCATCGAGTCCGGTAATCGCCCGGATTCGACGAACGCCGGAGGCGACGGCTTCGTCCGCCGTGATTTTGAACGAACCGATGTCGCCCGTCGCGGAGACGTGCGTTCCGCCGCAGAGTTCTTTGGAAAATATGCCGTCGCCGATGCTTAAGACGCGCACTTCCGAGCCGTATTTTTCGCCGAAAAGTGCCGTCGCGCCCGAACTTTTTGCGTCGTCATACGCCATTATATTCGTATTAACCGGCTCGTTTTTCAAAATTTTACGGTTAACGATAGTTTCGATTTCCTTAATTTCTTCATCGGAAATCGGCTGATAATGCGCGAAATCAAACCGCAGATAGTTTGGCGCGACGACCGAACCGGCTTGCTTGACGTGCGTCCCTAATACCTCGCGCAAAGCGGCGTGAACGAGATGCGTCGCCGTATGATTCCGCCGAATCGCATCGCGTTTTTCCACATCAACCGCCGCCGAAACCGTGTCGCCGACTTTGATCGAACCTTTTTCAACCTTCGATTTGTGCAGCACGATTCCCGCAATCGGCGCAAACGTATCGTAAACTTTAGTTTGCGAATCTGCGTTAAAAAGCACGCCCGTATCGCCGACCTGCCCGCCCGATTCGGCGTAAAAAGGCGTTTCATCCAAAACGATTAAACCTTCTTCGCCTTCGTTTAGTTCGTTGATTTTCTGGTCGTCTTTAACCAGCGCAATGACTTTGGAATTTTCGTGATCGGTTCGTTCATAACCGTGAAAATTCGAGCGAACGGAAGTTCTTTCCATCGCTGTATAAATTGGTTTTATATTTTCTTTCTGTTTGGTCTTTCCAATATCAGAAGTTTTTTGAAGTTGTTTTAGTTCAGCCTCAAAAATCTCTCTAAATTTAACCTCGTCTATTCCGGTAATTATTTCACGATGCTCGACAGGTTCTTGTCTAATCACATCTTGTAAATCATTCCCGATTGTGCCATTTTTCCCATATTCAATTTCTACTGAACTTCCAAACTTAAAAAATTGAACTTCGTGAAACTCGGTTGATGAATCACCAAATTCTTTGACGAAAGTCCAATATTTTTGTCCGCCTTTAGGAAATGTCGTATTTAAAACCACAAATATTAAATCAATAGGAGTTCCGTAAGTATCGTAAAGTCGAGCTAAATCTATGAAATTAACACGTGAATTTTTTGACACAAGTTCTTCCAGTTTTTGCAGTCCAACCGTCATCGTCGCGCTGAATCGCTCTTCCTCAAGCCGCACCATTTTACCGATAAATTCGCGCTGCACATCGAGTTCGGGATAGGCATCTTTCATCTGGTCAACGACGAAATCGCAGACTTTGTAAAAAAACGCCTCGTGAAAACCGAGATGCTCGCGTCCGTGATAAATAGCGCGGCGCATAATTTTTCGCAAAA
Source organism: Pyrinomonadaceae bacterium (assembly GCA_043768465.1). GTDB lineage: Bacteria > Acidobacteriota > Blastocatellia > Pyrinomonadales > Pyrinomonadaceae. The sequence goes on from JAYVKL010000306.1 coordinate 10,710, forward strand.
CGTAATTTCTGCCTTCGTTGCCGGGCAAAATTCCGTCGGCGATGGAAAACGCCGTCGTGCGGGCGTGGTCGGCGATCACGCGGCAGGCAAATTGTTTCTGTTCGTCAAACCCATCATAAATAAATCTTAAAGAAATCGCAGATTCGAGCGGAAAATCAGGATTCCAGACAAACTCCTGACCGTCTTTGTAAGACATTCCGCCCTTTAAAGTTAATCCTGCGGTAAAATTAACAATCGGGCGAATTAAAGTTGTTTCATAATTTGAATTTACGCCTTCCATCACGACCGCCATTCGCTCTAAACCCGCGCCCGTATCAACCGACGGCGCGGGCAAAGGTTCTAATTTATAAACGCCTTTTTCAATTTCGACGCGGTTATACTGCATAAATACGAGATTCCAGATTTCCATCGTCGTGTCGCCGTCTTCGGCATTGACCAGATCGGCGCGATTTTTTTCGGGGTTTTCCGGCTCGTCGCCCAAGTAGTAATTGATTTCCGAATTCGGTCCGCACGGTCCGGTGTCCGCCATCTGCCAGAAATTATCTTTTTTCCCGAACGCCAAAATCCGTTTGGGCGACGCGCCCGCTTTTATCCACAAATCCCGCGCTTCGGTGTCTGCCGGAACTTCACCGTCGCCCGCAAAAACCGTGAACCACAAACGATTGACATCTAATTTCAATTCGTTGACAAGAAAATCCCAGGCGAAATTGATCGCATCTTCCTTGAAATAATCGCCGAATGAAAAATTGCCGAGCATTTCAAAAAAAGTGTGATGGCGCGCGGTTTTGCCGACTTCATCCAAATCGTTGTGTTTGCCGCCGGCGCGGATACATTTTTGCGAACTCGCGGCGCGATTGTATTCGCGGGTTTCGTTGCCGAGAAAAACGTCTTTAAATTGATTCATCCCGGCATTTGTGAATAGAATCGTCGGATCGTTCGGCGGATAAACCGGGCTGGAATGGATAACCTTGTGTCCGTGCTTTTCAAAGTATTCTAAAAACTTACGTCTGATTTCATTGCCTGTCATAAATTAAAGTAAAACCGTATAACCTTCCTGCGTAAAATGATTGTCGTGCGATAAAACTTCGGTAATTCCGCGTTGCTGCATCGCATTCATCGAGATGCAGTCAGTCAAACTATAACCTTTATCGAGTCTTGATTCGTAAAGCCGCAAGCCGTCGAAAAATACACCCGGCGTGTGCTGGATGATTTCAACTACCTGCGTTTCATATAAATCTTTAACAAAATCGGCGGCTCTTTTCTTCGTTCGCGGCGGAAACTCGGCGAAGAAGTTTAGAAATTCGTGCAAAATTGTTTCGGTCGTTACCAAGCGAGCTGCATTAATTTCGGCTTCAACTGCTAAAGCCAATTCGTGCCATTGATCTTTCGGATTCAAGACCGCTGCAAAATGAAGCGTATCAACAAAAATCTCGTTCATTTCTTTCGCGTCCCATATGTATAATGATCAAGATTATACGAGCCGTCTTCGGGCAATTCCACCAGTTCTTCGGGCGTTAAATCTCCAAAATGCTTTTCTATCAGCTCGTGCAGCTTTTGAATCGGTGTCTTTATATTCGGCAAACTTTGAACAAATTCCAAAACTTCTTTCTGCTGCTCGACGGGCAAGGTGTGAACTTTTTCCTGTATTGCGGTTTCCAGATTCATTGTGTTTTCTCCTTCACGAAATTTACGCTCGATTTTAACATAAAGCCGCCGACGGCACGAAAAAGCCAAAAATACCGGATGCTTTCGGTAAAAAACATCCGGTATTTCCGGTTCAAAAAAGGAGATGAATTAGAGTTTTAACTTATGTCGCCAACGCTGACGAAATAAGTTATCGTCCAAATAAACCAAAATCGCTTCCGGTTTACAAACTTGAATTCGGCGAAAATAATGTTTCGGATTCACCGTCGAAAGTTTTTTATCAAAACTTTTCGAGCTGCCGTGGAAACTTTTAAAAAATATCCGGTTTGCGCCGTTTTCAATTGCATCTTTTCGATTTTTCGTTCAAAATTCGCAAACAAAGCAGTTATTCACGAATTCATTCGGCGATTCGTCTTTCCCAAAACCAGAGAAATTTTGATTCGGACTATTGAAAAATATGAACACTTTATTTCGTAAAAAATCCATCGCCCAAATTCAAGCCGATGCCGCCGCCGGGATGAGCGACCACGCGCAGGACGGTTCGGGCGGCGACGGCGGCGGTTTGCGGCGTTCGCTCGGAACTTTCGATTTGACGATGCTCGGCATCGCGGCGATTATCGGCGCGGGCATTTTCGCAATGGTCGGGCAAGCCTCTTACGACGGCGGTCCGGCGGTGATTTTACTGTTCATTTTCGCGGCGGTCGCCTGCGGGTTTTCCGCACTTTGCTACGCCGAATTCGCCTCGAAAATACCGATTGCGGGTTCGGCTTATACTTACGCCTACGCCAGTTTCGGCGAGCTGCTGGCGTGGATTATCGGTTGGGATTTGCTGGTCGAATACGCCATCGGGAACATCGCCGTCGCCATTTCCTGGAGTGATTATTTTACGAGTCTGCTGGTTTCCAACGGCATCAACATTCCCTTAAATTACACGATGGATTTTCGCACCGCGAGTCTCGGTTACGACGCGGTGCAGAAAGCGGTCGGGGACGGCAAAACGGTCGAAGCGTTGACGGCGGGCTGCGCCGTTAAAACCGCGATTGTCAATTGCGGGCAGCTCGAAGGCTTCACGGCTTGGACGAACGCGCCGCACATCGGCGGCATCCCGATTGTCGCCGATTTGCCCGCGCTCGGCATCGTTTTTCTAATTACCTGTCTGGTTTACATCGGCATCCGAGAATCGAAAACCGCGTCCAATATAATGGTCGCGCTGAAATTGGCGGTGATTCTACTGGTCATCGGCTTGGGCGCGTTCTACGTTAAAACCGAAAACTGGCATCCGTTTCTGCCGAAGGGTTTCGGCGGTTTGACATCGGGCGTGGCGGCGGTTTTCTTCGCCTATATCGGTTTCGACGCGCTTTCGACGACCGCCGAAGAATGCAAAGACCCGTATAAAACGCTGCCGCGCGGAATGATTTATTCGCTGGTCATCTGCACGGTTTTATACGTCGCGCTCGCGCTCGTTTTAACCGGAATGGTTAATTATTCGCTGCTGAACGTCGGCGATCCGCTGTCGTTCGTCTTCGGTCCGAAAGGCGTGAACATTCCCTGGGTTTCGGGCGTGATCGCCGTCAGCGCAGTGATTGCGATTGCGACGGTTCTATTGGTTTTCCAACTCGGTCAGCCGCGTCTCTGGATGGCGATGAGCCGCGACGGATTGCTGCCGAAAATCTTTTCTTCGATTCATCCGAAATTCCGAACGCCGTGGTTTTCGACGATTCTGACCGGTTTTATGGTGGCGATTCCCGCGCTGTTTATGAACTTGACGGAAGTGACGGAATTGTCCGTCATCGGAACTTTGTTCGCCTTCGCCATCGTCTGCGCGGGCGTTCTGGTCAAAGATAAGGAATTTGCCGGACAAAAACGCTACGTTCCCTACATCAATTCGCAATGGATCGTGCCGTTTTTATTCGTCGTGATGGAAGTCGTGATTATTTATTTTAACGGCGACGCGGTAGTTAAATTCTTTACCGACTTTTCGCACGGCGCGGACGAAACATTTTTCGGCGCGTTCAGCCACAAAATCCCGTATTTCGTTTTCCTGATTTTTTCATTGTTAATGGCGGCGTTATGCTTCGTCAAACGGCTGACGCTGATTCCGGTTTTGGGCATTATGTTCTGCACTTACTTGATGACCGAACTCGGCATCACCAACTGGATTCGTTTCGGCATCTGGCTTTTAATCGGTTTGGTGGTTTATTTTCTTTACGGCTATAAGCACAGCAAACTGCACAATCGAGAGGAATCTGCGGAAGCAAAAGCATAACCACCCAAAAGGTTTTCGGCATCTGAAAATTTCGCTTCGGCGAATTCTATTGGAAAGGTCGAGTTATGAGTAAACTAACGGTTCTGGCGGCGATTTTCTGCCTGTGTTTTCAAACGGTAGCGGTTTTAGCGGCAACGCCTGATTATTCGGGCGAATGGGAATTAGATATGAACAAATCGAAATTGCCCGACCCAACGCAGATTGAATCAATGATGCTGTCAGTCTTGCAAACGAAAAAAGATTTGAGAGTTGGAAGCCTAACTAAATTAAATCAAAACTCAACACGCGGCGAAGCCGGAAGCATAGTCCTAAACGCAGTCTACAGCCTCGAAGGAGAAGAAACGCTCGCCGACATCGGCAGCGGAGTAATGGCGGGCAGCGAAAAGCGTATCGCAAAAGTTACCGCCGACGGCAAGTTAAGTTTGACGACGACGCGCAGCTTCAAATCGGAAACGGGCAGCGGAGTGACGAAATCCAACGAAACTTGGGAACTGCTCGACGACGGCAAAACTTTGAAAATAAACCGCTACCTCGAAACACCGCGTGGCGAGATTAATTCGGAGATGTATTTCACCAAGAAGTCGGCGGAAGAAGCCGGCATTGCTACAAGAATAAGAGATGCAGCGGGCATCGCTAAAAAAGGCGAACCATTTGATGCTTCAAATTTTAAGGACGGCGGCGTATTGAACTTTTTCGCTTACAGTTTGACTCGTCCTGAATATCCTAAAGCGGCTAGAGCAGTTAGAGCAGGCGGCGTGGTTTTGGTAAAAGTTACGATTGATGAGAAAGGCGACGTAATTTCGGCAAATGCTGTTTCCGGTCATCCTTTACTTCGCCAAGCGGCGGAAAAAGCCGCGCAGCAAGCCAAGTTCAGTCCGCCGACGAATCAGGGGAAACCAGCCAAAGTTACCGGAAATATCATTTACAACTTCGTTCCTTAGACTTTTCCTAAAAGCTGAAATTTAAAAGCGAGAGTTTTAACTCTCGCTTTTTTTATTCGGAAGTTTTCGACACAATAGCGAATCGCCCGCTTTGGACTTTTCCGTGATAAAACTTGTAACCTAAATTGGTTATGGATTATCCTCTGTGGATTTGGGTTGCATTTTTTGCAGTAGTTTTAGCGGCTCTGGCGGTTGATTTGGGGATCGCCAACCGGCGGGCGCACGTTCCGACGCGCCGCGAGACTTTCATTTGGAGCGCGGTTTGGATTTCGCTCGCGCTTGTCTTTAACGGGTTTATTTATTGGGTTTTCAATAATTATCTCGGCGATCACGAGTTGGGTTTGACGAAGGCGAAAGAGTTTTTCACCGGCTATCTGATCGAGCTTTCGCTTTCGATTGACAATCTTTTCGTTTTTCTTTTGATTTTCGGTTATTTCAAAGTTCCCAAAAAATATCAGCACCGCGCCCTTTTCTGGGGAATTTTTATGGCTCTCGTGCTGCGAATGGTGATGATTTTCGCGGGCGCGGAAATGGTCGAGCGGTTTGACTGGATTCTTTATTTTTTCGGCGCGTTTCTGGTTTACACCGGAGTTAATATGCTTTCCGACGATTCGGACTTTAACCCGGAAGAAAGCCGGATCGTCCGGCTGACGACGCGCGTCGTGCCGATTTCCAAAACCTACGACGGCGAAAAGTTTTTCACCGAAGTTAACGGTAAAAAAACGGGAACGCTGTTGCTGTTGGTTCTGATCGTCATCAACGTCGCCGATTTGGTTTTCGCGGTTGATTCGATTCCGGCGATTTTCGGCATCACGACCGATAAATTTATCGTTTACACCTCGAACATTTTTGCTATTCTAGGTTTGCGGACGTTCTATTTTCTGCTGGTCGAAATGGCGGAAAAGTTTCACCTGTTGAAATACGGTTTGGCGTTCGTGCTGAGTTTTATCGGCGTGAAAATGCTGCTGCCGCTGATTGCCGAAGGGCTAACGCCGATTTTAGGCGAAAGCGGTCAATCGGGTTTCGCCGTCTTTTTACGAAAATATCTGCATCACGATTTCGAGCAGACGATTATCAATCTGTCGCTCGGCATCGTCGTCGCGGCACTCGTTCTATCGATTATTCTGTCGCTGATTTTCCCGCCGAAGCCGGTGGAATAGGATGCCGGGGTTAAGGATCAGAGGTCAGGGACGCGAACATAATTTTGACGCTAATTTTATCTGACCCCTGCTCCCCGATTCCTGACCTCTGAACCGAATGGAAAAAAAATACCGCAAATTCTACGTTGACTGGTGGCAAATCAAGCGCAGCACGATTTTCGGCGGCGGGGCGATATTTTTGTTTTTCGCGGTGGTCGGCGGCGGCGGTTACTGGCTTTACCAGCACGATTTTTTTCTTGCCAAACAGGATTTGGCGGAGATTCCGAAAGACGCGGCGCGCATCGTCTCGTTTGAAGGCGACGTGCGAATCATCCGATCCGCGACCCGCGAAACGATTCTGGTGACGCGGACGACTTTCGTTTCGGCGGGCGACACGATTCAGACGCAAGCCGACGGACGCGCCCAGGTCAGAATGATTGACGGCTCGATGCTTTCGATTCGCCCGAACAGCACGGTCGTGATCCGCGACAGCATTTCGATTTTCGGCGGCACGAATGTTCGCGTAACTCTGGATACCGGACAGTTGAACGTCAAAACGCAGGAACAAACCGACAAAACGGAAAACGTCGTCGAAGTCAAAGAAGCGGAAAATCGCCTGTTCGCCCAGACCGACGCGAGCTTTAAGGTCAACGAACAAACCAACGGCGGCGAAATCCGCATCAGTCGCGGCGGGGCCGAAACCAATGTCGGGGGCGAAAAAATTCTGCTCGGCGAAAACGAGTTCGCGGCGGTGGCGAACGGCAAAATTACGCCGAAAGAACGGTTGCTCGACGCGCCCAAACAGGTTGCGCCCGCTAACGCCGAGCAGATTTCGACGACTTCCGAAATCTCTTTTCGCTGGCAAAAACCGGAATCAGTTTCCGCCGTCAGCTTTCATCTGCAAGTCGCCAAGTCGCCGTTTTTCGTCGCTGATGCCGTGATTATCGAAAGGGAAAATCTGACGAATCAGATTTTTCCGCTGGCGAATCTCGCGCCGGGAACTTATTACTGGCGGCTGCGGGCGAGCGCGGATTCGGGACAGACGAGCGATTGGGGCGAGCCGTTTAAGTTTACGATTATCAAAAAACTTTCGGGCGCGGCACTCGAAGGCAGTGATTGGCAGGTCGAGACGGTCGGCGGCAATATCTATTTAATCAGCGGCAAAACCGAGCCGGGCGCGACGGTTCGCATCGGCGGACGCGGGATATTTGCCGCCGCCGACGGCTCGTTCCGTTTGCAGATTTCGTCCAAATCGCCGACGGTCGCCGTCGAAATCAACGACGAGCGCGGCAATCGCAGCCGCTACAACTTGAATCTAAATACGTCGAAGGCGAGCAGGCAATGATTAGGTTTCAGGTTCAAGATTCAAGATTCAAGATTTCGGAATGTCAATACTGAATCTTGAGCCGACGACAATTAAAACAAAACTTCACGTCAGATTCCAGATAAATCATTTAACGATTCAACCGGAAACGTCGGAAGATGGCGGAACTCGACGCGCAGCCGTGCTTTTTTTTGGCGCGAATTGTTTCGATTCGGACGTGAAAGCAGGGAACAATCAACTAAAAGTTTCGACCGAAAGTTTCGACATTATGCCGTCCATCAAACTTAAATACGGAAAATCGCCAATCTCTTTCGATTATGATGAAACTCGCTTTGATGTTTTAGGGAATTCGACCGATCACTCCGCGCTGACGGATCGGGAACTCGGCGAGAAGTTCGAGAATCCGATTAACTCAAAACCGCTCGAAGAAATCGTCAATCAGGGCGAGACGGTTTTAATCGTCGTGCCGGACGCGACGCGGCAGACGGCGAGCGGGCAAATCGTCAATCTGCTCGTCCGGCGTTTGATCGCCGGCGGGACGCTGCCGTTTGATATTCGCATCATCTTTGCGACGGGCATTCACCGCCGCGTTACCGACACCGAAAAAAAGGATTTGCTTACGCCTTTTATCCATCAACGCATCAAAACGCTCGACCATAACGCGCGCGATCTGGCGAGCATTATTCGACTCGGAGAAACGGCAAACGGCATCCCGATTGAACTTAACCGCGCTTTGACCGAACACGACCGCGTGATTATCGTCGGCGGCATCGGCTTTCATTATTTCGCCGGATTCACGGGCGGGCGCAAGTTGATTTGTCCGGGCTTAGCTTCGAGCCGCACGATTGCCGCGACGCATAAATTGGCTTTCGACTGCCAGATAAAATCGCGGCGGAGCGGCGTGGACACCGGAATTACCGACGGAAACGCCGTTCACGAAGCCTTTATAGAAGTCGTCTCGGCGATGCCGCCGTCATTTGCCGTCAACGCTTTGGTTGATGAACGCGGCGCGGCGGTTGATTTATTTTGCGGCGATTGGATCGCTTCGCACCGCGCCGCGTGTGAAGTTTACGCCGCCAAAAACACGGTCGAAATCGCCGAGAAACGCGATCTCGTCATCGTTTCGAGCGGCGGTTTTCCGCACGATGTCAATCTCATTCAGGCGCACAAGGCTCTGGACGCGGCATCTCGCGCCTGTAGCGATAACGGCACAATTATTTTGCTTGCCGAATGCGCCGAAGGTTTGGGTAGAAAAGATTTCTTGAATTGGTTTAAAGCCGAAAACTCGGAAAAATTAGCGGAAAAACTTTGCGAAAAATATCAAGTCAACGGACAGACGGCGTGGAATTTATTACGCATCGCCGAAAAATATAATGTCCGAATCATAACCGAATTGACTGAAAACGAAACGCGCCCGATGCGTTTGCAGAAGGCGCGTTCCTTGGATCAAATTTTGGCTGGAAGCGATTCGGCGAGGCAAGGTTATATTGTGCCGTTCGGCGCGAAGGTTTTGATAAAGTGAAATTTCTTATTCATTTGTGTTATAACTTGCTAGTCGCCAAACCCCTTCCTTTTCAAGAATCAAACTGAAGGTTTCAAACACATCTTGCCTATTTTCAAAAGAACTTAGATAACGAAGTACTGCGCCCGAACGGTCTGGAATGCCTGACAAAGACTTGATTTGCTGAATTTGCAGTATCTTTCTCGATTTTAACTTACCGAACGGTTTCCGCGCTATCGTCCAATATGCAAACCACTTTTTATCATCAAAAGTCTTCTTTGAATAAGAAGATAATTCCTTGTAACTCTCTGCGTATTCACCGGAATCCCACAACAGCATCCAGTCCTCCGTTGTTTTTTGAGCCACAGCAATTGACTTGTCAGAGTCGGCGGTTGGAGGAGCAGTTTTGGATACAAATTTGATTGACTTAACGTAAGTCTCAAATAACTGATGATCTTCTTTTCTATACAAAACTTTTGAAATATGTAAATCAACCCAATAACCGTTTTCAACGAATTCCGCATACATATCCAGCATTTGAACCGGCTGATTCTGAACCGTCGGACGGTAGAACTCGAAATAACTGACTTCGCCGATGTTCGATTTAACCGGGTTCTGCACTTTTCCCCATTCTGGATTGCCGGTCTTCAAAACGAAATCGCGACATTCAACGCTGGTTTTGCATTTAGTAACGGGTTCGATGAACAAAGAAACAGTTAAATTATCTTTTTTATTCGATAAAAGAAAATACGCAGATTTGCCTTCATCTTTTACTTGCTGATCTTTGATATTAAAGTTTTTGCTGTCCAAGATTACAATCCAAGGGGCTTCAATCACGGTGAATGCCACTCGATCTTCAACCGGAATTTGAGCCGCCGCGAACAATTGAAACAGACAAATGGCAACAACAGACAGGGGAACAAATTTGAGAATCATAAATTTTAATTTGTAAAGTTATTTTGCTTTTTTTATGGCGAAAGTCCGCGCCATCGAATCGGTTTGGCTGCGGAGCGAGCGCATTTTGTCGCGCTGTCCGGTGAAACGCAGGACGTAAACGGTTTTGTCGTCGGCTTTGAGGAAATAAAATCTGCCGCTCATATTACGCGAGGCGCGGATGAATTCGTAATTGAAGACTTTGCCGATCAGCGAGCCTTTGAAATCTTCGGTTTTGCCGGCGACGTAACCGGGCAGAAACTGGACGCGCTGTTCTTCGTCGGTCAACGTGTCGGCGAGCGTTTCGCCTGCTTTGATTGCCATTCTGCGAACTTCGAGATGTCCTTCGGAACGGTCGCGGAAAACGTATTCGACGTTCGGGCTGGTCGTCGAAGGTTTGACCGTCTGCTTCCATTGAGCGTCCGGCACATCGAAGGTGTATTCGACGTTCGCGTCGGAGAACGAAGGCGTTTGCGCGAAAGCAGCGGCGGCGAAAAATAGGGCGAAAAAGGCGGAGAATAAGAATTTATGTAGTTTCATTGCTTTTGTCGGGCGAAATAATCGGTAGAGCGAGCAACAGCGAGTTTGTTTTATCAGAAGAGTTTCGTCGAGTTAAGTGTTCGCTGCCGCTCATTCTGCCGATTTGCCGTTTATTTTTAAATTTCTGTTTGATTAGCTCGAACACGCTTATTTTAACTTATTTACGAAAAACTTACGACGTTTGAGATGCTTCGGCGAACGGCGTTCGTTGTCTCAAGCAAAGGGTTTCGGACGAATGACTTTCACCGGCAGTCGAAACTTTTTACGGCTATTTCGCGCCGCCCGTCGTCTAAGCCTGTAGAAATTCTTTCGGAAAACTCTGAAGCGAAGATAAATTTTTGAGGCAGCGACAATGAAAAAAAATTACTCCGTAATTCATAAAATCACCACTTTCCTGATGCTTTCGGCGTTATTGATTCCGGCGTTGACGCACGGCGCGAACGCTCAATCAACGTCGAAAAAGGCGGCGGAGACGAAACTCGAACCGTTGACCGGAGACCAGAAAATTCTGCACGTTCTGAACCGTCTCGGCTACGGCGCGCGTTCCGGCGATGCCGCAAAAGTCAAACAAATCGGTGTGCAGAAATACATCGAACAGCAGTTGAACCCGTCAGCGATAAATGATTCGGCGGCGGACGCGAAACTGGAAAAGCTCGATGTTTTGAAAATGTCGAACGACGAACTTTTCGCCAAATATCCGAACGGCGCGGCGGTTTTAATGGCGGTCGCGCAGAATAACGGCTTGCAACGACGGGATTTGCAGGGACTTCGCCAAAATCAAATTGCTGAAGCACCGAAAAACGCCGACCAGTCGAACGGCGGGCAGATGAATAATCAAACGGTTGATAAAAAGCCGAACGACCTGTCCGCCGCCGACCGGCAGAAATATCAACAGGAAATCATCGCGCTTTACAAGGAATATAACCTCGGCAGACCGCAGCAAATCACGCAGCAATTAAACGCTTCGCGCATTTTGCGGGCGGTTTATTCGGAGAAACAATTGCAGGAGACGATGGTTGATTTCTGGACGAATCATTTCAACGTCTATGCCAACAAGGGCGCGACGCGCTGGTTTTTGCCCGAATACGACCGCGATGTCATTCGCCCGAACGCTTTGGGGAATTTCAAGGATTTGCTGACCGCGACGGCGAAATCTCCGGCGATGCTCTTTTATCTCGATAATTTTCAGTCGTCGTCGCCAAATGCGCCGGCGGCAAACAACCGCCGCCCGAACGCAAATAATCAAATTAATCCGCAGCGGCGCGAGCGTTTGAAACAGCAATACGGCTTGAACGATACGGAACTCGATGCGCGTTTAAAGCAGAATCAGGCGAATCAAAAACGCCGCAACCAACGCGGCATCAACGAAAATTACGCCCGCGAAGTGATGGAACTGCACACTTTGGGCGTTGACGGCGGCTATTCGCAAAAGGATATTCAGGAACTCGCCCGCTGCTTTACCGGCTGGACGATTATTGACGCTCGCGGCTACCGGCGCGTTTTTGCAAAGATGGCGAACGGCACGGACGACTGGAAAATCGCCCGCCAAATGCGGCTCGCCGGAATTCCCGAAACCGCGAAAAGCGGCACGTTCTATTTTAACGAACGCACGCACGACAACGGCGAAAAAACGATTCTCGGACAAAAAATCAACGAAGGCGGCATCAAAGACGGCGAAAAGGCGATTGATATTTTGGTCAATCAACCGGCGACGGCGAAATACATCGCCCGCAAATTAGCGGTTAAATTCGTCTCCGATAATCCGTCCGAAGCGTTGGTTGACCGCGTGGCGAAAGCGTTTCACGATTCCAATGGCGACATCAAAACGACTTTGCGGGCGATCTTCGCCGACCGGGAATTTTACGCGCCGGAAAACTATCGCGCCAAAATCAAAACGCCGTTGGAAGTCGTCGTCAGCGCGATTCGCACGGTCGGCGCGGACACCAACGGCGGGCAGATTCAAGCGTCGCTCGCTAAAATGGGCGAACCGCTTTACGGTTATCAAGCTCCGACCGGCTATCCCGATACGGCGGAAGATTGGGTGAATACCGGCGCGCTGCTGGAGCGTTTGAACTTTGCCGTCGCGCTGGCGAGCAATCGAATTCCGGGAACGAAAGTCAACCTGAAACCGTTTGAAGGCAAAGACGACGCAGAGATTTTGAACCGCTCGATTGACGTTATTCTGGGTGGTCAGATTTCTCCGAATACCAGAGCGACGCTTTTAAGGCAACTCGCCCAGCCGCTGCCCGAACCGAAACTCGCCGTTAAAGATGAAACCGCCGCCGCGCTGGAAAACGCGGCGATGATGCCGAATCAAGGCGAAAAAGGACGGCTGAACCGATTGACAAAGTTGCTGCCGCCGACCGCTAACGCGGAAGTTTTTAAAATCGTCGGATTGATGTTAGGAACACCGGAGTTTCAGCGGCAGTAAAAACGTTAATCAAGAGAAAAAAACTCTGCGTCCTCAGCGTCTCTGCGTGAAAAAAAATTCTCTGAAAACCGGATATTTTCGATAAGACAAAAACGTATTCACGCAGAGGACGCAGAGAAAGTTGCTCTGCAATGATAAGAAATGATGAGGAGTTTTTACTCGTAACCGGCATTGAGAGATGAGAAATAAATTAAAAATTTGAGGTCAAGCAATTATGGACAGAAGATATTTTTTGAAAGCGGGCGGCATCGGTTTGGCGAGCTTCGGTTTGATGGCAGCCGCGCCGGATTTCCTGCAGCAATTTGCCAACGCCGCCGCGCTGAAAGACACGAACGGCAGGAAGAAAATACTAATCACGATTTTTCAGCGCGGCGCGGTTGACGGTCTGAATATGATCGTGCCGCACGGCGAAAAAGAGTATTACAATCTGCGGCAAAATATCGCCGTGGCGAAACCGGGCGAAACCGATGGCGCGGTTAATCTCGACGGGTTTTTCGGGCTGCATCCGTCGCTCAAACCGCTCGAAAAATTTTGGCAGAACAAACAGCTTGCCGTCGTTCATTCGGTCGGCTCGCCGGATAATTCGCGGTCGCATTTCGACGCGCAGGATTATATGGAATCGGGAACGCCCGGCGTGAAATCAACCCGCGACGGCTGGCTCAATCGGGTTTTGCAAACATCGAAAACCGAAAAAGATTCGCCGTTCCGCGCTGTTTCGCTGACGCAGCAATTGCCGCGCGCGCTCTACGGACGCGCTCCGTCGGTGGCGATGGCGAATCTGGCGGATTTTGCGATTAACGCCGGAATTTATACGCAGTCCGTGCAGGGCGGATTTGAGGGAATTTATCAGCAGAACGCCGATAAGCTCGGCACGACGGGCAAGGAGACTTTTGAAGCCGTCAACTTTTTGAAACAGGCGAATCCGGCGCAGTATAAACCGGAAAACGGGGCGCAGTATCCGAATAATCCGTTCGGCAATTCGCTGCGGCAAATCGCGCAGTTGATAAAATCGAACGTCGGCTTGGAAATCGCCTTCACCGATACGCCCGGACTTAATTGGGATACGCACGCCAACGAAGGCGGCGCGCGCGGTCAAATCGCCAATCTGCTGGGCAGTTTCGCGCAGGCAATCGCCGCGTTTGCGATTGATTTAGGGCAGCGAATGGATGAGGTCGTGATTTTAACGATGTCGGAATTCGGCAGAACGGCGAAGGAAAACGGCACTCGCGGAACCGATCACGGACACGCCAACTCGATGTTTATTCTGGGAAATTCGATTAAAGGCGGCAAGATTTACGGCGATTGGAAAGGTTTGAAAAACGAAAATCTCTACGAAGGACGTGACGTGGCGGTTACGACCGACTTCCGCGATGTCTTCGGCGAAATCGCGCAAAAACATCTCGGCAGCCAAAATCTCGAAAAGGTTTTTCCGAATTATCAAACGAACGCGAAGAATTTTCGCGGTTTTATGAGTTGATTCGGGTTGGCGACTACGACCGACAATCGGAAAACTGTCCGCGAAAAACACGAAAGGCACGAAATTTAAGATTTAATACCAATTCAAGTTAATTAGTGCGTATTGTCAGAACCGCCTGCGGTCACGGGCGGGTCAACGCCGCACGGGAAACCCGCCCGCGACCGCAAGGCGGTTCTGACTTCTTTGAGCAACGGATAAGCACACTTTGTTTTGAATTGGTATAATACGATCTTTTTTCGTGCCTTTCGTGTTTTTCGCGGACAAAAATTCTTTAATTCTATTGCCCGCCGCCGAGTTTTTTATAGACCTTCGCCAGCAGGCGCGGCGGCGTTCCGAACCAGTAAAGCGTTTGCAAAAATGACCAGCCGAGCGCGGTTTTGAAAAACGAGCGGTCTTTGAATCGGTTGGATGAAACCGTGACAGTCAGCGGAATGTTGACGAAACGCCCTTTCTTTTTCAAACGCCGCTGCAAATCAATGTCTTCAAAAATCGGCAGAGGTTTGAAGCCGCCGAGGTTTTTGTAAACGTCGGCGCGGACGAACATCGCCGAATCGCCGCCGACTAAATTCAGCGAACGCATATTCGGATAGAGTTTCGTGAAAAATTTCGCCAGCCGATTATCGCCTTCAAAATTCACGTCAAAATTGCCGCCGACCATTTCGTCGTAGCGCATATATTGTTTGATTTGTTTGCCGCAGCCCTGCACCGGGCGCGTGTCGGCGGGCAGAAACCAGTAAACATCGCCGTTGGCGTAGCGCGTTCCCTCGTGAAACTGCTTGCCGCGATTGGCTTCGGAGAATTTGACGAGATTGATTTTTTTTAGCTGCTCGCGGCTTTGAACGATTTCGATGGTGCGGTCGGTGCTGCCGCCGTCAACGATGATGATTTCGTCAACATTGACCAGCCGCGAAAGCGCATCAAGCGTTTTTTTGATCGTCGCCTCTTCGTTGAAGGTGGGAATAATAACGGATAATTGCATTCAGGAGGTGAAGGTTTCAGGTTTCAGGTTTCAGGTTCTAAGTTTAAGATTTTACCTCTTCAAATCTGAAACTTAGAACCTGAAACCTGAAATTTTAAAATCTAACGGTTTCCGCCGGGATGTCGCTTCCTTCCGCCGTTTTCCATTCGGCTTCGGTGTCGTAAAAATTACAGTCGAATTCGGCTAAAGATAAAATTTTCACGCCGTTGACTTCCGCCGGGGCATCTTCAAAACGGACGATTGCGCCGCAGCCGATCACTTCGCCGCCCAATTCCCGAACTAAATCGGCGGTTTCCTGAATCGCTTTGCCGGTGCGAATCAAATCGTCCACGATAATGCACGGGTAAATATCGCCCGCCTTCAAATACTGCCGGAACTGCCGTTTGCCGTCTTCGAGTTCCGCCCAGTAAATCTGGTCGGCTCCGAGAGCTTCGCGGACAGCGAAGGCGACCGGAATGCCGCCCGGACTCGGACTAATAATCGAAATTTTCGGCAGACGGCTGGCGATTGATTTGTCCATCCGAAACTTGCGGCTCAAACCGACCGACATCACTCTGGAATTGTCGTAATAGCGAAAGGCAAGCGGCATCTGAAAATAACACGAAGCGTGTTTGCCCGACGGGTAAACGAAATGACCTTGCCGGTAGGCTCCCGTTTTCTCTAAAATCTGCATCACCGAATCCGCTGACGGAACTAAATCTATCATTTAACTTCTCCTTTTTGGATATGAAAATATAAAAACAAACCTGGGAAATTATACGACAAATTCTAAAAATTTTATATTTTCTATCCATATCGTCGCCCGGCAATCGAAATTCTCGATTTTCCGGTTTCGTTCAGAGTTCAAACTGCGAAACGCCGTTTGCCCCGCCGCGCTGCGCTCTGCGGCAGGAACACGCCGAGAGCGTAGATTCTGAACGAAGGCGAAAAATCAATTATCGAAATTAAGCGGGCAAAACATTGGCGTTGAAACTGCCCCGCCTTTATAATCGTAAATATGGACGAAGAAAAATCCCGACGATTACCGAAAGTCGGCGCGATGAAAAAGCGGCGCGTCGTGATGGCGGACGGCAGACGCTATTTGATTTATTACACTTTTGAGGGGCGCGAACCGGTGCCGGAAAATCAAAATAACGAGGTGAAAACCGATGAGTGAACTGCGCTGGAATCCGCTTTTGGGCGAATGGCTGGCGACGGCGACGGCGCGGCAGAACCGCACGTTTCTGCCGCCCGCCGATTTTTGTCCGCTCTGTCCGACCGCGCCCGGCGGTTTTCCGACCGAGATTCCCGAAAGCGATTACGACATCGTGGTGTTTGAAAATCAATTTCCGAGTCTTCAGCCGCAGCCGCCCGCCCCGGCGATTGCCGGCAGCGAGCTTTACCCGACGGAAAAAAGTTTCGGCGAATGCGAAGTCATCGTTTACACGCCGCATCACAATTCGACTTTAGCCGCCGAGCCGGTCGAGCGTATTTACAAACTCGTGCAGGTTTGGACCGATAGATTCGCGGAATTGTCCGCCCTCGAATTCGTCGAATACGTTTTTATTTTTGAAAACAAAGGCGAAGCCATCGGTGTCACGCTGCATCATCCGCACGGGCAGATTTACGCTTATCCGTTCGTGCCGCCGAAAATAAAAACGCAGCTCGTCCAGGCGGAAAAATATCAGGCGGAAAAAAAACGCAATTTGTTTGACGTGATCATCGAAGAAGAGAAAAAAGACGGTCGCCGACTCATCGCCGAAAACGCTTCGTTCGTCGCTTACGTTCCGTTTTTCGCCCGTTATCCGTATGAAACGCACATTACGGCGAAACGCAATTTCAGCAGTTTGACCGCGATGAAACAGGCGGAACAGATTGATTTAGCCGCGATTCTGAAACAGGTGCTGGCGGCGTTCGACCGGCTTTTCGGCGTTTCGTTTCCGTATATAATGTCGCTGATGCAGTCGCCGGCGGACGGCGGCGATTACGATTATTTCCGGTTTCACATCGAATTTTATCCGCCGCTGCGCTCCGCCACGAAATTGAAATACCTGGCGGGCAGCGAAGCGGCGGCAGGAATGTTCATCAACGACACGCTGGCGGAAGAGAAAGCCGCCGAGCTGCGTGGTCTGGTTGAAACAGTCGTCTGGGCGTGAAAAGATGATGGATGACGAAAAACTGGCAGCGAGGTTTACGGCGATTTACGACGGCGCGCCGCCGCGCTTGTTTCGCGCTCCGGGCAGAGTCAATCTGATCGGCGAACATACCGATTACAACGGCGGTTTCGTGCTGCCGATGGCGATTGAACGGGAAACGGCAGTCGCCGCCGCGCCGCGAACTGACCGAAAAATCAAAGTTTACACGGTCAATCTGGATGAATCGGCGGAATTCGATTTGGAGATCGAAGCGAACCGGAGAAAAGGTTTCTGGCTTAATTATATCGAAGGCGTGGCGCGTTTGCTGGAGCAGAACAACGTCCGGCTGAACGGCGCGAATCTTGTAATTTGGTCGAATGTGCCGCCGGGCGCGGGACTTTCATCTTCGGCGGCTTTGGAAACGGCGGTCGGTCTGGCGTTAAGCGAGATTGCCGACCAGCCGGTTGATAAAATTACGCTGGCGAAAATCGGACAGCAAGCCGAACACGAATACGTCGGAGCCAACGTCGGAATTATGGATCAATTCGTCTCGGCAAACGCCCGCGCCGGACACGCGTTGCTGCTCGATTGCCGCTCGCTGGAATACGAAAATGTGCCGCTCGATACGAGGGATGTGGCCGTCGTCATCTGCGACACGAACGTCAAACACGAACTGGCGAATTCCGAATACAACACGCGCCGCGCCGAATGCGGGCAGGCGGTGGAAATTCTCAAACAGTATCTGCCCGCCATCGAACAGTTGCGAGATGTCGGCGAAAGCGATTTGGAGGTATTCGGACGGCATTTGCCGGAAGTTATTTTCCGCCGGGCGCGGCACGTCGTGACGGAAAATGCGCGAACTCTAAAAGCCGCCGCCGCGCTCAAGAAAAACGATTTGACGGAATTCGGAAGGTTGATGCGGCAGTCGCACGAGAGTTTGAAAAACGATTACGAGGTCAGTTGCCGGGAACTTGATTTGATGGCGGCAATCGCGGCGAATTTAGACGGCGTTCTCGGTTCCAGAATGACTGGCGGCGGCTTCGGCGGCTCGACCGTTAATCTGGTGAAAAGGAAATTCGTCGCCGGTTTCGAGACGATAATCAAACGCGAATATCAACGGCTGACGCAAATCGAGCCGATGATTTTGATTTCGGAGCCGAGCGCGGGCGCGAGCGAAATTAAGCGTTGAAGAATAATTTCGCCGCCGGGGAAAACTCAAACATCAGACGAAGCGCGGACTCTGACAGGGAAACCGAAAATTTCCGCTTCGGCTATCTTTCAAAGATTAAATCCTTGTATTTGTTATATAAAAACGAAATTATCAAAAGCAAAATGCCGAGCGTGATAAAGATCACGGTTTTTGAAATCGTGTCGAGATCGGCGATGTCGTAGAAAAAAAGTTTGATTAAAGTGGCGGCGAACAGCCCGATGGCTCCGATGCGGAGATGTTTTTTCTTTTTCAGAATTCCCAAACCGATTAAAAATAAAGAGTAAATTCCCCAAAGAATGCTCAAACCGAGTTTATACGAATCGTTGAAGCCGAAAATGTCCATCAAATTTATCAACTCGCTGCTGACCAGCCACCAGAGCGCGACGTAAAACACGAAATCGAACGCGAAACCGAGCGCGGTTTTTGAAATCAGTTTATCGAAAAATTCCTGTTTGACGGTTTCGTAACTGGCGTAAATCAAAGCGGCGGCGCAGGCGAACGAGATGTAGCGGATGAGAATATGGAACGCGCCGCGCCGGAAAAACTGCGCGTCGGCTTGCGTCAAATAACTTTCGCGCAGTTCGCCGAGCAAAAATAAACCGGCTGACAGAAACGCCAGTAATGCCGCCGAATTCAAACCGAGATTGACCAAACCCAGCCACGCGCTTTTGATTTTTTTGAGGTTGACGAAAGATAAAGCGGTTAGAAAAAGCATCGAATAATTTATCTGCCAGACGACATTTACAAAACTCAAATTGTTATCTTTTATAATCACCGCGTCCTTGATTTCGGTTTGCCCGACGATTTCGACGGCACTGCGAAGCATCTGCGAGTGAAAATAATTGCCGATTTCGCCGCGAAAAGCATTGTATAAAACGCCCAGAAAAAGCGTCGGCGCGATGAAATTCAGCCAACTTCCAACGTCTCCGCGCACCGGCTGATACGTTTTATCGCGGTTGACGAAGGTGATAAAACCGAACGCGACGGTGAACAGAATCGAAGTCAGAAAGCTCTGATTGAAAATCGGTGTCACTATCACGGCGTTATTAAAAGCGTTTTGCCAATCGTTCAGCAAACTGATGGCAGCCAAAATCATCAGCGGATAAGCCAGATTTTCATAAATCGCCATTCGTTTTGTCCTGCCGATCCAGAACAGCAGTGCCGCCTCCGCCGTCCAGATGAGCGTCACCCAATTGCCCTGAAACTGGACGGGAACGGCAATCGTCGCAAAGGTTACGGCGAGCGCGACGGCGAGGTAAAAGTTTTTGCGGTCGCCCAAGTTGTATTTATAAATGATGAAAGCGACGAGCGCGTTCAAAGAGGCGTTGGCGACGGTGAATAAGCCGAGATATAGATCGTAACCTTCGCGGCGGTGAAGAATCGCGTAGCCGAAACCGTAGAAAACGAACGAATTGACTAAGATCAAAAAGACGATTTCTGCGCTGAATGCTTCTTTCGCCAGCAGTTTGTAAACCAGAAACGTCGTGTAGAAAGTCAGGAAAAAAACGACTGCGAACCCGAACGCGAGCGCAAAATGTTCGTTCGTGCGATAACTCGAAAGAAACCACGCGGCGTAAATCAGCCAGGTGAAAATGAACGACGAATAAAACAAAGGCTTCCAGAATTTGTCGATGGAAATCGCCAGGATGCCGAAGTTGATAATCGTCATATAACCGAACAAAACGCCGACTCTGCCGGAATTGTCCGACAACAGAAACGGCACGGCGTAAGCTCCGACCAAGCCGATGTGCGCGATCACCTGGCGATTGAAATTGATCGCCGCGCCGACGGTGAACCCCGTGAAAAAAAGCATCAGCGCAAACGCGGCGATTTGCGGAATCAAGTCGTAAAAGCTGTAGGCGAAAAACGTCAGAAAATACAACATCGCCAACGCGCCGCTCAAGAGAACCGCGCTGAAATTCAGGTATTTCTTTTTCAGCCAGAACGCGATGGCGAGCAAACCGCCCGCAAAAGCGTAACCCAACAGAATGCGCGTCGCCGGGCTGATTAAATCGCGGTCTATCGCGTATTTCGCGCCGATGCCGACACCGAGAATCGTGATGATGATGCCGATTAAACTGATTAAATTTCTGCCGACGAATTCCTCGATGCCGGAGTTGCGGCGCGGCGCGGGCGAAACCTTCGCGGTTTCGTTAACCGTGTTTTCAGCTTGTCTTTGACGTTCAGACGGCGGGCGCGGAAAAGGTTTAGCCGCCGGTTTGATTGGCGGAACGCGGGTTTCGGCAAGCGGCGTTGGTGCCGTTGCGTCAAATTGGTCGGGCGTTTTGAGGGCTTTTAACTGATCTCGAATTTGATTGATTTCACGGTAAAAATAATCCTGATACTCGACCATTTTATCGAGCCGCGTTTGCAGTTCGTTAAACTTTTCATCGTTTAGAGACATAAAATTTCAGGCGGCAGAATAAAGTTTTAAGAGTCGCCCGGAGACGGCGCACCACATCTGCTAAAGTCGAAATTCAAAACCGGCTTTTCATTAATGCTGTGACCGCATCCCTGGATTACGGTTTGAGGACGAAGCCGGTTTTCAGCGCGGCGGCGGTTAATCGAACGTCGTCGCAGACAAAGACCCGGTTTTTCGGTTTTTCCCGGCACCAGATTAAGGCGGCGGCGAGCTGGAACGAATCCAAAGCCCGCAGACCGTAAGCGTCGGGCAGCAATTCGGCGATCTCGCGCATTTTGTCGTTCGGCAAAATCTCACGCCACTGTTTCCGCATCGCTTCGAGCCTGACGAGCGCGAACTGCAAGCCGTTGGCATCAATTAAATTTTCACCTCTGAGACGGCTCAAAGCACTGCGAACTTCGACGGCGGTTCCCCACCAAACGACGATGGCGGAACTTTTTCGCCACCGGGCGCGAAATATCCGCGTCGCGTTTTGCTTGACGCACAGCGGCACAATCGCGCTCGTGTCCCAAAATTCGGCGTTAGTCTTCATCGCGTTCGCGGCTGATGATCCCGCGGATTTTTTCTATCGAAACTTCGGGCGCGGGGTAATCGAGAAAGTCATCTGATTTGGCTTCCAGAGGCAGACGCATTAAACCCGCCGCCACCAAATATTCCTCTTCCGCGTCGAAGTCTTCGCCCAACGGCAGCAGTCTGGCAATCGGGCGGTTGCGATCTTTGACGACCAACTCCAACCCGTTTCGCACCTGCTCCAAATAAGCACTCAAATTGTTTTTCAAATCGGCAATATTGACTGTCTGCATTTTACACCTCGCTTTGACGTGGCTATTATAGCTATAAAATTTTGACTAAGCAAAAACTTTATGAAACGTATCATCAAAGCCCCGACGGGAACGCACTTGACCTGTAAAAACTGGCTGATCGAAG
Source organism: Pyrinomonadaceae bacterium (assembly GCA_043768465.1). Taxonomy (GTDB): domain Bacteria; phylum Acidobacteriota; class Blastocatellia; order Pyrinomonadales; family Pyrinomonadaceae. Next base: position 32,558 of record JAYVKL010000306.1, read on the forward strand.
CCGCCTATCGAATGATTCAAAACAATCTCGACCCGGAGGTCGCGTTTGATCCCGATAATCTGATCGTTTACGGCGGGCGCGGCAAAGCGGCGCGAAATTGGGAATCGTTCGACGCGATTCTGGAGAGTTTGAAAAATCTCGAACCGGACGAAACACTGCTCGTCCAATCGGGCAAACCCGTCGCCGTTTTCAAATCGCACACCGACGCGCCGCGTGTTTTAATCGCCAATTCCAATATCGTGCCGCACTGGGCGACGCAGGAGCAATTTGATATATACGAACGCGCAGGACTGATGATGTATGGGCAGATGACGGCGGGCAGTTGGATTTACATCGGGACGCAGGGAATTTTGCAGGGAACTTACGAAACTTTCGGCAGTCTGGCGCGGCAGAACGGTTGGGGCGATTTGAAAGGAAAATTCGTTTTGACGGCAGGTTTGGGCGAAATGGGCGGAGCGCAGGCGCAGGCGATCACGTTTAACGGCGGTGTCGGACTGCTGGTTGACGTTGATCAATGGCGCATCGAACGGCGTTTGCAGTTGAAACAGATTGATGTCGAAGCGAAGGATTTGGACGACGCGCTGCGGCTGGTCAAAGAATACACCGGCAAACGCGAAGCCAAATCAATCGCGCTTTTGGGCAACGCGGCGGAAGTTCATTGGCAGATTTTAGAAAGAAATATATTGCCCGATGTCGTTACCGATCAGACTTCCGCGCACGATGTTTTATACGGCTATATTCCCGTCGGATTGTCAGTCGAAGAAGCCAAAGTTTTGCGCGAATCGGATCAGACCGAATACGAAAAACGCGCGATGGATTCGATGGCAAAACACGTTGAAGCGATGCTGGAATTTCAACGACGGGGCGCAATCGTCTTCGATTACGGCAATAATCTCAGACAAAGAGCTAGAGATAACGGCGTGGCAAACGCCTTCGATTATCCGGGTTTCGTCCCCGCCTACATTCGCCCTTTGTTCTGCGAAGGCAAAGGTCCGTTTCGCTGGGTCGCGCTTTCGGGCGACAAAACAGACATCTACAAAACCGACGAAGCGATGATGAATCTGTTCCCGGAAAACGATCATTTAATAAAATGGCTGACGCTGGCGCAAAGGGAAGTCGAGTTTCAAGGTTTGCCCGCGAGAATCTGCTGGCTCGGCTACGGGATGCGCGCTCGTGCTGGATTAAAACTAAACGAAATGGTTGCCAGCGGCGAATTAAAAGCACCGATTGTCATCGGGCGCGACCATCTTGACTGCGGCAGCGTAGCGAGTCCGAACCGCGAAACCGAAGCGATGAAAGACGGCTCGGATGCCGTCGCCGATTGGGTTTATCTCAACGCGATGATTAACGTCGCCTCCGGCGCAACCTGGGTTTCCCTGCATCACGGCGGCGGAGTCGGCATCGGTTACAGCCTACACGCCGGACAAGTCATCGTCGCCGACGGCACACCCGAAGCCGCCAGACGCATCGAAAGAGTTCTCACCGTTGATCCCGGAATGGGCGTTGTCCGCCACGTTGACGCAGGATACGAGGAAGCCATTGAATTTGCGAGAGAGAATGATGTTAAAGTTCCGATGTTAAAATAAAACTTATGACGAAGCTAAAATTTGATTTACTCGATGATGAATCGGCGATGCAAACGATTGAAACAGTCGGCAAACTGGCTGCCGAAAACAATATCGAATGGGCATTGGCGGGCGGTTTGGAGATTAACCGAACACGGCTGTCAGCGTTGGTTCGACCTCGCCGACGGACGAACCCGCGAAGAAGAACGCAGCAAAACTGACGGTTATCTTGATTCGCAATGATTCGGCGTTGTTCGCTGCCCTGACGCAGGTTTTACGGAAGCGATTGAATTTGCGAAAGAGAATGATGTGAATGTTCTTGCAGTTCACTACCAATCCCTTTTAGCTCACCGAAGATAATTTCAAACTTTATTTAACGATCCAGCCGCCGCCGACGCATTCTTCGCCGTCATAGAAAATCGTCGCTTGTCCGGGCGTGACGGCGCGCTGCGGCTGGTCGAAAACGACGCGGGCGCGATGCTCCGGCAGGGCGTAAATCGTCGCGCTCGCCGGTTCGTGGCGGTAACGGACTTTCACCGAGGCGCGAACCGGTTCGGCGGGCGCGTCGAAGGCGACCCAATTAACACCTTTGGCGACAAGTTCCAGACACTCCAACTCGTCGGCTTCGCCCGCGATAATTTGATTTTTTGCGCGTTCGATTTGCAGGACGTATAACGGTTTTTCGTGCGCGATGCCCAAACCCCGCCGCTGTCCGATGGTGTAGCGGTGAATGCCCGCGTGTTCGCCGATTTTTTCGCCGCGCGCGTTGACGATTTCGCCCGCCGTCGGCAATTCGTCGGCGCGGTTTTCGTGCGTTAGATAGCGGTCTATAAATTCCGAATATCTGCCGTCGGGAACAAAGCAGATTTCCTGCGATTCCGGTTTTTCGGCAACATATAAATGCGCGTCGCGGGCGATGTCGCGGACTTCGGATTTCAGCATTTCGCCCAGCGGAAAATAAGCGCGGGAAAGCTGATCCTGCGTTAATTCCCACAGAAAATAAGTTTGGTCTTTCCAGTGATTGCGCCCGCGCAGCAAACGGTAGCGTTTGGCCTTTGCGTCATATTCGACGCGGGCGTAATGTCCGGTGGCGACTTTATCGCAGTCGAGACTCCGCGCCAGTTTATCGAGCGACGCGAACTTGAGGCGCGAATTACAGGCGACGCACGGAATCGGGGTTTCGCCGTCCAGATAACTTTGCACGAACGGTTCGACGACCGATGCTTCAAATTCTTTTTCGAGATTCAAAACGTAAAACGGCATTCCGAGCGATTCGGCAACGCGCCGCGCATCGTAAACGTCGTCGAGCGAACAGCAGCGCGACGGCAGCGAGTCGCCGTTTTCGTCAACCGAAATGCCGCGCCGCTGATTCCACAACTGCATCGTAAAACCGATCAATTCGTGTCCCTGTTCTTTGAGAAGTGCCGCCGCGCTTGACGAATCAACGCCGCCGCTCATTGCTACCGCTATTTTCATCTTTTTTACCAGCCGGAAAGACATTGCCGTTTTTCAAAACAATGCTGATTTTCTAATAAATTATACCAAATTTTTGTTCACCTGCTGATTGTTTGAACGACGGCGCATTTTTTGATACACGCGCCGCCGGTTGCTTTCGCCTTCGGCAACTCCGGCGTTGGTCATAAATTTACCGGCGCAAAAACGAAACGCCGACGGCTGTCCATTTCAAATAAAGTCGTAGATGGTTTTTATTGCCAGGATTAAGACCGCCGCCAGAAAAATCCGTTTGAGCCAGACATCGTTCAATTTTGTGACGGTCGAGGCTCCGATATAAGCGGCGATGAACATCGTGACGGCTAAAATCGCGCCTAAACGGTAATCAATCAAGCCTTGCCACATAAAAATCAGCGAGGCGACGGACGACGAAAAGACGTTGATGAGTTTGGTTGACGCGACCGATTCGGTGAACGTCATTCCGAAAAAGGCGACGTAAACGGCGGTCAGCATCGTCACATAACCGCCGCTGTAAAGTCCGCCGTAGATGCCGAGCGCGAAAGTCAAAATATACGTCAGAACGCGGGCGCGATTGGAGACTTCGGCGACGGCGGCGATGCCCGCCTTGGGTTTGAGCAAAGTAAAAATCGTCACGCCGATCATCGCCATCGAAACGAGCAGTTTGATATTCTGCGGCGTGATGAAACTCACCAACATCGCGCCGATGCCCGAAGCGGCGACAGTGATCGAGATCAGCGGCGCAACCTTTTTCTTATCAATCGCGCCCTGCCGCAAAAACGGAATCGTCGCCCCGATATTCATAAACAGCAACCCGAACATATTGGTCGCAACGGCGACTTTCGGGGCGATGCCGAACTGAAACATCACGGGAACGGTAATCAGCGAATTGCTGCCCGTGACCACGCCGACGACGCTCGTTATAAAAAACAGAATTATCAGCAAAGTCAGCGATGAAATCGGCATTGATTTATAATTTTGGGCGGCGGCTTCTCAAACCGAGCAGCGCGGCGGGTTCGCGAAAACGAGCGTTCAAATCAAGCCGCTCCTTGTTTACCAGTCGGCTCGGAGTGCATTAAGTTCCCGCCTTTCTCCAAAACAGTTTCGAATATAGTCGCCAGCGGCGTGAGCTTGAGAAGAAAATTTTAACACAGGAGATAAAAAAAAAGAGAAGGCTTTAACACCTTCTCTCGAATGATATGAAATCAAAAAGTTTTTCCTAAAACAGGAATCGGAAACCGAGCCGTAGTTGACGGGCTGAACCCGAATTAAAACCGGGATTTTGGAAACTGCCGACGAAATTGCCGGCAGAAGCGTCTTCGGTAATCGCATCAGGCACCCCAAAGTTTCTGCGATTGAAGATATTGGTTCCTTCTGCTCTGAACTCTATCTTCATTTTCTCATTGATGCTGACTGACTTGAAAAGCGACAAATTGACTCGATAGGAATTTTCGCCGATGAAAGTGTTTCGACCGACATTACCGTAGTAACTCCTGAAGTATTTGAAGGCTTCCGCCGCCGCGAAACCAGGTAGAAATCCGATAGCTACTAACCCGGCATCATTGTAAACCAACCGTGCCTGCTGCTGCGCCGCCGCCGCATTCGCCACCACCGTTCCGGGCGAACCCGGCTGCAGCGTGTTATAGATTATAAAATTTCCCGGAACTGCATTGTCACAAGCCGGTCCGCCGAAGAGAGCCAGACAAGCGGCTCCGTAACCGAAAGCAATCGTTCCGTTGGGCGCACTCGCATTACCGTTGAAAGGACGCAAAACACCGTTGGTGAAGGAACCTTCAAATGCCGGGTCGACATTGGAAAATGCTTCCACCGGAGTGTAGGGGCGACCGGAGCCTAAAAAGACGATGCCGGATACTTCAAAACCGCCGAGTGCTTTCCCGACAAAACCGCGCTGGTCTTTATAGAACGGCAGGACGTAATCGAAATTAGCCGTAAAATTATGCTTTTGGTGAAACGCCGAAAGTCCGCGTTCCCCCTTTGACGTATCAAACGGATTTTGAGCAGCGGCAATTGATTGACCGCCGCCGAGTGTTCCGAAAATTTCCGAAGCATTATCAATGGTTTTGCTAAACGAATAGTTAGCATTGAAAACAATCCCGCTGAAACGAGTGTCAAAGCGCATTTGTAGTCCGTTATAGTTTGAACGGGCGCCGTTGTTACGAATTCGGACGGCACCGAGACTCGGATCAACGCGCCCGCTGCCGTTTCCGAGCGGGTTGGCAGCGGTGCTGAGTCTTCCAATAATGCCGTTTGAAAACGTGCCCGGGTCAAGACCGAGAAAAGTAGCCGCACTGTTTAAAAACGAAACATCAGGGTTGCCGTTGACCGTCTGATACTGCCCGATAATTCTGGAGCCGACATATCTGACTTCGATCACCGAGTCTTTAAAGACTTCCTGCTGAATACCAAAGTTGAACTGCAGTGTATATGGATTGTAGAAATTAGGATCAACCCGGGTTTGGTTAAAAAGTCGCGGATTACCGCCGTTTGTTCCCGGTGTCGTGTTGAGTTGAGCGGTCGTATTCGGTAAAGACGGAAACAGCGACGCTCCCGGCGTTCCCGGAACTTGCGTAACCCGTCCCGATGCCGCAAACGGAGCCGCCGTGACCGTATTCAACACAATAGACCTTATGCTGAATAAAGGATAAGTTTCTTTGGAAACATTCAAACAATTGTAAGTAATCGAACAAGATTAGATTAGACCACCTTTATATTGA
>JAYVKL010000307.1:0-11251 GCA_043768465.1 Pyrinomonadaceae bacterium
TTCTAAATTTTTATCCGGTAAAAATTTAGAATGAAGAATGTAAAATGTAAAATTAAGCCATCCACTTTTCGACCAAGTGAATTTCCAAACACGCTCTAAGAAAACTCGCTTTTGTAATTGACGGTTCTTTGGCAGTTTTCAGCACCCAATACCGGCTGGCAAAACCGATTGAAGTCGAATTGATACGGGTTAACCGACTGCCAAAGGAAATTAGCGGCGCGGAAATAATGGATAAAAATAGCACGATTTTTGTCCGCACCGATGTCAGGAAAGCTACCTTTGATTCGACGCTGAAAATTTTGAGCAAGCAATATCCGAGGCACACGCCAAAGATTGTCGAGAGCATCATATTTAGGAAAAACCGGACTGAATTATTTAACAATAATTCAAAGAGAGAAGAAATTGATATTTTGTTGACGATCAAATTTACGAAGTTTCAAAAATCTACGGCGGTTATCGAACGCGAAGGTGACGGTGACGTTTCGCTGTGTCCCGAATTGGATAAGGCGATTCGGTCGAGGAAGCGAAGGCGAATTCGACCGAAGCAATCAAACTTTTGTTGGAGACGGCGGACGAACCGGAAATAAACAACCGCCTGCACACGGAAATTTACACCACGCAGTCAGAGGTTGCCGTCGGGTGAATCGGGAACATTTTCGGGCAGCGATGGCAGCGGAATTTCGGCAAACCACGACTTTGTGCAGGTTCGTCAGAAAGGCAGTTATATTATTATGCAGAAACATCTTGCTGATTTGACCGTCACCGTTTCCGTGCCGAATCACAAAGCGATCAGAATCGGGACCTGGCAGTCAATTATTCGACAGTCGGGTTTGCCCAAACAACCTTTTGAACTATGAGCGAACTTTTAACTTTATCCTTGATTTTTTCGGCGATTCGGCTTGCCACGCCGCTGATTTTCGCGGCTCTCGGCGGAATGTTCGCGGAGCGTTCGGGCATCATCAACATCGCGCTCGAAGGCTTGATGCTGGCGGGCGCGTTCACGGCGGCGGTCACGACTTATGAATTGAATAATCCGTATCTCGGCTTGTTGTGCGCGATGCTCGCCGGCGCGTTGACGGCTCTGCTTTACGCGGTCACGGTGATTAAATTTGAAGCCAATCAAGTCGTCGCGGGAACGGCGATCAATTTTCTGATGCTCGGTTTGCCGCAGCTTTTGAGCGGCGCGATTTACGATTCGTCGGGTTCGACTCCGCAGATTGACAAAGTATTTCTGCTGCCGGAATTTCTCGGCATCAACGTCGCTTCGTATCTGGCTTTTCTGCTGATTCCGATTGGCTGGTATGTTTTGTATAAAACGCCGTTCGGTTTGCGGTTGCGCGCCGTCGGCGAAAATCCTTCGGCGGCGGACGCGGCGGGCGTGAGCGTTCTGAAAATGCGCTACACGGCGGTTGTTTTGTCGGGCATTCTGGCGGCGGCGGGCGGCGCGTATCTGTCAATCGGGCAGTCGTCGCTGTTCACGCGCGGGATGACAGCGGGACGCGGATTCATCGCGCTCGCCGCGCTGATTCTGGCGAAATGGCGACCCGTGCAGGTTTTGATCGCCTGTTTGTTTTTCGGCTTGACCGAAGCTCTGACGATTCCGCTCGGCAATTACAAACTGGAGTCGGGCGAACCGATTCCGGTGCAGTTTATTCAGATTATTCCGTATGTTTTGACGATTATCGTTCTCGCCGGATTTATTGGTTTGTCGCGCGCGCCGAAGGCTCTCGGCATTCCTTACAGCCAAGAAAAGTAACGTCCGATTAGGACAAACCGAGTAATAAATGCGGATTCAACGATGCGCCGTTCACTGCTGACTATTCGCTGTCAAGCGAGAAATCTTTCCGTCAAATAGTGAACAGCGCATAGTTTCGGTTTCCGCTTTCTTTTTTCGCCTTTGCAAATCAATCGAATGGCTTATCCCAACCGGAAGTAAAAGCGGCTTTCAGTTGTATCGTCGAAAAATTTTAAGACTTTAAAATTACGAGTTTCAAAGTTGTTTAATAGTTTGCTTGTTTTTATTCGTCTCGATGTTTTACTATTGATTTATCCTTTTTCGATTTTTAGAAGATAAGTGAACTAAAAAGTTGGATATGCCGAAGCCGTTAGTCCGAATTTCGGCGTATTTCTTTGATTGGTCGGAAAAGTAAGTCAATAGATCAGCAGTAAAAGCACGGAGAGTTGATATGCGACAATTTAAGTTTCTAGCAGTTTTATTATCTGGCTTTATCGTTTTCGGTTCGACGCTTTCAGCGCAAACTCAATCTGCGCCGCCGAAGATTCGCCTGGAATCTTACGTTTCGGGTTTGAGTTCGCCGCTTTTCCTGACGAACGCCAAGGACGGAACGCGGCGTAATTTTATTTTGCAGCAGGGCGGAATTATCAAAGTCGTGCCGCCCGGTTCGACGACTCCGACCGATTTTATGAACATCACTTCGCGGGTCGTGTCGGGCGGCGAACGCGGATTATTGGGTTTGGCGTTTCACCCGCAGTTTGCGACCAACGGTTATTTTTTCGTCAATTACACGCGCACCGGCGGCGGCGCGGGCGGTGAAACGGTGATCGCGCGTTATAAAACCACGGACAGCACCAACGCGCTCGGCGACCCGAATTCCGAGCGAATTCTGTTGACGATTCCCCAGCCGTTCACCAATCACAAAGGCGGAATGATCGAGTTTCGCACCGATAGCGGCGCAAATAATCTTTATATCGGGATGGGCGACGGCGGCTCCGGCAACGATCCCGGCAACCGCGCTCAGAATATCAACGAATTGCTGGGCAAAATTCTTCGCATCACGCCGGACGTTTCGGGAAATGATACCGCTCCGCCTTACACTATTCCGGTGGATAATCCGTATGTCGGCGCAGCCGGTGCGGATGAAATTTATGCGCTCGGCGTGAGAAATCCGTTTCGCTGGTCTTTCGACCGGCTGACAAAACAGCTTTGGGCGGGTGATGTCGGGCAGAACGCGATTGAAGAAGTTGATGTGATCACCAGGGGCGGAAATTACGGCTGGCGCGTTTATGAAGGCAATCAATGCACTAATCTCGACCCGACGCTCTGCACTCCGACCAATTACGTCGCGCCGATTCTCCAATACGATCATTCGGGCGGACGCTGTTCGATTACGGGCGGCTACGTCTATCGCGGAACGCGCGGCAGTCTGCCGAACGGCGGCTATATTTACGGCGATTACTGCTCAGGTGAAGTTCTTTTGTGGAACAATAATCAGCAGACGATTCTGCTCGACACGACCCGCAATATATCGTCGTTCGGCGAAGATGAAACCGGCGAAATCTACGCTGTCGGACTCGGCGGCACGGTCGAAAAAATCGTCCGCGTCAAAGCCAACGCCGATTTCGACGGCGACGGCAAAACGGATTTGTCGGTTTTCCGCCCGTCGAACGGCACCTGGTATATTCAAAACAGTTTTAACAATACGTTTCGCGGACAGCAATTCGGACAGAGCGGCGACCGCCCGACACCGGAAGATTTCGACGGCGACGGCATCACCGACCTCGCCGTTTTTCGCCCGTCCAACGGCACCTGGTATTATCTCCGCAGTTCCGACAACGCTTTCGTCGCCATCCAATTCGGACAGAACGGCGACGTGCCGGTCGCCGGTGACTACAACGGCGATGGCAAAGCCGACATCGCAATTTATCGTCCGAGCAGCGGAACCTGGTATACTTCGCTGAACGCGGCGAACAACTACGGAGCCGTTCGCTTCGGCATCTCGACCGATATTCCCGTGCCGGGCGATTTTGACGGCGACGGCAAATCCGACATCGCGGTTTTCCGCCCGTCAAACGGCACCTGGTATCGCATCAACAGCGGCAACTCGACGCTATCGGATATCCGATTCGGTGCCGCCGGCGATTTAGCCGTGCCGGGCGATTACGACGGCGACCGGCGCACCGACATCGCCGTCGTCCGCAGCGTCAACGGTCTTCGCAACTGGTATATTCTGAACAGTTCAAACGGCGCGGTGCAGACGGCGGCGTTCGGCAACGAGACGGATGTTCCGGCAGTCGGCGATTACGACGGCGACGAGCGCGACGACATCGCGGTTACTCGCGCGACCGGCGGCTCGACCTTCTGGTATTATCTCCGCAGTTCCAACGCCTCGCTCGGCAGTTTCCAATTCGGCACGGACACCGATTTGCCGCTGCCGGCGTATGACGTTCCGTAATCCAAGCAAAATAAAACAGGGAAAAAAGGACAAAGTCTCGCCGGATGCTTTGTCCTTTTTTCTGTCCAAAACTTGAAACCTCTGCTAAAATTCGTTTGCGGGGAAAACAAAATGTCATTTTTTCAAAAAATCGTTCGCCTGCTTTCAATCGTTTTATTGGGTTCGGCAATCGCCTGTCAAAATAATTGGCAGTCGGTCGCGCAGATCAAACCATTTGTCGAAAAGCCGAAACTCGCCGATCTTACTTCGGATAAAGTAAGAAAACTGCTCGAAAGCGCGGTCGAGCAAACGAGCCTGACGAAGAATTACGATCCGAATTACGTTGTCCTGTCGTATCCGAACGGCGACGTGCCGATGGCGACGGGCGTTTGCTCGGATGTCGTGATTCGCGCTTTTCGCCGGGCGGGAGTTGATTTGCAAAAGGAAGTTCACGAAGATATGCAGGCGAATTTCACCGCCTATCCGAAGAAGTGGAACTTGAAATCGCCCGACCCGAACATTGATCACCGCCGCGTTCCCAACCTGCAAACCTTTTTCACGCGCCGGGGAAAATCGCTGCCGATGACCGGCAAACCCGAAGATTACCAGCCCGGCGATGTCGTCGCGTGGGACTTGGACGGCAAGGGAATGACACACGTCGGAATCGTCTCGAACAGGTATTACGAAACGACCGGACGCTACCTGATAATTCACAACATCGGCGGCGGCGCGCAGGCGGAAGATGTCATTTTCAACTGGAAAATCATCGGACATTACCGCTATTTCTGATTGGAAATTTCACCGATTCAAACTGAGCGAGTCGAAACTCTTGATCGTCGTCGGCTCACTCGGCAAGACGGCGAACGGATGCGGGAAGCTGCGGATTTTTCGACGATTACCGTTCGTTCATTTGTTTTTTTAGCTGCACGATGAACGAGCGCACGGCTTCGGATTCGCTGCTGTCGGGAAACAGCTTCAAAAATTCCTCGTAAACCGCGACGGCTTCGTCGTATTTCTTCATCTTTTCGTAAGCTAAACCCAAAAATTGATAAAGCGTCACGACATCGGGCGCGCCGGAAAGCTGGGCGATGGCTTTTTTGAAATACTGCACGGCGAGCGCGTAGTTTGCCGCTTCCGATTCGTAATCGCCGTTCGAGCCGAAGGCTTCCGCTTTTTCTTTGTAAAGCAATCCTAAACCCGTGTTCGCTTCGGGCTGTGTGCCTCTGCCTTCGGTGACGGCGCGTTTGAAAGCGGCAATCGCTTTTTCATCATTGCCTTCGGCGGCGTAAATTCTGCCTTCGACGGCGGACGCTTCGGCGTAGCCCAAACGCGCTTTACGGGCGGCGGCAACGGCTTTCAACGCGCCGTCCACATCGCCGGCGGCGGACAAAACCCGCGCCAGTCCGAGATTGGCTTCGGCATATTTCGGACGCAGACTGATGGCTTGGCGATAAGCCGCAATCGCTTTTTGGCGGTCGCTCGACGCTGATCTTTCCGCTTCCTGATAAGTTAATTCAGCTTGGTCGGTGGTTTTGACGAGAATAATTTTGACCTCGCCCTTTTTTTGGGCGGCGAGCAGATTTTGCGAAACTTCTTTGAAACCATCGGCGCGAACGCGCAGTTTGTGCGCTCCGGCAGTCAGCGGCGCAATCGTCAATTTTCCGCTGCCGTCAGCCGCGCCGCGCAAAACATCGTCGAGCCAGACTCTGGCATTCGGTTCGGTCACAACCGTCACGGCGCGTGTTTGAGCAAAGCCGCCAACGGCGAATAGCAGCCCGACTACCGCGGTGAAAATACTTTTTTTGAGACGCATATTTTTTCCTCTCACTGTTCCGGGATTAAAACTTCTCAACCGTTCGCTGCCTTTTCCTTTATCATTTGAGAAATGGGAAACGGCGGCGAAACAATTTAATTCGTTGTTTAAGATGTTTTAATAATAGCAGCAGAAACGGGTTTTTGCCAAAAATTTCCCGCTTGGAACGGCTCGAACTTGCTTTTTTTCGATTGAAAACTATAATCTTAAATTCGTGGCTGGGTAGCTCAGCTGGTTAGAGCGCGGGATTCATAACCCCGAGGTCGAGTGTTCAAGTCACTCTTCAGCCACCATCTATAAATCTTCAAACGGCAGGTTTTCATAGCTTGCCGTTTTATTTTTGCGCTAAAAAAAGTATCATCTTTTCGTTATGAAAAACGCTTTTTCACTTTTTGCCCTGTTGATTTTTATAGTTCCGAACGCGCCCGCGCAGACGGCGAAGGATCTCGCCGCCGATTGGGAAAAGTCGCACTTTTCGACGATTCTGCCGTCGAATCTGCGCCACGCCGATTTGAAAAAGCAGCTTGATGAATTAAAGAAAATCGGGTTGAAGGTCGAAGCCGTCGGCAAATCTTACGCGAATCGAGATATTTATCAAATCGAGTGGGGCAAAGGGAAAATTAAAGTTTTGATGTGGTCGCAAATGCACGGCGATGAACCGACCGCTACGCCCGCCGTGCTTGATATGCTGGTTTTTTTGCAGAACAATCGCGCTGTAAATTGGGTGAAGGAGTTAGAAAACAATCTGACGATTCGCGTCGTGCCGATGCTCAACCCGGACGGCGCGGAGCTTTACCAACGCCGCAATCTGCAATTTATAGACATCAACCGCGACGCGCAGGATTTGCAAACGCCCGAAGGTCAACTTTTGAAAAAGCTGCGCGACGAATGGCAGCCCGCCATCGGATTTAATCTGCACAATCAGCAATCGCTGACGACCGCCGGAAACACGAGCAAACAGGCGGCGATTTCACTGCTGGCGGTTCTCGGCAACGCCGAAGGCAAGACGAACGACGGCTACGAACGCAGTAAACGAGTCTGCGCGCTGATGATTTCCGGGCTGAATAATTTCATCGAAGGACATCTCGCGCGTTACGACGACGAATATAATCCGCGAGCGTTCGGCGACCGCATTTCCGAATGGGGAACGCCCGTAATTTTAATTGAGACCGGCGCACTGCACGGCAAAGGCGAGATGTTTCTGGTCAAATTAAATTACATTGCCTTTCTGACCGCGCTCAAATCACTGGCTGATAAAAGCGAGCAGACGGCGGACGCGCAAATCTACGACAATCTGCCGAGAAACGGTTCCGGCAACATTTACAATTTCATTTTCCGCCGCGCCGTCATCGTCAATTTCTCGCAAAACGTCGAGCCTTTTCTGGCTGACATCGCAATCAACACCGAACGCCGCCGCGCCGACGAATTCGCGCCGTCGTATATTCGAGACATCGGCGATTTATCAACCTACACGGGTTTGGAAGAGTTCGACGCGAAGGATTTTTATTTAATCAACAAAGCCGGACTCGTCAAAATCGGCGCAATCGGTGAGTTTTGGTTTTACAAAAAGACGCGCCAGGTTGACTGGACGACGAAGGATTTCGATAAAATATCGCCGCCCGACGCGATTTTCTCGAACGGCAAATGGACGAAAGGCGAGAAACCTTTTTCAAAAGTTTCAAAGTAGGCAGGTGAGCGGAAATACCGAAGTATTTTGCTTTGTTCAGAGTCCAAACGCGGAACGCACGTTGCAGTCCGCAGAGCGAAGCGCGGGCGGGAACACGCTCAAGCGTGGACTCTGAACGAAGACCAAAACGTCGCCTTACTTTTGCTTGGGTGCTTAAGAAGGTAAAAAGTCAAAGGCAAAAATAAGCGCGGCGCAGGAGCGGCGGCGAGATATTTTTAGGTATCGGCGAGGTAGTTTTCGGTCAAGCGGTTTGCCCGGCGGCAATTATCTTTCTTTGCTTTTGCCTTTTTGCTTTTTACTTTAATCTTAGATTGCAATGCTTTCACTTTTAAAAATCAAAAACATCGCGCTGATTGACGAATTGCAGATTGAATTTTCGCGCGGCTTAAATCTTCTGACGGGTGAAACGGGTTCGGGAAAATCAATTATCGTGGACAGTCTGAGCGCGTTGACGGGCGACCGAATTTCTTCGGATTTAATCAAAGAAGGCGAGAAAGCGGCGCAAATCGAAGGACTCTTCACGCTTCAGCCGACCGTGAATCTGCACGAAATTTTTTACGAAAGCGGAATCGAAATTGACGATTCGAGCGAAATTAATTTGATCGTCCGGCGCGAACTCGCCGCTGCGGGGCGTAACCGGATTTTCGTTAATAACCAACTCGTGACGGGAAACTTTCTCAAAAGAATCGGCGCGTTTCTGGTTGACATTCACGGGCAGGGCGAACAGGCGACGCTTTTTTCGCCGTCGAATCATCTCGAAATTCTGGACGAATTCGCCAGCCTGCAAAGTTTCCGCGCAAATCTTTCGGCGAAACACGCGGCGATGGCGAAAACATCGCGTGAAATCGAAAGTCTGCGCGAAGACGAAGCGCAGAAACTGCAATTGCTCGACGTTTTGCAGTTTCAGGTTGACGAGATTAAAAAGGTCAATCCGCAGATCGGCGAAGAAGATGCTTTGAATGAGGAAAAGCGGCGTTTGAATAACGTCGAAAAACTTTCGGGGCTGAGCGACGAAGCATATCTACTGCTTTACGAAAACGGAGAATCAACCGTTGCGACGCTCGAAAAAGCGGCGCGGAAAATCGCCGAGTTAAGCGAGTTTGAATCGAGTTTTAAGGAATACGACGAAGGCTTGCAGGCGGCAAACGCCGTTCTCGCGGATTTGGCATTCGCGGTTCGGGATTTTCGCGGTGCGCTAGAGTTTTCGCCCGAACGTCTGGAAGAAATTGAAAATCGGCTGGTTGATATTTCGCGTCTCGAACGCAAATACGGCGGCGCGATTGCGACGGTTTTAGCGCACCTTGAAGAATCGGAAGCGCGTTTGAAAAGCATCGAGACTTTTGAAACGCGCAAAGAAGAATTAAAAAAACTTTGGCGGCGGCAGCGCGAAGAATATCTCAAAATCGCGGCGGAGATTCACGACCGGCGGGTGAAGGCGGCGCGGAAGTTTGAAAAGGAAGTCGAGGCAAACTTAAAAGCCGTCGCGCTCGAAAAAGCTCGGTTCGAGGTGCGAATTGATGCGCCGCACGAAGGCGAATTAAAGAGCGGCGCGGATAAAAAACTAACCGCAAAAGGCTTCGATCAAATCGAATTTTACTTTTCGGCGAACGTCGGCGAATCAACGAAACCGCTGGCGAAAGTCGCCTCCGGCGGCGAGGCATCACGCCTGATGCTGATTTTGAAAACGACGATGAAATCGAACGACGGCGAAAAATCCGTTGTCTTTGACGAAATTGACACGGGAATCGGCGGGCGCGTCGCCGAAGCAGTCGGGTTGAAATTAAAGGAGTTGGCGAAAACGCAGCAGGTTTTATGCGTGACGCACCAGCCGCAAGTCGCGTCGCTGGCGGACAAACACTTTCTCGTGCAAAAGGAAACCGTCGGCAAAAAAACCAAAGTCGGCGTGAAGGATTTGAGTGAAGCCGAGCAAATCGAAGAAATCGCCCGAATGCTGACCGGAGCAAACATCACCGACACGGCGCGGCAGCACGCGCGGGAAATGTTGAGCGCGACAAAGTGAGCAATTTTAACAGGATGGACAGGATAGTCAGGATAAAACCAAGAACTGCTTTCAATTTTTTATCCTGCTTATCCTGTCCATCCTGTTAATTCTTTTCGCGGTTGTGAAACATATGGAATCTGAAATTCTGGCGCAAGTCATTCGCGGCGAAACCGTCGAATCAATTCATCGCGGACACCTGATCGTCGCGGACGGCGACGGAGAAACGCTTTTTTCTTTGGGAAACCCGGAAACCGTGACGTTCTGGCGTTCGTCGGCGAAGCCTTTTCAGGCGATTCCGTTTTTGAAAAGCGACGCGGCTGACAGCTTCGGTTTCACGCCGAAAGAAATCGCGCTGGCTGGCGGCTCGCATTCGGGCGAGCGAATTCACACGGAAACCGCCGCCGAAATGCTGGCGAAAATCGGATTGAGCGAAGCGGATTTGCGGTGCGGAGTGCATTTGCCGTTTGACGAAAAACGCGCCGGAGAAATGTTGCAGTCAGGCGAAAAACCGACGCAGCTTCATAATAATTGTTCGGGCAAACACGCCGCGATGCTGGCTTTTTGCCGACACGCGAACGCCGATATTGAAACCTACGAACAGCTTGAACATCCGCTGCAAGCGGCGATTCTGGAAACGGTCGCCGAATTCACAGGCGTTCCGGCGAGCGCGATAAAAATCGGCATTGACGGCTGCGCCGCGCCGAACTTCGCCGTTCCCGTGTCGGCGATGGCAAAGGCTTTTGCGCGGCTCGTCGCGCCGCCGTCGAATTTCGATGATGCGACGAAAGCGGCTTGTCGAAGAATGGTTTCGGCGATGCTCGATTTCCCCGAAATGATCGGCGGAACGAACAGACTCGACACAATGCTGATGCGCGAAGGCGCGGGCGCGTTGATTTCCAAAATCGGCGCGGAAGGCGTTTATTCGGCGGGCGTTCTGCCGTCGGAAAAATACCCGACAGGCTTGGGCATCGCGCTGAAAATCGAAGACGGCGACGATCAACGCGCCCGCGCCGTCGTGTTAATCGAACTTCTGCGGCAGCTCGGAATTTTCGGCGCGGAAACCTTGCGCGAATTTTCGCCGCTGCCGACAAAAAACCGGCGCGGCGATTGGGTCGGGGAAGTCAGAGCCGTGTTTCATTTGAGCCGCGAATAAGATGAATTATTTTCTCCCTTGATATTTGTCAGGAGTTACGCCGTTGGGAAAAGAAATTGACCGCGGATGTCAAGATGAACCGGGATGAAAGACGATTGTCAGCCGTTGACTTTCTTATCCAATCCATCTTGAACATCCCTGTCAATTCGGCTGTTTTTGTTCAACTGCGTAGCTCCTAACACCAATTCAAAACAAAGTGTGCGTATCGTTGCTCAAAGAAGTCAGAACCGCCTGCGGTAGCGGGTGGGTTTCCCGTGCGGCGTTGACTCGCCCGCTACCGCAGGCGGTTCTGACAATACGCACTAATCAGTTTGAATTGGTATAGTAGGAGTTACGCAGTTGAAAGTTTATTTGATAAAAATAAAGAATGAATCCGCCAAAAGTCAGAGACGAAGATTACATTAACTTTATTATCGCCACGCCG
>JAYVKL010000308.1:0-4212 GCA_043768465.1 Pyrinomonadaceae bacterium
TTCTAAATTTTTATCCGGTAAAAATTTAGAATGAAGAATGTAAAATGTAAAATTAAGCCATCCACTTTTCGACCAAGTGAATTTCCAAACACGCTCTAAATTTACCTGAGTTTTGAATTGAAAGTCAGAAAGAAAATTAAACCGAGAATGAAATAAGGATTTGATAAGTTTTGCCGATTTAATAAAAATATCTATCAAGCCGCCGAAAATTTCCCGTCAATAATCCGCAAAAATCCGCGTCATCGGCGAAAGTCCGCGTCTCATTCATTTATTGATTTCAATTCAAGACTCACGTTAAGTTTGTGAAAGTTCGTTTTCGTTCAAGGTCAGTATCTTCGGCGTGTTTCCGCTGCGCCGCGCCGCCTCCGCGTTTGCCGCCTTAGCGTCGCGCGCCGAAACAGGATTTATCAACTTCGATTCGGCAACCGGTAAAAGGCGCGGCTCGCGCGGCTTATTCGACAACCCGATTTCCAGTTTTGATTATAAATTCGATTGACCGATGGTCGCGTCAAGTCAGTCAACAGAGCCGTTTTTTCCGAGCAATCAAAGCAAGGACAAAAAACCGGATGCTTTACCCGGTTTTCCGCCCGCCGATTTTCGCTTCCCGGCAATATCGGGTTAATCGTTTTACTACTATAGCTTATAAGTTTTATGAGCTACGCATTTGAAAAATTAAAAGCATATCTTAACAGGAAAGGACAGTATTGGCTGAATTGTTTGTTAACGCTGTTTATCCGGTCTATCCTGTTAAGATATGCTTTTAATTTTTCAAATGCGTAACTTCCGAATTTTATTATCGCTCGGTTGCCGGTAGAGTCCACACTAAAATTTCCGGCACGGTTTCAATCATTGAAGGTAATGAAAAGAAGTTTCGAGTCTAAACCGAGTCCAAAAGTATCCACTTCACCTCTTTTTTCCGCTTCATCTGCCAAAAACAAAAACAGCAAACATCGAAGATTCGATGTTTGCCGCACTCTTAAAAATTGAAAGTCTGCCCTCGATAGGATTTGAACCTATAACCAACAGATTATGAGTCTGCTGCTCTAACCGTTGAGCTACAAGGGCAAAACTCTGTTAGTTTATTAGAAAGTTTTTTTTCGCGCAAATGCTGATGATTATAATCGAACGATCAGCCGTTGCCGTTACGCCGGTTCGACTGGAACCATCGTTTCCGCCAGCGGCGTGTAAAGCCGCTTGACGAGCGGCGAAATCAAAGCCAAAACTACGCCCGCGCCGATCATCACTATCGCTACTTTCGAGAAAACTCCGGTCAGAATTGCGGAATCGGCGACGAATTCACCGGCGATTTGTCCGGCGATGTAGTTGCCGAGCGAAATGGAGAGAAACCACACGCCGAGCATCAGCGAAACCATTTTCGGCGGCGCGAGTTTGGTCATCGAACTCAAACCGACCGGACTCAAACAAAGTTCGCCGATAGTGTGGCAGAGGTAAACTAAAACGAGCCACCAGAACGCGACTTTGCTCGCAATGTTGTGTTCCGGGTCAGCACCGAGTCTGGACGCGGCGAGCGCGATGACAACGAAGCCGAGTCCGCCGAAAAATAAACCGATGGCGAATTTAACCGCATCGGTCGGCTGGCGTTTGCCGAGCCACAGCCAGACCGCGCCCATCACGGGGGCGAAAATAACGATCAAAATCGGATTGACCGATTGCAGAAAACTCGAAGGAAATTCGTAACCGAACAGATTAGTCGTCGTCAATTTATCGGCGAAGGCGTTCAAACTCGTGCTTGCCTGTTCAAATCCCATCCAGAAAATCGTCGAGAAAGTGAACAGAATCATAATCACGCCGATGCGCTTCCAGTCGGCGAGCGAAAGATTATCCTGCATTCCCGTCAAAATTACGGCGGCTAAACCGGCGACGACGACGACCGGCATCAGAACGTAAGTAATCGCCGTCAGCACACCGTAAATTAAAGCCGCGCCGCCGACCACCACGACTGCCGCGACGATGATTCCGAACATCTGCGCCAGATATGCCGTGCTGAAACTGCTCTGCTGTTCGCCCGCCAATCGCGGATTTTGATTCGGCGGAAGTCCGACGTTCGCCAGTTTCTTTTTGCCGACGACATACTGCACCAGCCCGAAAAACATTCCGACACCGGCAAGGGCGAAACCGAAATGCCAACTGTTGTTCGGGTTGATGCCCGCCCCGGACAGCGTATTTCTGAACGATTCGCTCTGCGCTAAGAACCCGCAGGCGAGCGGCGCGAGCAGTGCGCCGAGATTGATCCCCATATAAAAAACCGAAAATCCCGCGTCGCGCCGTTCGTCGTCCTTGTCGTATAAATCGCCGACCATCGCGCTGATATTCGATTTCAAAAATCCCGTGCCGACGGCGACTAAAACCATTCCGAGATAGAAAAATAAAGTAGTCGGCACGGCGAGCGAAAAGTGACCGAGCATAATTATCACGCCGCCGATAAAAGTCGCCCGATACGCGCCGATAAAACGGTCGGCGATCCAGCCGCCGATGAGCGGCAGAAAATAAATCGAAGCGGCGTAAAGCCCGAAAATCGGACCCGCAAATTTCGCGTCCCACCCTAAACCGCCCTGCGCGACGGCGGTCGTCATATAAAGGAACAGAATCGCCCGCATCCCGTAATAACTGAAGCGTTCCCACATCTCCGTAAAAAAGAGCGTGGAAAGTCCTGCCGGATGCCCGAAAAAACTCCGGTCGGATTTTGAGCCGATATTGTCTGCTGAAACACTCATTAAATTTATTCCTTTTTTGTTTGAATTTTGTAAAGATTAGGGCAGAATATAGCAGATTATCGGATTTAAACAAATGTTAAATTTTCGAGGTGTTCAACAAATGAAGAAATTATTAGCTTTAGCGAGTTTTATATTTTTGTTTTCAGCCTTTCAAATAAACGCTCAAAACAGAAAAGCCGTTGGCGCGGCGGAAGTCAACGGAACTTTTCGCTCCTACTTCGGCGGCAGTTACAAAGGAAACTACAACGAAATAAAAATACTGTCGGTCGGCAAAGGCGAGCTGCGCGTGGCTTTTCAATTGATTTATCCGCATCAGGACGGCAAAGGTGAGCTGACGGCAAATATGGGCGAAGCCGACGGCACGGCGACCATTGACGGCGACACGGCGGTTTACACTTCCGAAGAATACGGAAAATGCACGATCACGATTAAATTCGTCAAACCCGGCGAAATTAAAGTTACGCAGTCCGGCGCGGACAGCGAATGCGGCTTCGGTTTCAACGTAACGGCGAACGGAACTTATAAAAAGTCGAGCCGTGCCAAACCGAAGTTTGATACCAATCAAAACTAAAAATTTAGGGAGAATCAGTAGATCCAAATTGTGAAAGATGAGTTGTCGAACTTGAAAACTTTTGTCAGTTTAGATGTTTGAAAAAAGAACTAAAAAAAGCAGACAAGTCCTGCTTAAAAAATAACACAAGTTTATCGGGAACGGCAGTCTTGACCAAAGCGAGAAGCCGGATTGGGGCAGTTTTGCCACTTCGAGCAGCTGGTTATGCTGGCACGACTGAGCAATTATTGGATGTTTTGCTGGCAGTTTCAGTCGGCAAAGAGACGATTGAACAGGTCTGTGCCGATTTGAAAATCAAAGTCAGAGCGGAAACTATTGGCGGTTATTTCAACGAGCAATTTGCGGTTGAGAATTTAGCTCGGTTGCAGGAATCAATCAATGGCGGGTTACAAAAGAGTTTGAGTAGTGACTTGAAAGGCGCGAGATTAGAGATGGCGATGGACTTTCACGACCAGCCATATTATGGCAAAACCGGGCAAGCCGAAGGGTTGTGGGTCGGCGGACAAGCCAAGCAGGGAACGCCGAAAATGTATCGGGTGGCGACTGTTTATGTCATCAAAAACGGTTATCGGCTGACGTTAGGAATCAAGTTCGTGTTGCCGGGTGAAAGTGTCAAAGAGGTGGTCGGGTATTTGCTGAAACAGTTGCAAGGATTGGAGATAGAGATTAAATGTTTGTATTTAGACTGGGGTTTTGAAGGGGTCGAGTTGGTGCGATATTTGAAAGAAAGTAAACAAACGGCAATAATTGCGTGTCCGATTCGAGGCACGACCGGCGGAATCAAAGCGTTCTGTGTGGGGAAGAAAGGTTATCGCACAAGGCACGTTTTCAAGAGTGCCAAACACGGAGTTGAAGAAGTTGAAATGGCGATGTTCAAGGGTTTTACCACAACCACGAAAAAAGGCA
>JAYVKL010000309.1:0-10080 GCA_043768465.1 Pyrinomonadaceae bacterium
GTTCAAACTTCAGTTTGCCCTCGCCGCGCTTCGCTGGCGAAAACACGCTGAAGCGTGAACTCAGAACGAAAATCAAAATGTTTCGTTACTTTTGCTTGAATGTTTAAATCGTTTAATTTTTGATACAGCCGATTGCTGCAAAACGAAATGATCTTGCCTTTTATTAAGCCGCCGAATGAACCTTGAAATCATTCAAGAAAAACATATCATTTGAAAATAAGTCTTGCGTTTCCCTCAAAAGCGCGTAGACTGGCTTGCATCGAGCAAACGGGTGATTGGTTTTACGGTCGGTGAATTTGAATCTTCTGATTCGGATTTACTTGGTCGGGAATTGAGTTTCTGATGTCCGAATGTTCGTTTTGGACGTTGGCTGCATCATTGACGACGTTTGAAATCTAATTCTCAATACTGCAAAACTTTCCTCCAACGTCCGAAACTCGATTAGCGATGTTTCCGTCTCGATTAGCAGTATTCGTCGCCGGACTCGGTGCTTCGCAAGCCGAATTTTCAAGGCTCCGGTCTCGGTCAACACAAGTATTTTCACGAACAAAAATCAGGAGATTACAAATTATGAAAAGAAGAAAGGCAACTAATACGATGGAACTAGCGGCGACGCGCAGTGCAGGCTGCGCTTCGATTGATGCGAATCTGGATCTAGGCAACGGTTTGACCATCAAAGAATATGGGATTTTAAACGAAAACGCCCGCAAATCGCTGGAAGTCTATAATACTTCGATGGCGACGACCGAAAGCAAGCTCGAAGAACACGAAGCGAACGAAGCGTTATTGGCGAATTTTAACGAGCGAATGCTGCTCGGTGTCGCCATAAATACGGCAAAGACAGCAACGAATACAAGATGGCGGGCGGCACGAAGAAATCGGAACGCAAAAAGTTCGTCAAATCCGCCGTCGTCGTCAAACCCTGACCAAACGCGTTTTCGTCATAAGAATTGAAGCAAAATTGTCCGGCAGCGACGGATGAAATTCGACAATCTATCAGCAGGGTTGGAGAATCCAGCAGAAGTTACGCAGTTGGAAAAAAGAACGCGCTGCTCGAAACAATTTCTTCGCCGAAGAGTGAATAGTTGACAGCGAACAGCGAATATTTACGCCGACGAAACCGTTCGCTGTTAACTGTTCGCTTTTAACTGCCCGGACGAAAAACGCTTTGCCCGCCCAATCATTTTTTTACCGCCGCCGACGTAACTCTGTAACAGCGGAGCGCAAAATTACCAGCCGCGAAGAAAGTTGTTTTAATCAAACCTAAAATTTGTTAGACTCGACGAAGCCGTCACGACTCAGTGGCTTCATCCCTGTGACCTGCACCAATTAAAAGTTTTTTATTCAATCCGATTGCTTCTTCCACCAAGAGTCAAATCGTCTATGTCATCCGTCTTTTTAGATTTACGCACGCTGAGTGTTGTCTTGATGCTGACCACCGTCGTTCTCGGCTGGGTGATGGCGTTTGTTTGGAAGACTCAAAAGGTTTATCCGGGTTTCGGCTGGTGGATGCTGTCGAATTTTACGGCGGCAATCGGATTTTTTCTGCTCGGTATGCGCGGTTACGCGCCGGATTTGATTAGCATTATCATCGGGAACTCGCTCGCCGCCGGAAGTATGGTGCTTTCTTTTGAAGGTAATCGCCGGTTTCTCGGACTCGCCGGTTCTAAATTATTCAGCTTCAGCCTGCTCGTTTTTCACGCGCTCGGCATCGCCTATTTCACCTTCGCGGAAAATCAGATTCTTGCCCGCATCGCCGTTTCGACTTTGTGTCTGGGACTGATTGCCGGGCGCAGTGCCTACATTTTTTTCACGCCGCCGAAACCGACCCCGACTTACCGGTTTGCCGGTATAACTTACGTTTGTTTTACCGGGCTGATGTTCGCGCGTCTGATTCTGAGCTTTAAATACACGCGCATCACCGATTTGCTTGCGCCCGATTGGGTGCAGTCGCTGGTTTTTCTGACGTTTCTGATTTTCGCTATCGTCTGGATGTTCGCTTATTTGATTTTAACCAACGAACGTCTGCAAGTCGAATTAAACGCCGTTCGGTTCGATTTGGAAAAACTCGCCGCCACCGACTTTCTGACCGGCATCGCCAACAACCGCCGCTTTTACGAAACGGGCGAAATCGAGATTCAACGCGCCCGCCGCTTTCGGCATAATTTGACGCTGGTGATGTTCGACCTCGATTTCTTCAAACAAATCAACGACCGCAGCGGACACGCCGCCGGCGATAAGGTTTTGATCGAAATCGCCGCCGTCTGCCGCCGGACACTGCGTTCGATTGACATTTTCGGACGTTTGGGCGGCGAAGAGTTCGCCGTTCTTCTGCCGCACACCGACCTCGAAGGCGGCAAAACGGTCGCCGAAATGCTCCGCGCGGCAATCGAGCGCATGACAATCGAGATCGCGCCCGCCGAAATTATCAAAATCACCGCCAGCTTCGGCGTTACCGAGTTGAAAAATACGGACACCCAAATTCAAACCGTCCTCAATCGCGCCGACGCGGTTCTCTACCAGGCTAAAAACAGCGGGCGCAACCGGATCGCCGCCGACGCACCGAAAGTCGCGCACGAAACGGCGGCATTCGTCTGAAAACTTTTCGACGGCTGATTGGAATTTCAGTCTCAACCGCGAAGTTCGAGGGCGGACGAGAAAATAAATGGCGGATTTTATTCCGGCAGCAGATTTTCGACTTTTAATTCAAATTCGGGAAACGCGACCGCATTAAACGCCGCGCCGTCGTTTCTCATTCGCCGATCCCGCATATAATTTTTGGAAAAGCCGTCCAGCACGGTTTTCAACTCGCCCTCGATTTCGTAGGCGGGAATATCTTCGATGGCGAGCTGCCCGTGCGCGTAAGCCTCGACGATTTCGGAAAATTCGCTGGCTTCGCGCGTCCAGAGTCTGCCGTGCGCGGCTGAGTCGGATAGAGAGAAAATGCCGACCGGATCGGGAATGTCTTCGCGCCACCAGCGCGTCAAATTGCCCACGCCCCACATCGCGGCATCGGTCAAACCCCACCACGAAATTCTTTCGATGCCGGCTTCGGCGCATTGTTCCAGAACCCATTTGAAAAATGTGATCCGGTCGCGCACCGTGCCGCGCACGTTCGTCTCGCCGATTCCCAGTTTCATTCCGGCGGGCAGATGTTTTCGATAATCGTTGATGACCGACACCAGGCTCGGCGGATTCGGATTATTGCGGTGTGTCATTCGCCCGTGTTCGTCCCGATACCAGACCTTGAAACAGTGCGCGTAAAAGTCCAAATCTTTTTGATACGGCTCGCTCGGATTTTTCTGAAACCACAAAACTCTTTCGGGATTCGCTCCCTTGCCGACGAGTCGCTCGAAAAACGGATGCGCGTCGCCGACTCTGCCGAGCAATAAATTATCCATTCCGAAACGCCCGTAATTTCGCAGATACTCGACGTGCGCGACGATTTCCGCGTCGCTTTCATCCGCAATCGCGTCGTGGTCAATCGGTTCGGGTTGAAAAAATTTGATGCGCGGATTTTTCTCTTTCAACGCTCTGGAAACCGTCGAAATCGCCGTCGCCATATTCAGAAAAACATCGCTCCAATCGTGATTCGCCCACAGCCCGACTTCGGACGAATGAAACAGTGCCGTGACCGCCGGTTCGTTGATGACGGTGTAGCGTTCGATTCACGGAAAAGCTTTCTGAAATTCGAGCGCAAAATCTAATAAATGCGCGGGAAAGTCGGGATTGGCAAAACCATTGGCGATTTTCTGCGGTGCTTTGTGGTGACATAAATCAATGGTCGGGACGAACCCGCGCCGCCGCATTGATTCCAGAATCGGAGCGATCCACGTGAAATCATACTGCAATGGGCTGACTAAAACTTTGTCCCAGCCCGCCGGATAACGCAGTTCGCAGATTCCCAATTCTTCCTGCAAATCAAAATCATATTCGTAACGCTGGTAATGGCGAGTCGCGTCGAGAACGTCGCGCGGTTCGCCGAACAATTCTTCGGCATCGGAAATCGGCGTGCATTCGTATCCGACGGCGATCTGCGGCTGTTTTTCAAACATATTCAATAAATTTCCCTGAGATTCCAGGTTTCAGACAAAAACGGTGAAGCTGCCGCATAAATTTACTGCCGTCTTCACCGCTAAAATAATCGTTAATTTACTGATTTTTTTATGTTTCGACTGTTATGTCGCTGACACAAAAAGCCCTTTCACATTCGCCGAACACAGATTCGATCGGATCAAAATAAATCTCATCCGATCAAAGCCGCCCGCTGCAAGGCAAAAAGTTTCGCCATTCCGCCTTCGGCGAGTTCGAGCATTTGGTTCATCTGCTCGCGGTTGAACGGAGCGCGTTCCGCCGTGCCTTGAATTTCGATGAATTTGCCCGCGCCCGTGCAGACGATGTTCATATCAACTTCGGCGTTGGAATCTTCTTCGTAACATAAATCGAGAATCGGCGTTTGCTCGACGATGCCGACGCTGACGGCGGCGACTTCGGAGATCAGCGGATTCTTTTTCAGTTTGCCGGTTTGCAGCATCTTTTTCACCGCCAAACCGAGCGCGACGCACGCGCCCGTAATCGAAGCGCAGCGCGTTCCGCCATCGGCTTGCAGCACGTCGCAGTCAATCAAAATCTGCCGTTCACCCAAAAGTTTCGTGTCCACGACGGCGCGGAGACTGCGCCCGATGAGCCTCTGAATTTCCTGCGTTCGCCCCGACGGACGCTGGATTTCGCGGTTCGTCCGCGTGTGCGTCGCTCGCGGCAACATCGCGTATTCCGCCGTCACCCAGCCGATGCCTTTGTTTCGCAAAAATGGCGGAACTCGTTCTTCAACCGATGCCGTGCAGATAACTTTCGTATTGCCGACTTCGATCAAAGCCGAACCTTCGGCGTAGGGCGCGAAATTCGGCGTGATTTTTGTTGCCCTGATTTGGTCTGGGGTTCTGCTGTCAATTCTCGTGTAATTCATTGTTTGATCTTTATTTGAAGTTAAATTTTAACCGGATGGACAGGACTTGCCGGATATTTACTGGAAGCTGTCAAAGAATTTGGCTCTTCGTTCAGAGTCCACGCTTGAGCGTGTTCTGCCGCCGCGCTTCGCTGGCGATACAACAAACTAAAGTTTGGACTCTGAGCGAAGAAAGCGGTTTTCTATATTTTTGAGACGGCTTCTAATTGAAATTATCACTGACAACTAAGGTTAAAATTTACTTTGTGTAAAATCTAATCCTGCCAATCCTGTCCATCCTGTTAATTGCCTAATTTGTCCGCCCCGAAGACTTCGACGGCTTCGAGTTTCGCCGGTTTGACACCTAAAAATCTTTCGGCGACGCGGGCGAATCTCTCCGCCGCGTCCGTTACATAAAAATGGTCTAAATCGTCGCCTAAACGCCGGGCGGTTTGACGATTCGGCGGATTTTCGTTCGACAAATTTTTGTCTTCCAGCAGTCGTTTGACTTCTTCGGCGGTCGCCTCCCCGGAATCAATCAGCGTAACTTGCTCGCCGACGATTTCCTGAATTATTTCGCGCAGAATCGGGTAATGAGTGCAGCCCAAAACGAGCGCGTCAACATTTTTCTCGACGATTTCGCGCAGGTATTTTCGCGCAATCGAAACGGTTTCCGGTTCCTTTATCCAATTCTCTTCCGCCAGCGAAACGAATAAAGGACAAGCCGTTTCGACGATTTCCGCCGCGCCGGAAATCTGTCTGATCGCTTTTGAATAAGCCCGGCTCGAAACGGTCGCTTCGGTGGCGATCACGCCGATTTTCGGATTCGTTTTGTCCCTCGTAATCGCCGCCGCCTTTCTCGCGCCCGGACTGATTACGCCGATAATCTCGATGCCGATTTGTTCCTTGATTTTCGGCAGTGCCAGCGCGGAAGCCGTGTTGCAGGCGACGACCAGCAATTTTATTCCGCGCGCGGCTAAAAACCGGGCGTTCTCAATCGCGTAGCGTTCGACCGTCGCCAGTGATTTCGTGCCGTAGGGAACTCGCGCCGTGTCGCCGAGATAGATAAACCGCTCGTTCGGAAGCCGCCCGTGCAGAGCGCGATAGACGGTCAAACCGCCGACCCCGGAATCGAAAATTCCGATGGGCAGATTCTGGATTTTAGACGGTGGATTTTGAATCGTTTCGGAATGTCTTTTCGATTCGGGATTGTTCACGCTGATAAATTTTAATCCGTCGTTGCTCGTCTCAAAACGCGGTTTGAACCGTTTTATCGAAACTACCACAATTTATATTGCGGCTCAACCGAAAGAAAAAGCGAGCGCGAAAATCCATCGCGCTCGCTTTTGAATAAGACTTTTTCGATCCGATTTTAATCGTTCAGACGAATCGAGCTGAGGATGTTGCGAAAAGCCGAATTATAACTCGACGATTCGTTTTCGGGCGCGACGGTAATAACGTAAAATAAATCGCCGTTCCGCAACTGCGTCGTGTAAACCGTCGTGATTTCCGTGCGATTCGTGACCGGCGAACGTCCCGCAAGCACGGCGGCGTAAGCGGTTCTGCCGCTCAGAGTCGTGCGCGTCGCGTTTGAACGCTGGCTCAAATAGTCATTGTTCTGCAAAAGCCCTTCGACGTATTGCTGGCTCGCCTGCGCCAGATTATTGCTTTGCGGGCGCACGGTTCCGACGAGTGCGCCGTGCGTAATTCCCTGATCGCCGTAAGCTCCGGCGGGCGCAACCCACAGCTCGCTCTGATTCGGGAATTCCTGCCAGTTGTTCGGAATGTTCATCTGAACCGCGCTGCTGCTCGAAATCGCTTTAGTGCGCGTGGACGGCAGCGCGACGCGGCTTTCATACCTGCCGCCGGCAGTCGGGTTTTGCGTTCCCGATGCGCTTCCATTGCCCTGTCCGTTCTGATTCGCCGGCGCCTTCTTCTCGATCTCCGCCATTGACTGCGCTCGCGGCATTCGTTTCAATTTGCTTTGAATGCGCTCAAACTGCGCCGTGTTGCCAATCGGATTATTGACGCGCAGAAGCTGCGCTTCACGATTGATGTTTTCGTAGCGATTGCCCGGATCGGGATGACTGCTCAGCCATTCGGGACCGCGTGATGCGCCGCCGCTTTCGCGTTCAATCGTCTTGAACATATTCGCCAAATCACGCGGATCGTAACCGGCATTCGCCATAATCTGCGCTCCGAGCGTGTCGGCTTGCGTTTCATATTCGCGGCTGTAACGAGTGATGTAGCCGCTGTAAATCGTCTGCCCGATTGCCGCGCCGGTTTGCCCGCCCAACACCGCGCCGCCGAGAATCGTGCCGATGCCCAAAATTTGATTGAGCGGACTATTTTGTTTGGTCGCGCCCGCCGTGCCGTGCCGCAGAGCGACGTGCGAAATTTCGTGCGCCATCACGCCCGCCATTTCGCCTTCTCTCGAAGCGGCTTCGATCATCCCGCGATTGACGAACATCGGTCCGCCCGGCAAGGCGAAAGCGTTGATGTCGCGGGCGTTGACGATTTTAAAAGTGTAATCGAAAGCCGGCTGCTGATACTGCGACGGAATCGCGCGCACGAGCCGTTCGCCAACCTGCGCGACGTAGCGCGTCGCCTCCGCGTCGTTCAAAATCGGCATCTGCTGTTCGACCTGCCGCGCCGCGTCGCGTCCGAGTTTAACATCGTCCTGAACTTTGTATTTATTTTTCGGCGCAACGATGCGCGTTTGCCCGAACGCCGCGAGCGGCATCATCACCGTCGTCCACAGCAAAACGATTGCCGCCAGGTTTCTGCTCAAGTTAAATTTCCTCATTTTTCTCCTCCCGAATTCGTTTCCTTATTTTCTTAAAATGCTTTCAGTTTATCAAAATCACAATCGCCTTCGACTGCAAGAATCAAAGCGGTTATCTGATGAAACCCGGCGTTAAAAGTTTGCCCTCAAATCGCCGTTCCGATGTTACAGAGATGTTACACCAGCCAGCCTCTCGATAGACAAAACGGCGGTTTTTTCGTTACATTCAGTTACTTACAGCTTGAAAAAACCCAAATAATTTATGGAGACTTTAAATAAAGATGGCTTTTAGTTTACTGCCGCGAGAAGACGAATACTTCGTTCTCTTTTCGCAGATGACGGAAAAAATTCAGCAGGCTTCAAACACTCTGGTCGAGATGATGCAGAGCGAAAGGGGAAGTTTTGAAAGCGTTGCCAGACGGGTCAAAGACATCGAACACGAATGCGACGAACTGACGCATCGAATCACGGTCAAGCTGAATAAATCGTTTATCACGCCGTTTGACCGCGAAGATATTTTCGCGCTGATCGTCGCCCTCGACGACGTTTGCGATTACATAGACGCGGGCGCACGGGCGATTCTGATGTATGACATCAAGGAAATCAGCGAACACGTCAAACATTTCGCCAAAGTCATCCAGAGTCTGGCGATGGAAATCAATTCCGCCGTCTCGATGCTTTCCAAACCCGACGGGTTAAATCAGCATATCGTCGAAATTCACCGTCTCGAAAACGAAGCCGACGACGTATATTTTCGCGCCATCGGCGAGCTTTTTCAAAAAGAAACCGACCCGATGACCGTTATCAAATTAAAGGAACTCTACGAAATTCTGGAAAACGCCACCGACCGCTGCGAATCGGTCGCCAACATCGTCGAAAGCATCATTTTAAAACACACATAATGAATGGTAAATGGTAAATGGTAAATTGAAGAACGAAATCATTTACCATTTACCATTTGCCATTCACCATTATTTTATGGAATCTACAACCGCGCTGGTTATTTTTATCATTTTCGTCGCGTTGGTGTTCGACTACACGAACGGGTTTCACGATGCGGCAAACTCAATTGCGACGGTCGTCTCGACCCGCGTTTTAACGCCGGGTCGTGCGGTGGCGATGGCGGCGTTTTTTAATTTCGTGGCGTTTCTGGTGTTCGGAACGGGCGTGGCGAAAACCATCGGCGGCGATTTGGTGCAGCTCAGCAAAGTTCCCGAAAACCTACGGCTCTATGTTTTGCTTTCCGCTTTAATCGGGGTTATTACCTGGAATATCATCACCTGGCAATTGGGTTTGCCGACTTCGAGTTCCCACGCGCTGGTCGGAGCTTACGCGGGCGCGGCGGTCGTCGCGCACGGCGGTTTCGATCTGCTGATTGCCGAAGGCTGGATAAAAACCATTACTTTCATCGTTTTATCGCCGCTCATCGGAATGACGCTCGGATTTCTTCTGATGGTCGCGGTTTTCTGGATTTTCCGCCGCACGCCGGTTTCCAAAGTTGATAAGGGTTTTCGCGTCGGACAACTGTTTTCCGCTGCCGCCTATTCGCTCGGACACGGCGGCAACGACGCGCAGAAAACGATGGGAATTATCACGGTCGTGCTGGTCGCGGGCGGCTTTTTGGCGAACACTCCCGAAGGCAAACTGCCCGACATTCCGCTCTGGGTCGTGCTTGCCGCGCACAGTGCCATCGCGCTCGGAACGCTGACCGGCGGCTGGAAAATCGTCAAAACGATGGGTTCTAAAATCTCGAAACTTCAGCCGGTCGGCGGCTTCTGCGCGGAAACCGCCGGTGCGATTACATTGTTCGGCGCGACCTTTTTCGGCATTCCCGTTTCGACGACGCATACGATTACCGGCGCAATCGTCGGAGTCGGTGCGACTAAACGGCTGTCGGCGGTCAAATGGGGCGTGGCGGGCAGAATCGTCTGGGCGTGGGTTTTGACGATTCCGATGGCGGCGTTGATCGCGGCGATTTCTTACGAAATTATTGTCTTCATTGATAAAATATTTGTGAGATGAGAGGTGAGAAGTAAAAAAGCCGTTTACGATGAACTTTGATGTTTATCGCCAATAACCTCTCATTTCTCATCCCGCCTCTTCGCTGTTTTCCTTCGGCGCGAGAATGTTAGCGACGAAGGCTTTGCTGTCGCTGTTGTTGTGTTCCAGAATGTGTTTGTAGAGAACCGTGAGCAGGGCGATCAGCGGAATCGAGAGAAAAACGCCGGGAATGCCCGCGATTTGTTCGCCCGCCAAAACCGATAAAATAATCGCCAGCGGATGCAGGTGAATTCCTTCACGGACGATGCGCGGATAAAAAACGTAATCCTGAAGAATCCGCAAAACCACC
>JAYVKL010000310.1:0-3037 GCA_043768465.1 Pyrinomonadaceae bacterium
GACGAATAAAAAAATCGCGCTCGAAGACATTCGCGCCGCGTTCAGCGTCGAAGCCTTAAACAACGAATTTTACAAACAGATTTCCGAATATTTTTATCAGATGGTCGGTGCAACGACAACCAAAGGAAAGAAAACCGAAGTCCGCGAAAAGATAATGAGTCTTCCGGGCGTAGCGGAAAATGACCGAAAAACACATCAGGAATTTGCCGTGCGGCTGATCGGGCGAACGGTTTTCTGTTGGTTTTTGCGCGAGAAATGCAGCGAACAGGGCAAACCGCTTCTGCCTGAAAAACTGCTTTCGTCTGATGCCGTTCGCGTCAATAAAAATTATTACCACGAGATTTTAGAGCCTTTGTTTTTTCAGACCTTAAATACGCCGATGGGCAAACGCATCGCGGATTTGCCCGAAGGTTGTGAAACGGTTCCCTTCCTAAACGGCGGACTTTTCGAGCCGCAGAACGAGGATTTTTATAATTCACAAAGCAAAACGGGAAGCTATCAAAACTACGCGCTGAAAATTCCCGACAGTTGGTTTGCGGAGTTTTTTTCAAAGCTCGAAGAATATAATTTCACGATTGACGAAAATTCGCCGACCGAAGTTGAAATCAGCGTTGACCCGGAAATGCTGGGGCGGATTTTTGAAAATCTGCTGGCGGAAATTGACCCGGACAGCGGCGAGACGGCGCGGAAGGCGACGGGCAGTTTTTATACGCCGCGTGAGATCGTCAATTATATGGTTGACGAATCTCTGCTGATTTACTTGAAATCAAACTTGCAAGCGGAAACGGTCGGCTATCAATCGCTGAAAAGTCCGCAGGCGACGATTGGCGGAAATGATTGGCGCGTCGGTCAGGCGGAATTGGAATACGCACTCAATGAAAATCGGTGGCAGGGAAAAGATTCTGAACTTGAAGCGAAATTGCGCGAGCTTTTTTCATACAGCGATAATGAGAATCCGTTTGAGAAAGATGCTGAAACGACGACCAAACTTATCAAAGCGATTGACGAATGCAAGATTCTCGATCCGGCGTGCGGTTCGGGCGCGTTTCCGATTGGCGTGCTTCAGCGGCTCGTCTTTCTTTTGGGCAAGCTCGACAAGAAAAGCAACAAGTGGAAAGCCGCGCAGACGGATAAAATTGACCAACTGATTGCCGACGCGAAAAAGATTGACGATTTCAATATTCGCGGCAAGATAACGGGCGATTTGAAGAAACGCCGGGATGAAATCGAACGGGATTTTGCGAATAAGGAACTCGATTTCGGGCGCAAATTGTTTTTAATTGAAAACTGCATTTACGGCGTGGATATTCAGCCGATTGCCGCCGAGATTTCTAAACTGCGATGTTTTCTGACGCTGATTGTTGACGACACGATTGACGAGAACGCGCCGAATCGCGGCGTTAATCCGCTGCCGAATCTCGAATTCAAATTCGTGACCGCCGACGCGCTTTTGAAATTGCCCGCAAGCGGTTTGTTTAATTCCGACGCGCAGTTAAACGAACTCGCCGCCGTGCGCCACGAATATATCAACAGTTTCGGCGCGAGCAAAGAAGCCGCCAAACTGCATTTCAAACGCATTCAAGACGAGATTTACGACGCGCAGGTGAAAAATTTCCGCGAAAACTACGACCGCCGCGCCTTTGAGCTTTCGCGTTGGAATCCGTTCGGACACGAAAAAGTTGATTGGTTTGATTCCGAATGGATGTTCGGCGTGAAATCCTTTGATATTGTCATCGGCAATCCGCCGTATATTCGACAGGAAAAAATCAAACATTACAAAACCGTTTTCGCGCAGAATTACAAAGACGTATTTTCGGGAACGGCTGATATTTTGGTTTATTTCTACGCGCTCGGACATCAGCTTTTGCGAGAAAACGGAACGCTCACGTTTATTACTTCAAACAAATTTTATCGCGCCAATTACGGCGAAAACCTGCGAAAGTTTTTGAGTCAGAAATCGAAAATCAGACAAATAATTGATTTCGGCGACGCGCCCGTTTTTGAAGCGGCGGCTTACGCAAGCATCAACATTTTGCAGAAAGATTTGCCGAATGGAAACAAAGCGCGTGTTTGGAGTTTTCCGCAATTTGAAAGAATTTTAGATTTTCAGAACGGATTTAATAATTTCAGTTTTGATTTAGAACAAAAGGAAATGACGAAAGACGGTTGGAGTTTTGAAGAACCAATCGTTTTACGGTTAGTTGAAAAAATAAAAGCAAAAGGAATACCATTTGGCAAATATATTAAAGGAGAATTTTATCGCGGTGTTACGACAGGCGCGAATGATATTTTTGTTATTCCTGAGTCAGTCAAAGAAGAAATAATTCAGAAAGATAAATCGTGCGCTGAAATTCTTAAACCATATTTGCGAGGTCGAGATACAAAGCGTTGGAAAGCTGAAAACCCAAATTTATGGTTAATATTTACTAGGCGTGGATTTAACATCAAAAAATATCAAACAATTTTCAATTATCTTAATGAACATAAATCTGCATTAACGCCTGGAATTGGAAGAAAACCCGGAAGTTATAAATGGTTTGAAATTCAAGATAACACTGCATATTGGGAAGATTTTGAAAAGCCGAAAATAATTTATCCTGATATTGTTCAAAAACCTCAATTTGCTTGGGACACAAGCGGTTATTATTTAGCAAATACGCTTTATATGATTCCGACAGATGAAAAGTGGCTTTTAGCACCCTTGAACAGCAAACTTTTATTTTGGTTTTATTTACAAATTAGTCCAAAAATTCGCGGCGGTTACGTTCGTTATATCGCTCAATACGTTTCACAACTTCCGATTGCAAAAACGACAACTTCACAAAAACAAACTTTTGAAAATCTCGTTGACTACATTCTTTTTCTCAAAGAAACGGATGCGGCGGAACAAGTCAATGAATATGTGCCGAACAGCCATCTGGTCGAGCAGTTTGAAACAGTGATTGACGCGCTCGTCTATGAGCTTTATTTTGAAGAAGATTTCCGCCGCGCCGAAATCGAATTTCTAAAATACGCCGCCCGCGATTTTCCGCCGCTC